>CAIJMU010000131.1 GCA_903821875.1 uncultured Spirochaetota bacterium
CTTCGCATAAAGAGCGGACGGGAAAAAACACCTAAAAGGGCTTAAGAACTCGGTACTCTCAAGTGACGAACCAGAGCCGCGTCTTCCCGCAGCAGGGAGCCGGGATAATGAACTGGACTTCGTCTTCAAGGCGGCCCTCGTGCCTTTTGCGCAAGACAGGCAATGATGCCCCTGATCTCCGCCGGATCCCACTCACCCGCGGGTGAGTAGGTCACCGTGATAACGGCCATCTTTCCTCCGCACTTTGGGCAGAGGAAGGGGTCCACCTCGTAGACCTTCGCGAGGAGCCGTGCCATCGCGAAGGCGCAAGCGCCTTCGCGTGGGATGAAATGTGGCGAATTCTCCGAAAGTCCGCGCGACTACTGTCGCGATGGCTCGACACCATGCCGGTGGCCAAGGGCCTGCCAGCAACCGCAGCATAATACTCGGCAATTAGGGCAAAGATCAGTTTACCGATGCCTGCGAACAGCGCTCGATCCCGCTTAAGGAATCCCCGCAGAGCCTTGGGAATCGGCCATTGCGAACTTCGTTCGCGCCGAACTGCCGATGCGGCAGCCTGAGGAGGAGGTCGCTGGCCAGGTATTCCCCGAGGAGGAGCGTCCGTTTCTGGCCGAGCCATCACCTTCCTTGGGAGCGTCAACGAAAGCGCCAGCGCCTGGAAACTGAACTACGAGCTCCTTTGGGAGGATGACAGCCCCGAGGCCGTCGCCTGGGTAGCCGAAGTGTTCGAGAGCCTGTGGCATGATTCCAAAGCGGTCGACCTTGCCTGCTGTCCCTTAAAAGGTCCGATGAACTCATTCCCGAAGATCACCCACTCATTCCAAAAAGCTTTAAGGAATTAAGCCCTGCTTTTCCACATCCCAGCCCACCACGTTGCGTTCGACTTCATCGAAGATGATCCCGATCTGGTACAGGGGCAGCACCGTACCGGTGGCGTCTTTCCGCCCGCGGTATTTTGCGGCGTAGTTCTTCCGCAAAATCTGGGCAAGAGGAGCCTCGTCGCCACTCTTGTCCAGCCCCTTCACCTTGAACTCGAAGATCCAGATGCCCTTGGGACCGATCACGGTCAGGTCGATGCGCCCCCGGTTCATCACATCCTCGGGAATCACCGTCAGTCCCAGGCTGGCGAAGTAGGCATAGACTACGCTGGCATAAAAGCCCTCATAACTGGAAATAGTGTTCTTACGGTAATTGTCCAGGGGAATGGACGCGAAAAAGGCGGTAAACAGCTCGCGAAGGCCTTCGCTGTCTCCTGCGTCGAGGATTTCCCAAAGGCGGTTTCTGTTTGTGTTGGAGTAGCTGGAATCACCGGTGGCGGTTTCCAGGCTCAGGCGCGAAAACGACGAGCGGACTTCCTGGTTGGGGAAGCCCAATCGATAGCTTTCACCACGGAAGCTGTCACTATGGCGTTCTTTTATGGTCAGATACCCAGTCTGGAACAGCATGACCGGCAAGCTCATGGTCTCGGGCTCGAAACTGTCGGAAAGCTCAGCACCGATCTGCAGGGTATCCAGTTCCGGCAGGCTCCGGGGCTGCTCCTTCATCATCTTGATCAGGAAGCTGGGCGTACCTGTCTCGAACCACCAGGGGTGAAGTCGTTGATGATAGCACAGCTGAAGTATGTCAAAGGGATTGTAGACCCCTTCGGAACCCCAGTTGTAGCCATTGTACCAGCTGCGCACGGTTTCCCGGCTGAACTTAGTCAGCATTGGTGCGAAGATGGAATCCACATCTCCCTGGGTGTAGCCGCAAATCGGACCAAAATAATCATTGAGGGTCAGATCGTTGAGCTGGTTCAGGCCGCTAAAGACGCCGGCCTTGCTGAACTTGCTTACTCCGGTCAGGAAGACAAAGCGCAGGAACTCATCGGCGTCCTTGAGGATGCCATAGAAGCTCCGCAGCTCCGTGCGCATGAGGGTCGACAGCTCGATGTCAGGCAGGGCATCCAGAATGGGCTTGTCGTATTCGTCGATCAGGACCACGACGGTGGCCTTGTGCTTTTCGAAGGCCAGCTTGATCAGCCTGCGAAGTGCCAGGGACGGAAGGGAATCGGTGGGGACGGAAAGGCCCAGTTCTTGGTGGCGCTCTTCTATCTGAAACATAAGGCTCTGCCGCAACTCTTCTACATTTTTATAGCTCCCCGTTCCAAAACTGAGCTTGATGACCGGATGGATCTTCGACCAGTCCCACGCCGACTCGGGGCTGTCCAGATACAGGCCACTGAACAGCTCCCGCCTGCCGGAAAAAGCCTGCACCATCGTGTCGACGAGGAGGCTTTTGCCAAAGCGCCGGGGCCGGGAGAGAAAGTAGGGTTTCCCCATGCTGGCCATGCGGGCAATGAAAGGCGTCTTGTCGATATACACGTAGCCTTCCGTGCGGATGGTCACAAAGCTCTGGATGCCGATGGGCAATTTCAGGGGGCTCACCTGCGCGTTTCAGGTTTTTTGGGCTGGGGCGTCAACGCGGCTGTGGCATGCGGTGGCCGGCCCTTCTTCGCCGCCTTTTCCTTCGGCGGCAGGGATTGGGATATCATCCAGCATTGTGCAAGAAAATCGGCGAGGGCTGTCCTGACTTCGGGGACAGCCTCGAGATCGAGGTAATCACGCATGGGGCGGCCCGCCATGGGTTCGAACTGGCGGAGTAGAGGATGTGCCGCAAGCATGGCAGCCTGTCCTTCGCGCGGGACCCGGAAAAAGATCCGATCGGCGCAGGTGCCCATGACCATATTGCCGTGAAGGAAGAGGCAGGGACAGCCGAACATGGGCCTCCGTTCGCCATCCATGCCCTCAGTGAGCTCAGAAAAGAAGGCCTTTACCTCGTCCGTTGTCTTTCTGAAGCCTGCCATGTTTCCTCCCTAGCTGCAGAGTTGCCACGATATCCACCGATACCGATCCTATGCTGAACCGCCCTTGTCACCGCCCTTCCCAGACCCCAACATCCCTTCCAGTCCCGCAACGATCCTGTCCCGTTGAAGCACGCCAACGATGAACAGGAGCGACGCGAAAGCGAGCACAATGACTGCTACTGTATAGTCTCCCGCACCCGCGGCTGCGCCCATCAGGGAGCTCCCGAGGATGCCCGGAAGGCGTCCGACAAGGGAGATTACCAGGAAGACCCAGAAGCGCATGGGCGTGATGCCTGCGACGTAGCACAGGACATCCTTGGGAATGCCGGGAATCACGAAGAGGAGGAAAAAGCCCGCCGCTGCCTTGCCCGTGGAGGCGATGCCCTCCATCTTCGCAACCTGGGCCTCGCCGAAAAGCGAGACCACAAAGGGCTTTCCGAGGAGTCGGCCGGCGCTGAAGTTGACAAGGGAGCCGAGGCAGATCCCGATGACCGACAGGAGGGTCCCTCCCCAGAATCCGTAGATCCAGCCGCCCGCCACCTGGACAACTTCGCCGGGAACCATGAAGACGACCACCTGGAAGGCCTGTACGAGGATGAAGACCAGGTAGCCCCAGGTTCCGAAGGACTGGAGCCAGGACCGCAGCGAATCCCGGCTGGCGAGCACCGCCAGGATCTGGGTCCTGAAAACCCAGAAAAGGGCGACGATCGCGAGGATGAAGAGGGGGAAGGCAATGATGGCGAGGAGCTTCCTCTGGCGCGGTGGCATCCCCCACCCTAGCCCGAAGTGCGCCGACCCAACAAGCTTCGAGGAAGAGCCTCAGGCCTACTTGTCAAAGGCAGAAAATCGCGCTATTAATAAATGAACGTTCAGTTATTCTTCTGGAGCAAGCATGTCACGACCGCGCGATGAAGGACTGATGGATAGAATACTCGGATCCGCCTTCACCACCTTCGGTGATCAGGGCTTCCAGGCTACGACACTCAAGCAGATCGCCACCGGTGCGGGAATCTCTGCCGGTTCCGTTTATAATTACTTTCCAGACAAAGAATCACTCTTCAAGGCGACAGTCGAACACGGCTGGGATGTCTTCATGGTGGACCTGGAATCCATGACCCAGGCGCTGCCGAGGCGCGAGGACCGCATAAAGGTCCTCATGGACCGGGGTTTTGACATGCTCAAGCCGGCCCTTCCCCTCATCAGGGGCATGCTCTTCGAAGCCAGCCGCCTCAAGCTCCTCCAGCCACAGCTTGAACGGCTCTCGGCGATCATCTCCTTGCTTTTCAGCCCCGATCCCGGGGACCCCGGCGAGGCAGCCTGGAAGGACTCAGAGGCCCAGCGCCGCGTAATGATCCGTGTCATCGTCCTCGGTGTCATGGCCAATGTGGCCCTGGTCGACGGCGAGGTCGAAGAAGCCTCGATCGCGACCATCAGGAGCGCCATGGACGATTTCATAGCTGCAATCGCCTTTTCGGCAACGCTTCGACCGGGAAGCTCCACATGAGCCTTACCGAACTCGCGGTCAAGCGGCCGACAGCCCTCTTCGCCATCTTTGCCCTCTGCATCGGCCTCGGCGTCATGGGCTACATGAACCTAGGGGCGGACCTCTTCCCGACTGTCAACACGCCCTTTGTAGTCGTCAGTTCGATCTACGGGGGAGCGGGTTCCAAGGAAATCGAGAACGACCTCATGAAGCCCCTTGAGGACTCCGTCTCGAGCCTGGCGGGCATACGCAAGATCAGGACGACCTCGGCCGAGGGTTTCGGCTACATCCTCCTTGAGTTCTCCATGTCCACAAACCCGGACACCGCCGTCATGGATGTGCAGAAAGCGGTGGACGCTGCAGTCTCCAAGCTTCCTGGCGATGCGACCAAGCCGGTGGTCTACAAGTACAACCTCAACGCCCGCCCCATACTCATCCTTTCCTTGACCGGTTCAGTCCCCTACGAGGACCTCTACGCCACGGCGGAAAACCTGAAGCGCCAGATCGAGAACGTGAGCGGGGTCGGCCAGGTCAAGCTCGAAGGTGCTCCCAAAAAGCGGCTCGAGATCGTCCTCGACCGCATGGCAGTCGAGAACTGGGGCCTCTCCCTCCAGACGGTCATCGGTATCCTCAAGGCGAACAACATGAACGCCCCCGCAGGCGTCATCAAGCAGGATGGAGTCGACCGCACGGTCCGCATCGAGGGCCAGCTCGGGTCCATCGAGGAGATCAGGGGACTCCTCATCCCTCTTCCACGGGGGGGAGCCGTCCCCCTCGGAGAACTCGCACTGGTGAGGTTCACCTTCCCCGACGACGAGGGCAGGATACGGATGAACGGGAAGTCCGCGATAGGTCTCACCGTCATCAAGTCGAGCGACTCCAATGTCGTGGCGACCACGAAACGGATCAAGAAGGCCATTGCCGTCACTGCGGCTACCCTGCCCGGAAACATCGAATTCAAGGTCGCCTCCGACCAGACCGTCTTCATCAACTCCTCCCTCGAGGAAACGATGCGGGACCTCTTCCTCGGCATCCTGTCCACCGCCATCGTCCTCTTCCTCTTCCTCCGGGAATGGAGGAATTCGCTCATCGTACTGGTGGCCATCCCGACCTCCCTGATCTCGACCTTCTTCATGATGTATTTGCTGGGCTTTACGATGAACATCGTCTCGACGATGGCCCTGGCCCTCTGCATCGGCATCCTCGTTGACGACTCCATCGTGGTCCTGGAGAACATCCACCGGCACCAGGCCATGGGAAAGGATCCCGTCAAGGCGGCCATCGACGGAAGGCGCGAGATCGGGATGGCTGCAATTGCGATTACCCTGAGCGACGTCGTGGTCTTCGCCCCGGTGGCCTTCCTCTCCGACTTGGTCGGCCAGTTCCTCCGACAGTTCGGCTTCACGATCGTCTTCGCGGCCCTCTTCTCGCTCTTTGTCTCCTTCACCCTGACCCCGGCCCTCGCTTCGCGCCTTTCGGGCACAAAGCGGCATCCGGTGGCTGGCGAGGCCGAGGGCAAGGTGCGCAAGGTCACCTTCTTCGACCGGCGCATCAAGACAGGGTACCGGAGCATCCTTCTTGCCGCCCTCCGCCATCGCCTTCTTGTCCTCGGAGGCATCAGCCTCATGTTCATCGCATCTATCTCGCTCATACCACTGGGCGTCATTTCGACCGAGTTCCTCCCGAGCTTCGACCAGGGCAAGCTTGCGGTCAGGCTCACCCTCGATTCGGGCTCTGACATCGAGCGCACCGACGCCATGGTGAAGGTCGTCGAGGAGCATCTTTTGTCCCTCCCCGAAACCCAGGACGTGTTCTCCGGCATCGGGGTCGGGGACGTCTCCAACATCGCCGACATCAGCGTCAACCTGAAGGAAAAGGGCGAGCGGAAAAAGCGGCAATCGGTAGTCGCGAAAGAACTCAGGGACTGGGGCCAGAACCTCCCCGGCGTCGTCTTCTCGGTCACCGAGCCTTCCATCGTCGAGCAGACCTCGACCGACGGTTCGAAGCCCCTGATCATCAACGTCGCAGGTCCTGACCGGGCGGTGGTCTCGGACCTGTCCTCGCGCATCGAACGCATCGTGCGGGAAACCCAGGGGACAGTCGATGTCGAGAACTCGATGCGCTCGAGGCGGACAGAACTGACCTTCCGCATCGATCGGGTCGCCCTCAGCCAGTACGGCCTCACGGTCGGCGATGCCGCCATGACTCTCCGAACCGCCTTGGCCGGAACCGAGGTCGGCGTTTTCCGCCGCTCGGGCGAGGAGTACGACATGCTCCTCCGCTTTTCCCCAGAACAGACCCGGACCCTGTCAGACCTTGCGGCCATCCAGATCGCCAGTCCCTATGGCAGCCTAGTGACGATGGGGCAGATCGCCGAAATCGGACGTGGGGCAGCTTCGAACACACTCAACCGGCTCAACCGCTCGAATGTCGCCACCATCCAGGCCAACCTCGAGGGAAGGGCCCTCGGCGCGATCACTGCCGACATCCAGAAAAAAGTCGCCGAAGAGCCCCTGCCCAACGGCTACAGGATCGACCTCCAGGGCGATTCCTCGATGATGAACGACTCCTTCGGTTCCCTGGCCTGGGCCCTGGCGGCCTCCGTCCTCCTCCTCTACCTTGTGCTCCTGGTGCTCTACGAGTCCTACCTGACGCCCCTCATCAGGATGCTCTCCCTTCCGGCCGGCATCATCGGCGGCCTCGCGGCTCTCGCACTCACAGGGAAGGCCATCAACCTTATGGTCTTCATCGGAATCATCATGCTCGACGGGCTTGCCTCGAAAAACGGTACGCTTCTCATCGACTACGCCAACACCCTCGTCAAGCGCGGCATGAGCCTCAGGGATGCCCTCCTTGAGTCGGGCATGACGCGATTGCGACCAATTATGATGACTTCGATGACCATGGTGGTCGGAATGCTGCCGCTGGCCATCTCCTCCGGCTCGAGTTCCGAGATCAAGTCGAGCATGGCGATACTGCTGATCGGTGGCATCATCGCCTCGACCATCCTCTCGCCCATCCTCATACCGGTCGTCTACACCCTGATCGACGACGCCAGGAACTCGGTCCGCAGGCGGAAACCCAGGCGGGCAACCGCTACCCCCAAGGGCATCGAGGTCGGGATTGCAGCCGAGGCAACCGCGGGCGAGACCGGCGCCGAAACACGCGGGGAGCCCGATTCCCGAAATGTGGAGCACCAGGCATGAGTGAGAACCTTGGATTCCCCCCGCGCAGCTGCGGTACCGGGCAGCGAAGCGCAGGTGCCGCCGGCTTCCCCCGGAGGGTAGCGGTCGCCGCAGCCCTCCTCGCTGCCAGCCTGGCCCTCCCGATTTCCTGCGCCAAGCCCAAGGAAATCGTGGTCCGGCCTCCCCGCGCCGTCCAGGCCGAGACTGCCACGCGGAAGCCCTTCTTCCTCGAGGCCGAGTACGCAGCGCGCATCCTGCCTGCGAGCCAGGTCAACGTCACACCCAAGGTCGGCGGCAGGGTTGCCAAGGTCTTTGTGCGGGTTGGCGACTTTGTCACCAAGGACCAGAAGCTCTTTACAATCGAGCCCGGCGACTTCGAAGCCCAGTTCCGCCAGGCTAAGGCTGCCCTCCTCTCCGCCCGGGCCAACCTCTCACGGAACGAGGGCTCAGGGCAGGAATCGCAGATGCTCCAGGCTCAATCCACCTACGACCAGGCCCTCATCCAGCGCGACGAGATCCAGAAAGCCTGGGACAAGACCAGGCGGCTCTACGACGGCGGGGTTGTCCCGAAGCAGCAGATGGACGACGTGGACGCCAAGCTCAGGGCAGCCAGTCTCCAGCTCGAGGCGGCGAAAAAAGCGCTCACGCTGGTGCGCGACAAGTCCGGACAGCAGGCAAGCCAGGTCCTCGTAGGCCAGGTCGATGCCGCCCAGGCCCAGGCTGACCTTGCGAAAAGCCAGCTCGATTCGGCTGCGGTGCTTTCACCCCTGGCTGGCCACGTATCATGGAGCGATGTCGAGCCCGGAGCGATGATCGGGACCAACACCCTCGCCTTCATCGTGATCGACGATTCGAGCGTCCTGGCCGAGGCGGGGCTCACCGACCGCGCGATCGGCTACGTACACAAGGGCATGAGCCTCAAGATCGCCATACCCGCCCTCCGCGGAGCAGCCGCCGAGCGGGTCGGTACTGTCGACCGGGTGAGCCCGGCCGCAGACCAGCGCACCATGCTCTACACCGTGCGCGTCGCCATCTCCAACGACGACGGCGCCATACGCCCCGGAATGCTCGCGAAGATCCGCTTCCCCATCGAGGCAGTCCGCCAGGCCCTCCTTGTGCCCGAGCGCGCGACCTACACCGAAAACGGCCTCGACTACGTGATGGTAGCCGAAGAGGGCCTCGCCCACCGGAAGCAGGTGAGCCTCGGTGAGTCGAGCGGCAACCTGGTCGAAGTCCGGGAAGGCCTTGACGAAGGAGCCCTCGTGATCACCGCCGGCCAGGAGGTCCTCTCCGACGGGGACAGGATCCTGGCCTCACCATGAAAGCAGGTGAGCGCAAAGCCAGGCATCACCCAGGAAACCCGCCCACGAAGGAATGCACCATGACCCGTCCAGACACCCCCCCCGCCCCGAAGCCCCGCCCTGGAACAATAGGCACAGTTGTCATCTTCATGATCCTGATGATGATCACAGCCCTGTCGTCCTGCAATGGCCTCGGCCAAGGCCGCTACTACTCGGCTACCATCTCCGGCTACGTCAACGAGTCGAAGCTTGACGCCAACGGCAACACCGTCGGCGTCAATGGCGCCCAGGTTTCCATCTACCTCGTGGATCCTTCCTTGAACGCGAAGGCAGTCCCCTCGATCGTGACGAGCAGCATGACCAGCGGCAACAACGCCGGCTACTGGAGCCACAAGGTCATGTGGCAGACCGCCACCCCGAGTTTTGCCGACGAGGGCGACTCCGGCACAGTCTGGGTCAAGGTGATGAGCAAGGGCTATTTTCCCCAGACAGTCGAGGTGAACGGGATACTCTCCGACGCAAGCAATGTGGTGTCAACCATAGCCCTGGTCAAGATCGTCACCACCGAACTCAAGGGCCGGGTAGTGAACAAGGACGGAGCCGGCGTCAATGGCGTCAACGTCGTACTCGACCTCATGTCGACAGAGGACAACGAGGCTGACTATTCGGCGACGACCGCTACGGTGGACGGCGTCATGGGCGTTTTCACCTTCTCCAACATTGCCTGGGAAGATACGGACTCGAAACCAAGACTGATCGGCAGCGATGGAAAGGCCACCGAGACGATAAAGCTCTACATAGATGATCCCAATTACTACTCAGACAGCAACTCGGCGGACCCGCGATACAAGACTTTACAGACGGCCTTCGGCATCACAAGCGGGAGCAAGTTCAATCGGATCACTTCCAATCCGATTTCGGTCTATAGCGCTGCCTTTTCAGCCAAGCTCCTGAAGGGCCGCGTAGTGGATATCAAGAAGGCCACCGCTGCCCTTCTCGCTGGAACAGCGCTGGGAGCTTCCGACGGCATCAACAAGGTCACCATCGCCCTCCTCTTCCCCATCCAGGGCGGCAATCCTGTGACTGTCACGACGGGCCAGCTCGGCGGAGCCGACGGCTGGTTCCAGTTCGACACGACCAACGCAACCTGGACCAACAACAGGCCGACGCACAGTGATGCGACAGTCACTGCCGAGGGCGCATATGTCCAGGGCGCAGAGGACGACGACGTGACCACGGCACGCATCTACCTCAACGACGGAAACTTCTACTCGGACAATGACACGAAGCATCCCCTCGAAGTGGCTATCACCTCGGACGGCAGCATCGACCTCTCGACCCTCGCAACGCCTCTGGCGATCACTGCAGGCGACGCCCGCTTCAAGGTCGCCACCGTGAAGGGCCAGGTCCTGCTGCGGGATAAAGCGACCGGCGTGAACGGAGTGCAGGTCAGCCTCCAGCTCGCATCCGGGCAAAACGCGATCAACGTGACAACAGCCAACGACGGGACGAGCGACGGCATCTTCACCTTCAAGGACGTCACCTGGACCGATACGAACCCGAGCGATCGCGCCAAAGAAGCTGATACCGAGGAAGCGCGGCTCTACATCAGCGACGCCAACTACAACTCCGATATCGTGCAGGCGAGCCCCCGGCTCATCACCCTTGATTCCTCCACAACCGTCGACCTCACTTCGGGTGTCACCCCGACCCCCTTAAAGGTGACCATGTTCAATTTCAACTGCCCCAAGGTCTCCGGCAAGGTCGTCAATGTCGTCGCCCCCAACAACGGCATTGCCGGACTGACCGTCGTCCTCCACCGACAAGCGGATGCCACTGCCAACAACGATGTCAACGCGACCACCGACAAGGACGGGGCCTTTACCTTCTCCAACGTGGGATGGACCAACACCAAGCCCTTGGGAGACAACTCGGATACAGCCGACATCAAGCTGTCGGTCAACAGTGCCGACTATGTTACAACTACACCGATCGCGATCAAGACCGTATCCTCCGACAAGGACCTGGTCCTCACCGATTCCCTCGTCGCCAGGCGAACGACAGCCTGGAACTACTCGGTAACACTCACCGGAACCGCTTCCTACCGGGCAGCCGCGGCCGATCCTTCCAAGGACACCACCCTCGGCGGTATCACTGTTACCATCGATTCGGCCGACCTGGACGCGAGCCTGGTCACCAGCGCGCGCAAGCTCCAGGTCCAGACGGCTAACGATGGCACCTACACGGCTACCATCACCTGGACCCGGGCCCCAGACTATGTCCCGCCCTCCGACGCGGCTGCCAACGGTGGCGACAAGCTGCCCCTGAGCGTCGTCTTCTCCAAGGCCAAGGTGACCGGCACCACCGAACTCGGGTCCTTCACCATCACCCAGGACCTCCTGTCCTGGAGCAACAACAACATCGTCAATTGCGTCTATCAATGAGAGCCGACCGACTAACCTGCGTTGTGGCGGCCGCGATCCTCCTGTCCGCTCTGGCCCCGCGTCCCGCCCTCGCACTGGGAGCCGTAGCGGGCTCCCCCCTCACCCTCGAGTCCGCCCTCAGCCTCGCCCATGAGCGCTCCGGCAGCCTCAAGATCAAGAAACTGGAGATCGACCGCAGCGGCTATGCAGTGAACGAGGCATTTACCCGCGGCCTGCCCTCGCTCTCCCTGACCGGTTCCTCGACCTACATGACCGAACCACCGAAGGGCATCAAGATAAGCCAGGGCGCCTTTGGCCTTGCGCCTGCACCCGGCTCGCAGTATCCGGTCGCCTTTCCCGACATTGATTACGTACTCCTCAAGGACACGCTCCCTTCCTACTTCAAGATAGATGCCAGCCTCGACCAGGTGCTCTGGACCTGGGGCAAGATCGAAAAAGCCACGCGGCTGGCAAGGCTCGACGTGGATGCTGCCCGAGTCGCCGTCCAGGCCGAAGAGAAGGCCCTCATCCGAGATGTTTCTAAAGCCTACTTCGGTGTAGTCATGGCCAGGGAAACCCTCGGCCCCCTCCGCGAAGCGACCACCATCATGGAAGGCATAGTCAAGGATCGGCGTAGTTCCTTCGGTGAGGGAAACGGCACGAAGCAGGACCTCCTGGAGGCGGGATCGAAGGCAGCCGAGCTGGCCTATCAGCTCGTGAAGGCCGAGCAAAGCCTTGAAACCGGCCTCGACGCGCTGGAGTTCTACCTCGGAAGCCGGCCAAAGGCCTCCGACCTGACTGCCAGCTTCCGCGCTGCCCCTCCACGCCTGGACCAGCAAAGCCTCGTCGAATCGGCGCTCCGTAACTCCACCGACCTGGAATCCCTACGGCTCAAGGGCAGGCAGGCAGCACTTGCAAAGGAAATCCGTTTGGCATCCCTTCCTGGGCTTCCAGACCTCTCCCTCAACGTCACCTGGGAAGTGACCGGCCAGAAAATCCCCCTATATTCCTCGAACTGGACAGACACCTGGAAAAACAATCTGATGATCACCCTAGGCGGGAAGGTTGTCCTCTTCGACTCCCTGGCCAGCTTCTGGCGCCTCAGGGAGGCAGAGTCGCAGGCCAGCCAGGCCGAGCTCGGTGCCTCGGAACTCACGCGCGGCATGGGCATCCAGATACGCAAGCTGGTCGAAGCCGTCCAGGCCAATGCAGCGCTCACGATCCAGTGCGCCGCCGCCGTCGAGCTTTCGGCGGAGCGGGCACGCGTCGCCCGGATCTCCCGCGAGAACGAACTGATCACGCGGACCGAGGAAGGGGGAGCAAAGATCGCCGATATTTCCGCCCGGCTCGCCCTCCTCCTCGCCCGTTTCCAGACCGAAAACGCCCTCCTTGACCTTGAATTTGCGACAGATGGAAGCCTCGTGCGCCCATAGCACATATCCAGTCAAAATCGTTTCATTTATTGAAATATTGCGTCTTTTCAGGATAATTACTATACATATGTTTGGTGTTTTTCGCTTCCTCGGCGGGATTGGCGCCTTGTCGCAGCCCCATCCCGTTGACACTCGATTGTCCCTGATATACAGGGTTTAAGCGCACTTCAACCTGTCAGGAGGAACGATGAAAGCGTACACGAAATTTGTAGCAATTGGCGCAATAGCGCTCGGTCTTGGGATTGGCATGGCAGCCTGCTCGTCCGGCCCCAAGGAGATCGTGATCGGCGGCGTCGGCCCCGTCACCGGTGAGGCCGCCACCTTCGGCGTGTCCACCAAGAACGCCTACGAGATGGCCATCGCCGAATGGAACGCCAACAAGGGCATCAACGGCAAGCAGCTCAAGCTCGTCTTCGCCGACGACAAGGGCGATCCCACCGAGGGTGCGACCGTCTACACCAAGCTTATCCAGCAGGACAAGGTCGTCGCCATTGTCGGCACCGTCATGTCCAAGGTCTCCCTCGCCGGAGCCCCGATCTGCCAGTCCAGCGGCATCCCGATGATCAGCCCCACCTCGACCAACCCCAAGGTCACCGAGGTCGGCGACTTCATCTTCCGTGCCTGCTTCATCGATCCCTTCCAGGGCACGGTCGGCGCCCAGTTCGCCTTCAATGACCTCGGCGCCAAGAAGGCCGCGGCCCTCTTTGATTCCGGCAACGACTACGCCAAGGGACTCAGTGAGTTCTTCAAGGCCAAGTTCGAGGAACTCGGCGGCGCAGGTTCAGTCGTCGCCTTCGAAGGCCACGCCTCCGGCACCACCGATTTCAAGGCCCAGCTCACCAAGATCCTGGCCGCCAAGCCCGATGTCCTCTACGTCTCCGACTACTACCAGGACGTTGCCCTCATCGCCAAGCAGGCCCGTGAGCTCGGTTTCAAGGGCCCGATGGTCGGCGGCGACGGATGGGACTCCCCCGACCTCGTCAAGATCGGCGGAGCCGCTGTCGAGAACGGATTCTTCACCAACCACTACTCTGCCGAGGATACCAGACCAATCGTCCAGGACTTCGTGAAGAAGTACACCGCCAAGTACGGTGCTGCTCCCGACGCCCTCGCCACCCTCGGATACGATGCCATGACCCTCATGCTCGACGCCATCAAGCGCGCCGGCAAGACCGACGGCAAATCCATCCGTGACGCGCTCAAGGCAGCCGACCTCGCCGTGGTTTCCGGCCAGGTCAAGTTCGATGCCAGCCGCAACCCCGTCAAGTCCGCGGTCATCATCGAGATCAAGGACGGCAAGCAGGTCTACAAGACCACCGTCAACCCGTAAGCAGTCAGCTTCCATCAACGAGGGGGCCACGTCCGCGCGAGCAGGCGTGGCCCTTTCCTTCACTCAACTAAGGGGTTCCCATGGGTTCCACACTCGCCCAGCAGATCATCAACGTACTTCAACTCGGCTCAATCTACGCCCTCATCGCCCTGGGATATACGATGGTCTACGGTATTGTCCGCCTGATCAATTTTGCCCATGGCGATTTTTTCATGGTCGGCGCCTATGTCGCCTATGCCGTCTTCTACGCCTTCAATGCCTACATCGGTGCCGGGTCGCCCCTGGCCTTCCTCGCCCTGGCGATCGCCATGATCGGCGGGGCAGCTATAGCCATGCTCTCGAACCAGCTCGCCTACAAGCCTCTCCGCTACAAACCCAAACTCTCCTCGCTCGTGACTGCCATCGGCGTTTCCATGTTCCTCGAGTACTTCTTCTCCGCCTTCCCCCTCATCGGCCCCTCGCAGCGCGGTTTCCCCGAGATCCTGCCCAAGCAGATGTACACGATCTTCGGGGCTGAAATCTCCAATTACGTCATCCTCGACCTCGCGGTCGCGGCGACCCTCATGGTCGGACTTACCTTTCTCATCCAGAAGACCTCCCTTGGCCGGGCCATGCGTGCCGTCTCGCAGGACAAGGACGCCGCCAAGCTGATGGGCATCAACGTCGAGAGCATCATCACCGCGACCTTCCTCATAGGCGGTGCCTTTGCCGGTGCTGCCGGACTCCTTGCCGGGCTCACCTACCCGAGGATCCAGCCATACATGGGCATCCTCCCCGGCCTCAAAGCCTTCATCGCGGCCGTCGTCGGCGGCATAGGCAACGTGCCTGGCGCCATGCTCGGTGCCTACATCCTCGCCCTCGCCGACAACATCAACGACACCTACATATCCCAGTTTTCCAACCTCCTTGCCTTTTTGATACTCATCGCCATCCTGCTCATCAGGCCCACCGGCATCCTTGGCGAGAAAACCGCCGACAAGATCTGAAAAGGAGCTGGAAACCATGAACTTCCCGAAATTCCTCGTGGCCTCGGTCGCGTTCTATGCGATAGTCCAGGTCCTTTCCATGCTGGGCATCTTCAACGGCTACATGATGATCATCATCAACAAGTCTTTGATCTACGTCATCCTGGCGGTGAGCCTCAACCTCATCAACGGGATCACGGGCCAGTTCTCGCTGGGGCACATGGGCTTCGCAGCCGTCGGCGCCTATGTCTCCGGAACCATCACCACCCTGTTCTTCAAGCTGCGTGCCCCCCGCGAATTCAGCCTCGACGCCCTTCCGGCCGAGCTGGTCTTCTTCTGCGCGATCGTGGTCGGGGGCCTTGTCGCGGCCTTCATCGGGGTCCTCATCGGATTCCCCTCGCTCCGGCTCAAGGGCGACTACCTCGCCATCGTCACCCTGGGCTTCGGCGAGATCATCAAGAGTGTCATCAACGGCATCGACTATGTCGGAGGCCCGAGGGGGCTCCTGGGCATCGCTCCCTTCTCGAACTTCACGGTGATCTTCATCTTCGCCTTCCTGACGATCGTCATAATACGTAACGTCATAGAGTCCTCCCATGGACGGGCCATGCTCGCCATCCGCGAGAACGAGCTGGCAGCCGACCTCGCCGGTGTCGACTCGACCCGCTACAAGGTCACCGGCTTCGCCATGGGCGCCTTTTTCGCGGGCATCGCCGGCGGCCTCCTGGCCCACCTGATCCAGATGGCCCACCCGACCCAGTACGGGTTCCTGGCCTCGGCCATGGTCCTCATCCTCGTCTACGCAGGCGGCATGGGTTCGCTTACCGGCTCGATCATCGCTGCCTTCCTCCTGACCTTCCTCACCGAGGCACTCAGGCTCGGCGTCGACTGGGTCCACGAAATCACGAAGCTGCCGATCGGCACCGAGTGGACGATGGTCATCTACGCCCTCCTCTTGATCCTCATAATGCTGTTCAAACCCGATGGCCTCATGGGGATGCGGGAAGCCAAGATCCTCCAGCTCGGGAGGAAGCACGCATGAGCACCCTACTCCAGGTCAAGGGCATGACCCACTTCTTCGGCGGCCTCAAGGCTGTCTCCGACTTCAACTTCGAAGTCCCGGAAGGCGTGATCTACGGTCTCATCGGCCCCAACGGCTCGGGCAAGACCACGACTTTCAACCTCATCACGGGCATCTATACCCCGACCCAGGGCGAAATCTTCTTCGAAGGCAAGCCGCTCAAGGGAATGAAGCCCTACAAGATCGTCCAGGGTGGCGTTGCCCGTACCTTCCAGAACCTCCGCATCTTCGGAAACCTCCCTGTAATCGACAACATCCTCGTGGCAAAGCACTTCAAGGTCAAATCGAGCATGATGTCCTCTGTATTCAGGACCAGGGCCTTCCTGGCCGAGGAAGCGGCCATCCGCGATGACGCCATGCAGCTCCTTCGCTTGATGGGCCTCGAGGGCCGCGCAGACGAAAGGGCCAAGAACCTCCCCTACGGCGAGCTGAGGCGGCTCGAGATAGCCCGGGCCCTCGCCACCAAGCCCAAGCTCATCCTCCTCGACGAACCGGCGGCAGGAATGAACCCCAAGGAAGTCCAGAACCTCATGGGCCTGATCAAGCGCGTCCGGGACGAGTTCGGGGTCACCGTGTTCCTCATCGAGCACCACATGCACCTGGTCATGAACATCTGCGAGCGCATCAAGGTACTCGACTTCGGGGAAACGATCGCGGAGGGCCTTCCCGCGCAGGTTGGCAAGGATCCGAAGGTCCTCGAAGCCTATCTCGGAAAGGGAGGAGCCTGATGCTCACCGTCAAGAATCTCAAGGTCAATTACGGCCAGATAGAAGCCATCAAGGAAGTGAGTTTCGAGGTCCCCGAAGGCAAGATCGTCACCCTCATAGGTGCCAACGGCGCTGGCAAGACAACGACGCTCCGCGCGATCTCGGGCCTGGAAAAGGCCTCGGGAGGAACGATCACCTTCAAGGGCAAGGACATCACCAACCAGGAAGCCCACCAGCTTGTTCCCCTGGGCATCAGCCACGTCCCCGAGGGCCGGAAGATCTTCCCGACCCTGACGGTCTACGAGAACCTGGAAATCGCCGGCTGGACGATCAAGGACAAGAAGATCGTAAAACAAAGGATGGAGGAGGTCTTCACGGCCTTCCCCAGGATCCGCGAACGCATCTCCCAGCTCGGCGGCACCCTTTCGGGCGGGGAGCAGCAGATGCTCGCCGTCGGCCGTGCCATGGTCACCGGCGGAGAGATCCTCCTCCTCGACGAACCCTCCATGGGACTTGCCCCCGTTCTTGTCGACGAGATCTTCGAGCGCATCGTCGCGCTGAACAAGATGGGGAGGACTATCCTCTTGGTTGAACAGAACGCAGCCGAGGCCCTCGAGATCGCCGACTTCGCCTATGTCCTTGAGGTTGGCTATACGAAATACTCAGGTCCTGCGAAGGTGATGAAGGCCGACCCGAGGGTGCGCGAAGCCTACCTCGGGGTCTGACCCCCTTCGCTGCGGCCTCAGTGCCGGAAGTGGCGGACGCCTGTCACGAGGAGGGCCATGCCCAGCCGGTCCGCAACCGCGATGACCTCGGCGTCCCGGATGGAACCTCCCGGATGGACCAAGGCGGTCACGCCAGCGGCCCCGGCCTCCTCGACGCCGTCCGGGAAGGGGAAGAAGGCGTCGGATGCGAGAACTGCACCCTGCGCCCGCAGCCCTGCCCTTGCGATGGCCTGTCGCACAGCGTCGACCCGGTTGGTCTGACCTCCCCCGATGCCGACCGTCGCCTCGCCTCTGGCGAGCACTATGGCGTTGGACCTCACCTCGCGGACTGCATCCCAGGCGAAGCGCAGCGCAAGGGACTCGGCTTCGCTGGGTTTCCGCGCCGACACGCAGCGCCATTGTGTGCCCTCAGGGTCGCCGGAATCGGAGTCCTGCACGAGCCAGCCACCCGTCACGCTCCGCAGCTCGCGCGCTGGTACAGCCAGTATTCCCGGATCGGCGACTACCAGGCGGAGGTTTTTCTTTCCCGCGAGGGCCGCGAGGGCAGCCTCCGAAAAAGCCGGAGCGACGATGCATTCCAGGAAGATACTACCTAGTTCCTTGGCGGCTTCCTCGTCGACGGGGAAGTTGAACGCGACGACTCCCCCATAGGCTGAAACCGGATCGGAGGCCAGGGCCTTCCTGAAGGCAGCGGCTGCGTCCATGTCGAGGGCCAGGCCGCAGGGGCAGAGGTGCTTCACGATGGCGCAGGCTGGACGCGAAAACCTTCCCGCAGCCCTGAAAGCCGCGTCGAGGTCGAGGATGTTGTTGTAGGAGAGTTCCTTCCCCGCGAGCACCCTCCCGCCCAGAGGGCCGGGCGCTGCGCCCGAGGGTCCCACAGCGGCTGCCGCAGACCTGAACTCGCCCCGCTGATGGGGATTCTCTCCGTAGCGCAGGCTCCGCTCGGGAATGCCTGGAAGGCTTCCGTAGCCTGGCCTTCCTCGGCAGCCTCGCCTGCCGCCCCGGCCATCCAGGTGGCGATGGCACGGTCATAGGACGCGGTACGGGCGAAGGCTGCTGCAGCGAGGCGGCGCCTGAGGGCAGGAGGGCAGGGGCCCTCTTCGAAGGCCTTTGCGATTTCGTCATAGTCATGAGGATCGGCGGCGAGGGTGACCCGGCCGTGGTTCTTGGCAGCCGCACGGATGAGGGTCACACCCCCGATGTCGACCTCCTCGATGGCCTGGGCCTCGGTTACCCCGGGCCGGGCGACGGTTTCCTCAAAGGGATAGAGGTTGACCACCACGAGGTCTATGGGCTCCCAGCCCCTGGCGGCAAGCTCGGCGCGGTCGATCGGGCTGTCGCGGGCGAGGATGCCGCCATGGATGGCGGGATGGAGGGTCTTGACCCTCCCGCCGAGCATTTCGTCTGAATTGGTATAGACGCTGACATCGGTGACGGAAAGGCCGGCGGCACGGAGGGCGGCTGCGCTCCCGCCCGAGGCAAGGAAGCGGAAACCGAGGGCGGCAAGCCTCGTCGCGAAAGCTGCCAGTCCGGACTTGTCGTAAACCGACACGAGGGCGAGTGGCATCACCTGGCTCCTTTACCACGCTGCAGGAACCCTGTTTTCCGGATATCCCCGGTAGCGATCATTCCCATTCGATAGTCGCCGGCGGCTTCGAAGAGATGTCGTAGGCCACGCGGCCGATGCCTGGAACCTTGTTGGTGATGGCCGCCGATATGCCAAGGAGGTCCTTCATGTCGAAGGCGAAGGGCTCGGCCGTCATGCCGTCCTCGGAGACGACGGCACGGAGGGCGAGGACCCGGCCGTAGCGCCGCTCGTCGCCGGCGACGCCGACGGAACGAAGGGGCAGGAGCACTGCAAAGGCCTGCCAGATGCGGTCGTACAGGCCTCGCGCACGGAGTTCTTCGAGGTAGACGGCGTCCGCGTCGCGGAGGAGGTCGCAGGCTTCGCGGGTTACTTCTCCGAGGATGCGCACCCCGAGGCCGGGACCTGGAAAGGGGTGCCGTGAAAGTATCGCAGGAGAGACGCCGAGAAGCCTGCCCAAGGCACGCACCTCGTCCTTGTAGAGGCGGTCGAGGGGCTCCAGCACGCGGCCAGCGGCGCGCTTGGCCTCAACAAGGGGGCTCCGCACGTTATGGTGGCTCTTGATGACCTGGGCCTTTTTCCCGACGCCCTTGCCCGATTCGATGAGGTCTGTATAGAGGGTGCCCTGGACGAGGAAGGCCCCGGGGATTCCGAGGCGCTGGACCTCCCGCTCCTGGACCCTGATGAAGAGATCTCCAATGATACGGCGCTTTTCTTCAGGATCAGACTTTCCCGCGAGGGCGGACAGGAATTCCTGTCCCGCGTCGGCCATGCCAAGGTGGGTCGCACCGAGGCTCCGCAGGCTTTGCATCACCTCAACGCTCTCATCCTTGCGCATGAGACCCGTGTCGATGTAGAGGAGGTGCACCCGCTCGTGAGGCAGGGCCGAAAGGAGGAGGGCGCCGGCCACGGTGGAGTCGACGCCTCCGGAGATCAACAGGAGCACCTCGGAATCACCGACGCGGTTTCGTAGCTCCGCTTCAATCTGACTCCGATAGCCCTCCATGCTCCATTCGCGTTCCATGCCGCAGATACCAACTATGAAGTTCGAAAGGAGTTCCCGTCCTCCCTCGCAGTGGCTCACCTCGGGATGGAACTGGATGCCCCACTGCCTCCTTCCCTCCCGGCGCAGCACAGCGGGAATGCCACCCTCGGAGCGCCCGAGGACCGAAAATCCCGGCGCTGCTTCGGCGATGGAATCGCCGTGGCTCATCCAGGTGGAGATGGAGGCCGGCAGGCCCGCGAGGAGGGGGTCGTCACCTGCGGCGAGGTCCACGGCCTTCCGGCCATACTCGCGCTCAGGGAGTCGCCTCACCTTTCCTCCAAGATCCTCGGTCATGCGCTGGGCGCCATAGCAGAGGCCGAGGATGGGCAGGTCAAGGTCCCAGATCCCCGGATCGGGACGCGGAGCGTCCTCGTCGTACACGGAGAAGGGCGAGCCCGAGAGCAGGATGCCCCGCACTCCCTCGAGCGTTGCGGCGCCCAGGGCAGTCTCGCCCGGAAGGATCTCCGAGAAGGCCCCCAGGTCCCTGACGCGCCTTCCTATCAACTGGGTGTACTGGCTCCCGAAATCCAGGATCAGGACCCTGTTCATGGCCCCTCTCATCCCCGTGCCCAGGGGCTCTCCCTCACGATGGTCTGATTGCGGTCGGAGCCTACCGAGACCATCGAAACGGGGGTCTCGGTGAATTCTTCTATGAATTGCACGTATTCCTTGGCCTCCCTGGGAAGTTCCTCCCAGGAGCGGCAGGCAGAGATGGGAGCCTTCCAGCCACGGAAACGGCGGAGCACCGGAGTCGACTCCTCGAGGTCCCTGATCGAAGCCGGGAAATCGTCGACGAGCTTGCCCCGCAGGCGGTAGGCTACACAGGTCTCGAATTCGGCCAGCTCGTCGTAGACGTCCAGGTGGGTGAGCACAAGGCGGTCGATGGAGTTGGCGGCACAGGCATAGCGGAGGGCAACCAGGTCGAGGTAGCCCACGCGCCTCGGACGCCCGGTAGTGACGCCGTACTCGTTGCCCGTGTCGCGGATGTAGGCCTGCAGCGAGCCGGGAGAATTGTCCGCGAACTCAGTGGGAAAGGGTCCGTTGCCGACGCGGGTTGTGTAGGCCTTGAAGACGCCAAGGACCCGGTCGATGCGGCGCGGCCCGACGCCACCCTGGGCGGCCGCGCCCGCCGAGCAGGACATGCCGCTGGAGACGAAGGGATAGGAGCCTGTGTCGAGGTCGAGGAGGGCTCCCTGCGCTCCTTCGAAAAGAACGTAGGTGTTGCGACGATGTCGGAGGTAGGTCACGAGGTCGACCTTCATCGGGAGTATCCTGTCCCGCCAGGCTTCGACAAAGTCGCGGTCCGAGGCCTCCAGGTTGACCAGGCGCTCCGGATCGTCCATGTCGGCCACGCGGATGCCGTCGCGGTGCGACTTCATGCCATAGGCTACGCCGATGCCCCTGCCCGTGGTGCCGATGGGTTTCTTCCTTGCCGCGTCGAGTTCCTTGTCGATCCGGCGGTGGCTCGGAAGCACGAGGTGGGCCCGGTCCGAGATCAGGACGCGGCCCTTCCAGTCGATGCCCTTGCCTTCGAGGCCGGAAAGTTCCAGGAAGAGGGCCTCGGGATCGATGACCATGCCCGTACCGAGTATGACGGTCTTGTCGGGATACAGGATGCCCGAGGGCACGAGGTGGAGGGCATAGCGCTCGCTCCCGATGACGATCGTGTGCCCCGCGTTGGCCCCCCCTGAAAAGCGGACGATCACCCCCGAATCTGCTGCCAGGTAATCGACGATCTTGCCCTTGCCCTCGTCACCCCATTGGGCACCCATTACTACGATGTTCATTCCGCGTTCCCTCCGGATATGATCTGCCTCATTGTGGCTTCGAAACGGTCAGCGACTGCGCGCGCCTTCTCGGACGCCCGCCCCGCATACTTCCAGGGTTCGGAGAAAAAGAGTTCAGCATTGTCATGACCCAGGATCTTCAGCCGCGCGGCAAGGGCCTCCCAGGCTCCTGGATCGCGCCTCAGGGCCGCGCCGAAACCGAGACCCTCCTCCCCGACGGCGAGGGTGGCACGGCGGACGACCTCGTGGGCGTCGGCCCTCCCCGCCTCGGCCAGGAGGATGTAGGCGGGCTCAGCGAGGAGGGTCGCACCTGTCATCGCGAGGTTCTCCAGCATCCGCGCGCGGTCAGGCACGATGCCCTTCAGCACCGAGAGCATCCTGTTGGCAGCCGCCGAAAGACCTGCGAGCCAGTCCGCTACAAAGCGCTCGCTCGCCGAGTTCGTCAGGTCCCTCTGGTGTTCCGAGATCTGGTCGAGGAGGAAGCTAGCCACGCGCGGGGAGAAGGCCTTCCAGAGGCTCTTCACATGCTCGGAATTCCAGGGATTCCGCTTCTGCGGCATCGTCGACGAGCCCACCTGACCCGCTCCGAAGGCCTCGTGGAGCTCCCCGATCTCGGTGCGCTGGAGATTGCGGAAATCGTCGGCCAGGTTGGCGATCACGCCAAAGGAGAGGTCCAGTTCAAGCAGCAGCCTGAGCATCGGTTCGGGCTCGACAATCTGGGTCGAATGGCCCGAGGGAAGGAGCCCGAGGCCTCCGAGGAACTCGGCCTCGAAGGCCAGGGGATCGGCATAGATCATCGACAGCGCGTTGTACGATCCCGTAGCCCCGGAAAGCTTGCCGCGCAGGTCCCCGGCCAGGGGGCCGATGCGCAGGATGGAAGCACCGAGGCGGTGTGCGTATTCGGCCATCGCGAAGCCGAAGGTGATGGGCACGGCGTGCTGGCCGTGCGTGCGGCCGACCTGGGGAGTGTCGGCTTCGCGCCGGGCAAGGGCGCAGAGTTCGAGCTCGACCCGGGCCAGGAGGGGCAGGATCACCTCGAGGACTGCCGACCTGACTGCCAGCACACGTGCCGTGTCGAGGATGTCGGCGCTCGTCGCACCGAGATGCACTAAGGGCTTCAGGGCTTCAGGAACATGGCGCTGTATCACATTGACGATGGCCTTGATGTTGTGTCGGGTCTTTTTTTCCTCGATGGCGACGGCATCGGGGCCTGTTTCATCGACGGCTTTGGCGAGGATCGCGGCGAGAATTGCCTCATCGTAGCTGCCAAGGGAGGGCAGCGAATCCCGTTTGCGCCTTACATGGGCGGCGACAAGGGCCGCCTCGACCCTGGCGCAGAGGCGCACCATGGCCCGCTCCGACAGCCGTTCCGAAAGTGCGGTGAAAACCTCAGGATTGGAGAGCCAGTAGCGATTGTCCAGGGGAGAGAGGTTGGAAAAGATGTCGCGGCTGGGCATGGGCAATCCTGTCATGGAGGGGCTTGGCACATCAAGCGTCACATGGAAACGCCACCCTGGGGAAAACCACGGGTGGCGTCAAGTTCTGTGGCGCGAACCCTTGTTCAGCGCAATTCTGGGTTCAGCCCGCGGGCTCAGCCCGGGAGGATCGCCTCGGTCGGGCAGACTGAAGCACAGGTGCCACAGTCGGTACAGGTAGCCGGGTCGATCCAGCGCAGTCCGTTCTTCTCTGAAATCGACCCGCTCGGACACTCGGGCTCGCAGGCGGCGCAGTTCACGCAGGCATCGTTGATCTTGTAAGCCATGATATCCCTCGCTTGCAGTAAAGTGGCGGAACTATAGCACCCGATACAGGGATCATGCAAGAAGAGCGGCTTCGGCTCAGAACCCGATCTCGACGTCCCCGGAAACGCTTTTGGCATGGAAACGGCGCCCGCCCTTGCCAACCACAATCGCCGTGCGGCGAGGACCTGCTGCGCAGCCGATCTCGCCTGCGGGAACGAAGAGGCGGCCGGAAAGGGTTTCGGCCCGGAGCTCGATGTCGGCTCCCTCAAGGGAAAGATTGATATGCCCGCTCGCGGTCATGATGTCACCCCCGAGGAAGGGACCCGAGGTCTCGATCTCCACATCGCCTGAATTGGTCTGGATCATTATGCGGCCGGAGGGACGGACGACATCGATCTCGCCCGACTTGGTTTCGAGGGTCAATTCGCCTCGGGAATCCTCTACCTCGATGTCGCCAGAGACGCTCCGCGCAATGAGGCGCTCGGCGATTCCCAGACAGGCGATGCGGCCAGTCTGGCTGCGAAGCTCGGCGTGGGCGACGTTTTCGACATCGATGTTGCCACCAAGGCAGAGAACCTCGGCTGAATCGACCTCGCGGGCGAGGACATGGCCGGATTCCGATTCAACCAGGAGTCCGATCCCTGGGATGCGGACGTCGATTTCACCACCCTGGTTGTGGATCTCGAGGTCGCGGATGGCTCGAGGTACGCGGATACGAAGTTCTGTCACCTCGATGCGGGCATCGGAGGGCGCAATCACGAGGAGGCCCTCGACCCGTCTGAGGGCTGGAGTCCAGCCCTCGACAGCCTCGCGCGGTCCCCGGATCTCGATTTCTACCTTGACGTGACCATTGTCGGAACCGACCGCGGTGAGATCGGCATCCGGGAATCGAATCACCAGGCGTTCGGCACCCTCGAGCGCAAACTCCGATCTATAAAGACCAGGAGCGTGGGCGTCGGACATCACTACCTCCAGACTGTTTGCATGCGTCGATGAATAATCTGTGGAGGTTATCACACAGTCTGGGATTGGGCAATCGACAGAATATTCCTGATACTTCAGTCGACCCCTAGACATATTTCCGGCAAACGCTATGATATCAACTGGTTTATGCAATAAACCAAGTGAGGAGCCCATGACCATCGAGGAACTGGAAGAACTGAGGAGCGACCTTCGAGAGGTCCGGAAGGCCATCGATCGCCACAGTCCCCTCATCCAGCAGATCACAGCTTCAAATTTCCTGGCCCGCTTCTCCCTGCCCTTCGGGGCCCTGGTCTTCATCTTTGGCCTCGGCACGCAGTACCTCCTCGGCGCGGGTGGCGGCTTTGCAGGGCTTCCGCCCTGGTGGCTCCCTGCCTTCTGGGCTGTCGGATTACTCTTCCTCATTGGCGGCAGCCTGCTCAAGGTCATCGCATTCTCGAAGCGGGCGCAGGAAATCGGTGTGGGCATCTGGGCTGTGTATGGCGCATTTTTTGGCCCGGAGTCGCGCCACATGATCTTCGCAACCCTCATTGCCCTGGGCGGGGCAACTGCCTTTGCCCTAAGCATCGGCCATCCCTGGTTCATCCTTTCTGCCTTCACGGTATGGTATGGCAACTACTTCCTCCATCTCGCCGGCATGGTGCGACGCATTGAATACTGGGCTTCTGGCTGGCTGGGGCTGCTTGCGGGAACCATCTCGCTCTTCTCTGTCGAAGTACTCCCCTTTTTCTGGCTCGGAATCTGCGGCGGCGGACTCCTCCTCCTTTTCAGCATCCTCGGTCTGATTGCTTCAAGGGCGGATCGCGTCCGCCTTGCTCCAGACATGGAGAGCGCGGAGTGAAGCCCAGGGCGATCGGGGAACTCACCCTCGACCGCGTGATCCACGAGAGGGCCCGCCTCATCATCCTCTCGTACATCGCCCAGGCGGGGGATCGCGAGGTGGCCTTCACCGAGCTCCGCGACGGGCTCGGCTTCACCTCCGGCAATCTTTCCATCCAATTGAAAGTACTTTCAGACGCGGGTCTTGTCCGCGTGGAAAAGCGCTTCAGGGAGCGGAAACCCTTCACCGGGGCGACGCTCACGGCCGAGGGGGGCCTGGCCCTCCAGGCCTATATCCGCGAGATCGAGTCACTCATCGACTCGGTGCGCACCGGTCAGGGGGGAGGCGCCATCCTCCCTGCTGCGGCTCTCCATGCAGGCGTTTCCGACCAAGGAGGTCACGATGTCGGTTCTTGAACTCTCGAAGATAACCAGGGTCTACAGGAAGGGCGAGACGGAGGTGCGGGCCCTCGACGGGATCGACCTGTGCATCGAGGCGGGAGAGTTCCTCGCCATCGTGGGTCCCTCCGGATCCGGGAAAACGACAATGCTGAACATCCTGGGCTGCCTCGATTCGCCGACCACGGGCTCAATCGTCTACGACGGCACTGACCTCGGGAAACTCGACGAGGCCGGGCTCTCGGCCTATCGCCGCGACCGCATAAGCTTCGTCTTCCAGTCCTTCAACCTCATACCGGTGCTGACTGTCCGCGAGAACGTGGAGCTTCCGCTCGTCATCGAGGCACGAGCCAGGCGCGGGAAAAAAGGCGCAGAGGGAGGAAGGGGCGATGCCGAAATCAAGGCCCTTGCCCTGAAGATGATCGAGGCGGTGGGGCTTTCCGACAAGGCCGACCGCTATCCGAGAGAACTCTCAGGTGGACAGGAGCAGCGCGTCGCCATAGCGCGGGCCCTTGTGAAGACGCCCCTGGTCGTGCTCGCCGACGAGCCGACTGCCAATCTCGACTCCAAAACCGCGGGAGAGATCCTCGACCTCATGAAAGACATAAATGCGAAGATGGGAACTACTTTTATTTTTTCTACCCACGACCGCCTTGTCATGGAACGGGCCCGGCGCATCGTCACCCTCCACGACGGCAGGGTGGCCACGGACTCATCCGGAGCCGGTGCCACTGGCGCCGGGCCGGCGGGGAGGGCCTGAAATGGGAGTCCTCTGGAAGATCGCCCTCCGCAACGTGCTCAGGCACGGCAAGAGGACGGCCATCACTGGCATCGTGATGATGGTCGGCATCGGTCTCTTCATCGCCTACGATTCGATCCTTGCGGGAATGGACCGCATCTCGATCGACACGATGATCGACTATTCCTCGTCCTATCTCAAGGTCCGTACACCCGGGTACGTCGCCGACGCCATGGGCCTTCCCCTCGACAAGGGGATAGCCGATCCCGAGGCAGTCATGGCAGCGATCCTGAAGGCCGACCCCGGAGTGTCGGCAGTCGCCCCCCGCACCCTCTTCCTGGTGCAAGCCTCCAACTACATCGATTCCTCCCCCCAGATGGCTGCTGCCGTTGACCCCCTCCGCGACAGGGAGGTCTTCAAGGTTGCCTCGGACGTCCACGAGGGCAGCTGGCTCCGCCCCACCGCCGACCGCGAGGCCGTGGTAGCGATGTCTGTGGCCCGGGACCTCGGTCTCAAGCTCGGAGATTCCATCCTCCTGTCGGCCAGAACCATCTACGACAATGACAATGCCGATGAATTCCTGATCGTCGGCCTCATCGACAACACGGCCGGACTATCCGGCACGGGCTCGATCTACCTGAGCTACCCAGCTGCCCGCGCCCTCCTCGGTGAGGGCCTTCCGGTCACCGAGATCGACGCGGCGGCCCCGCGCGCCGCCAGCCTGGACGCGGAACTCGCTGGCTCTGCCAAGGCTGCTTCCCTGCTTGCGGCCGCCCTCCCCGCCCTGACAAGCCAGCCCATCGGGGAGTTCGCCAAGGACTACCTGGCCCTGCGCGAGTCCAAGTCGAAGGGTTCCTTCATGCTGATCGTGATGATCCTCCTCATCGCGGCGGTGGGCATCGTCAACACGATACTGATGAGCGTCTACTCCCGGGTCCGGGAAATCGGGGTCCTCCGCGCCTACGGAATGACGGCAGCTGACGTGAAGAAGCTCTTCGTGCGGGAAGGCCTCATAACCGGTGCGGCCGGCAGCGCGGCAGGACTCGTCCTCGGCGGCCTCCTTGTCTGGTACATGGCCAGCGCTGGCCTCTCGATCTCGGGCCTCTTCGGGAACCTGGACCTGGGGGCCATACCCGTCAACGCCGTCCTTCGCGGCGAATGGAAACCCGGCAGCTTTGTGACGGGCTTCGCCTTCGGACTCCTGGTCTCCTGGCTCGCTGCGCGCATTCCGGCCAAGCGTGCAGCGAGGATGCAACCGACCGACGCCCTCAGGTTCGTATAGGAGCGCATGATGAAACTGCATGAAATGGCGCTCCGCAACCTCGGACGCAACAGGAGAAGGACGGCCCTCACCGCGCTTTCGGTGGGAATCGCCATGTTGATGGTGATGTTCCTCGATGGCTTCATCGGGGGCTTCATGACGAGCATCGTCAGCAACTATACCAAGAACGACGTCGGCCACCTCAACGTCACTACCTCGGAGTACCGTGAGCGCGAGCGCTTCATGCCGGTCTCGGCCTACATCCGGGACTCAAAGCGGGTAATCAAGGCAATTGAATCCATCCCCGACCTCAAGGGCAGGATCAGGATCATCGAGGAGCGGATCCGCTTCGGGGTCATCCTCAACTCCGGCTCGAGTTCCAAGACCTCGCTCTGCGTGGCCGGCGATCCGGTGGCGGAAAAGGGGCTCCTGATGCTCGACCGCAGCGTCGCTCAGGGCAGCTACCTCGCGAAACCGGGCGACGCCCTCATCGGCGCGGGCATCGCGAAGGACCTCGGACTCAAGGTGGGCGACACGCTCAAGGTCGTCACCCAGAAGGCCGATTACGGCCTCGGCTTCAAGAAGTTCACGGTCTCGGGGATCTTTTCCACGAACGTCAACTCCCTCGACGGGAACCTCTTCCAGATCGGCCTCGACGACGCCCGCGAGCTGTTGGGCATGGCCGGCGGAGCCACCCAGGTCATCGTCATGCTCGATGATTACAATTACTCGGAAAAGGCCGCTCCCCTCGTGGCGGCGGCCCTCGGCAAGGCCGGCCTCGCCGGACTCTCCGCCATCCCCTGGACCCGCACCGGACCCTTCGCTTCCCTCATGGTAATGATGTCCTCGATGTACACCTGGATCTACCTCATCATCGCCTTCCTCGGGGCCTTCGTCATTGCAAATGTCATGATGATGGCCGTCCTTGAACGCCGCAAGGAAATCGGGATCCTCAAGGCCATGGGCATGCCCCCCCGCGAGATCCTCTGGCTCTTCCTCCTGGAAGGGACGATGCTCGGCCTCCTGGGCTCGCTCGCGGGGGTCGTCCTCGGCATGGCACTGAACCTCGTGTTCGCCAGGGTGGGCATGGATTTCTCGGGCGCGATGGCGAGTTTCTCCTGGCCCATCGACAACATGATCTACACCACGGTCAACTGGCTCGACGCCCTTCTCCTCGTGCTGCTCGGTGTCGGCGTTGCCGGAGCCATCGCCTTCCTCCCCTCCCGGAAGGCGGCGCGCATGGACCCAATCGAAGCCATCAGGTCGGCCTGATGAAAGGAACCGGCATGAATCGCATAGTTACCATGATGCTGACACTGGTGATCGCCGTCGTCACGCTTCCGGTGGCGGGCCAGGCCTCAGGCTTTCCCCTGGCAGCCGATATCCTGTCGCAGCTCGACGCCAACAGCTCCTTCAAGACCATCCGCTACTCGGGCCGGATGGAGATCACCATCGGCGGCGAGACCCGGATCAAGGAGATGAAGGCAGTTGCGATGGGCTCCGACAAGGCCCTCATCGAATTCACCAATCCCGAGGACCGGGGCATCCGCTACCTCAAGCTCGCCCGGGAGCTGTGGATGTACTTCCCCAAGGAGGACGACACGGTGAAGATCTCCGGCCACCTCCTCAAGGAGGGCATGATGGGCTCAGATGTGAGCTACGAGGATGCGCTGGAGTCCTCGGACTATAGGCTGAGGTACAGGGCAGAGGTAAAGGGCAGCGAGGAGGTGGAGGGCCGGAAGGCCTGGATCGTCGAGCTTTCCGCGAAGGCGCCGACCGCCCCCTATGATCGACTGATCATGTGGATCGATGCGGAGCGTTGGGTGACCCTGAAGGAGGAGATGTACGCCAGGTCAGGCAGGCTTCTCAAGACCTCGAAGACCCTTGAGGCCAGGAAGGTCGGCAGCCGCTGGTTCGCGAGCTCCATCGTGATGGAGTCGAAGCTCAGGAAGGACACGAAGACCGCCTTCGTCATGAAGGATCTCGAGCTCGACCTGGTCCTGGACGCTGGCCAGTTCACGATGGCTGCCCTCACGAAGTGAGCCTGCGAAGCAGCCGGCGCAGCCCGGCCGGAGTTGCCCTGTTCTGCTGCCTGGCCGCGTCGGTGGCGTCCCATGCGCAGGACACCATCTCGACCTTCGGCGGCGCCTTTACAGCCAGGGCCATGGCTTTCGGCAGCGATGGCCTTGCGGGATTTCCGGATGGCTGGATCCTGGGACAGTCGACGGGCATCTCGGCAGGCATGACCGTGCGGGGACAGCGCAGCCGGGCCGAGGCCTCCTTCGCCGCTGCAGCAATGACCGGCTCCTCGGCTGCCCTGGCCCGCGCGGCTGCCATCTCCGACCCTGGCCTCATCGTGACGGATCCAGCTGCGGACGAGGCAGCCTTCTCCTTCAGGCTCCGCACGCTCTGGGCCCGCCTCGACCTCGGGTCGCTCAGGCTCCAGGCGGGAAAGCAGGTCATCAACCACGGCCGTGGCGCACTGTGGAGTCCCGCCGATATATTCTCACAATTTGATCTTTCCGGTGTCTCGCCCGAGCGCCTCGGCACGGACGCCCTCCGGGCGAGCCTGTCCCTCGGCGACCTGTCGACCCTCGAGGCAGTGGCCGCTCCGAGGTCAGACCCGGCCAGGGGGCGCTACGCCGCGCGGCTTTCAGGCAAGGTCCTGGGACTTGATGGCAGCCTCCTTGGAGCCTGGGAGGGAGCAGGGGTCAGGGAAGCGCGCATTGTCGCCGCCGCCGACTGCAGGTTCGACCTCGGGGCAAGCCTCTATGCCGAGGGCGCAGTCTCGATCGATCCGGCCGCCTCTGTCCCCCTCGACAGCGCCCAGCCGCGCCTGGCCCTTGGCCTCGACTGGTCCTTCGGCGACTTCTTCGTGGCCTCCGAGTACTACTGGAATGGCAGTGGCGCGAAATCCGATCCGGCATGGCCGGGGCGGCACTGGTTTCAGGCAAGCCTGGCCTGGTCGATTTCAGACCGGGCGCGCCTTGCGGGGGCACTGACCGCTACGCCCTTTGATGACGCTGGGAACCTCGACGCTGAACGGCCCTGGCGCGCGCAAGCGAGCCTCGCCTTCGACAGCTCCCAGAATTCCAGTCTGCTGGCCTTCGTCGACATAGCCCGCGATTCCTTCGCTGCCCTTGCCACAGTTCCGGCTGGGGGCCCGGTCACGAAATCCTGGGCACGATCGCTGGGAGCTTCGCTTACGGTCAAATTCTGAGTCTTGCCGCCCTACCCTGACCCCGGCATACTGTGGGGATCATGAACTTCGAGTTCCACTACTATGCCACAACCGCCCTGGCCCTGAGAGCTGGGTACAGCCCCGTGGAAGCGCGTCGCTTCGGACTCTCGTCCCAGCATGTCGACCAGGCCAAGCTCTCCTGGCTCGTCGAGGACTGTCCCGGCCCAGGCGACGCACCGTATCAGACGCCGAAAACCCAGGACTATATCTTCTGGGACGAGTCGGTATTCCGTGACATCTACCTGCCCTTCCATTTTGTTCCGGGCGATCCGGAAAAGGCGCGCAGACAGCGCATCGATGGAAGCACGAATCCCTGGATCGTAACACCCGACTCGCCGATGGCAAGGGAGATCCTGGTGCTGGCACTCCGCTCAGGGGATCCCTACCGTGTCGGGATTGCCCTGCATTGCTTTGCCGATACCTGGGCGCACCAGAATTTCTCAGGCCGCATGGAGGCGATCAACGACCTCGGCACGCGTTCGCCCCTGCCCGCGGCGGGACATTTCCAGGCCCTCGCCGCGCCTGACCGCGCCTCTGAGCTCTGGGACGATCCCCGGCTCTTCGATGCGCGCATCAACAACGTGGACCGCTTCCTCTCAGCAGCCAGGATGATCTACCGCTTTCTCCGCACCTCCCTCCGCAAGCCCTTCGACGATGAGGATTTCGTACTTTCCGAACTTGCCGATATCTGGGCGCGAACAGACCTCGACGACCGGGACCGAGCGGTGGAATTCACCCTCCGCTTCGACGTCGAGCCCTGGGATGCCAATGCCTGGTTTGCAGACGCCGGCATCGTCGCCTCGGATGGCGAGCTCGGGCCGCGGAACTACGATCGACTCCGCTGGCTAGGTACCGAGCTGCGGAAACGGAGCGGAATCGGGGAGGGCCTGACGCGCGTCAATACAGGAGGACGCTTTGCCCGTTCGGAATTCCACGCCTGGTGCGAAGCCGCGAAGGCACACCGCCAGGCTGCCCTTTCCGTGATAGATGCCCGCCTCGGCAATAGCGACAGCGCCGGCCTTGGCGGCAACCCTCGCCAAGACGGCAGCCTTCCCGGCTCAATGCCGGCATGATTTCAATGAGTACTTTATCCCGGTCCCAGGCAGCGCGCGGCACCAAGGTACCGGGGGTCCTGCTTCGCGGCCTGGCGTCCAAAGCTGCATCAAAGGCCGCCGGCCTTGCAGCCTGCATCCTCCTTTCAGGACTTGCCCTCTCCTGCGCAACAGTCCCCGCTCCGGCCCCCGGTCGCGATATCCTAGGCTGCCTCGATCCCGCTGCCCTGGCCTATATCCGTGTTTCAGGGCCCGACCTCGTGAAGGCTTCAGGCGCTGCCCTCGCCTATGAAGGGATGTCGCTCGCCCCGCGCGCCGCCGTCCTGACCTCGTCGATCTCAGGCGTCGCCGAAAGGTCGCGCCGCATCTTCGTCGCAATCACCGGGACGGATCCGGCAGGCACGGCGGACATCGAGGCCGTGATCGAGGGGAACTGGACACCCCTTGTCCTGTGGCTCTCGCTGTCTGGCTCGAAGGACTGGCGGGATGAGGGCGGCGTCTGGAAGAACCGGAGCTCCGGCATCTCCCTCCGGGTCTTGGGCGGAGGCTGGCTTGCCGCTTCCACGGGAGACCTCGACAAACTCATCGCACGCCTCGCCGCAGGTGGAGCAAGCCCCCTGCCCCCTCGCTTCCTCGAGCGCGGAGCGGATTTCACCGAGACTCCCAACCTCGCCTGGATACCCCGGCCGCTGTCGGGCCTCCTGCCTTCCCTCCGCCTCGGAGCCGGACTCCTTGGCGAGCTCTCGATCCCCCTCGAAGGCGCTCTCATCAAAGGACTTCCCTCCGACGACGGCAGTTCAATCGACCTCTCGCTCAGTCTCGTGATGGACGGACAGCGCTCGGCCCGAATCTACCTCCCGGCCGCCCGCATCGCCTGGCTCTTCATTGCACCCGAGCTGCCCTTCGTCTCGGGCAAGGCCGAATTCGCGCGGGCCGACGACCTTGTCACGGTACGAGGCCTCGTGCTCGAACCGGCCAGATTCATCATAACGCTGACGAATAGTCCATAGAGCTGCCGGCGGCACCCTCGCCGGCAGCGCCCTCGCCGCAAGGGCGCAAAGGCCGTCAAAGCGTTGGGCTGCAATGAACACATAGCCGAGCATATGAACATATGAACATATGTTCATATGTTCATGCGAAGGGATAGGTGTTTCGCTGGTGGACATGGCCTGCGCCACCGGCCATTACCTACGGCACCCTGCCCCCGTCGACGCGGACGAGGCTACCTGGCAGGGGCTTTCCTTCCATGAAGGACGCAAGTGTTTCTACAAGGTCGGGCGACAGGGCGAAGGACGGGTCGGAGAAGGCAGCGTAGTTGAGGTCGATCTCGGCGGGGACTTCCTTGAGGACGTGGTTCATGCCCCTGACGACCACTGCGGCTGCGTCGGCCCTTGCCATAGCGAGTCCCAGGAAATTGCCTATGTCCACCTGCATGTCGCGGTCGCCCTCGACGAGGAGGATTCGCCCCCCGATCCGTGGCAATTCCGTCCGGAGGTCGTAACGGAGCCAGCTGGAAAGGTAGGGCTGGAAGGAAGGCCTGAAAACCTCGGCGAAGTATTCTGAGGGCGCAGGCCAGGTCCTGCCCGAGAGCATGGCCTCCAGGATGGCCCTCCCCTCGTCGACGAGCTCCACAGGCGAAGTCTCGATGGCCTTCGCGAAGGTATCGCGCGCGCTCGTCGATCCGGTGGCGAGCACTATGAGATCTGGCTGACGTTCCCAGGGCAGTACAGGAAGCGAAACAGCTGCGGCCAGTGTGGCGGCCGCGACGAGGGAACCCTCGGAGTGGCCCACGAGGGAAATGCCCGAAAACCCCGGTTCCTTGGCCAGCCTTGCGAGAATAGCCCGGAGATCCTCGATGTAGTCGTCGAAACTGAGCCGTGACTCATCCGGAGCAAGGGCCCAGGACTCACCGACACCACGCTTGTCGTAGCGGAAACTCGCGATGCCTCGCGAAGCCAGGGCCAAGGCGAGCTGGAGGGTCGAATCGTTCGTTCCTGGAACCTGGTAATTGTTACCATCCCGGTCGGTGGAGCCGGAGCCCGGCACGAATATTGCCAGGTGGAAGCCGCCGGGCCCGATGTCGCCGGCTGCGTCGGCAGGCAGCATGAGGGTTCCCCTGAGTACTCCGCCGCGGACCATGACCTCGAGGGGACGTCCCCGCTCAGCTGCCATGGCCTGCCTCGAGAGAGCGAAGCGGCCAGAGAGCCCTCCCTGTCCCACCCTACCCTCAATGCCTTGACCGCGCGGGGTGTAGCGTCCCTCGAAGCGAAGCGCGCCCTCCCCTCCCCCGAGGACAAAGGCGAATCGGTCCCCTCCAGATCCGGCCGGACTCAGGCCAAGGCTGACAGGGAGGCTGAAAATTCGGCGCTCGGGCAGATCCACGAGGATGAAGGATTCCGGGAGGACGCGGAGTGAAATGGCTTCCCGGTGGATCGATGAGCCGCCATCGGCAGCCTTGACTTCGACGCTGATCTCCCCGCTGAAGCTGCCCGTCCGCTCAGGCCCGATCGTCAGAGTCGGGGCTGTTTCGGCAGGGAGCGCCGCAGCGCAGGCAAGGCTTAGGGCAAGAGCAGGAAAAAGCGAGCGACGGCCCCTGGGAGGTGGATGGTCGCAGGTGCCGCCGCGCATCGACAAGACGGGCCTTACATCAATTTCGCGAAGCGACCATAGACCTCATTGGGATCGCCCACGCCGTCTATCGTCACAAGCACGCCCTTCTTGCCGTACCAGTCAATGAGGGGGGCGGTCTGTTTGCGGTAGGTGTCGAGGCGGGTCTTGATGGATTCTTCCTTGTCATCGTCCCTCGTGTAGACCTCGCCTCCACAGGCATCGCAGACGCCTTCCTTTTTCGGGGGGCTGCTTTTCACGTTGTAGATCTTGCCGCAGGCCCTGCAGACGCGCCTGGTCGACAGTCTCCCGATCACGATCGCGTCGGCCACCTCGAAGTTTACCACCCTGTCCACTGCTGCGATCTTCTCAAGAGCCTCTGCCTGGGGGATAGTGCGCGGAAAGCCATCAAGGATCCATCCCTTCTTTGCGTCAGGCTGGGCCAGGCGCTCCTTGACCATCTCGATCGTCACTTCATCGGGAACAAGGGCCCCTGATGCCATGATGCTTTTAACCTTGAGGCCAAGAGGCGTCTCGTTCTTGATCGCCGCCCTGAACAGGTCTCCCGTCGAGATGTGAGGCAGTCCGAGCTTTTCCACGGCGAGGTCTGAAAGGGTTCCCTTTCCGGCGCCGGGAGGGCCGAGAAACAACAACTTCATATGATTCTCCTGTTGCAGATCAGGCTGGCAGCGCCTTGGCGCAGCCGCCCTGCGCGCCGTTCCGGCATGCCATGGGCTCACAGCGGCCAGAGGACCCGCGTCTGCACAGGATAGGCGACGACCGCCGGGTGAGGCAACGGGAATCGGCGGTCCTCCCACCTTCCAGAGCGCTGGACTCATCGCGCTGGGTGCTGTATACGTTTATCGTGATTTTCCGCGCGGTAGCCTTTGACATCGATGGGACGCTGTATCCCTCGCTTGGCCTCTATTTCCGGAACCTGGGCTTCGGCTTCAGGAACTACCGCATGCTCAGAGCCTTTGCGAAGGTTCGCTATGAGCTACATCAGAGGTCCATGGATCCTGCCTCCGAGCCGGGCATGCCCAGTGACCTCGCCGGCTTCCGCGCCCTCCAGGCACGCATCCTGGCCGATGGAACCGGCCTTGCCTTCGAAGAAGCCTTTGCGTGGGCAGAGCGCACCATGTACGGCGAGCTCGAGGCTTCCTTCCACGATGTGCGACTCTTCAGAGGTGTGCGCGCGACCCTCGATGCCTTCGCCGGAGCGGGGCTCCGCCTTGCCGCGCTCTCCGATTTCCCTGCTCCCCGCAAGCTCGAGATCCTCGGCATCCGCGACTACTTCGAGGTGGCGATGTCCTCCGAAGAGACCGGCTTCCTGAAACCGGCTGCCAGGCCCTTCCTGACCCTTGCAGAACGTCTTGGTGTAGCCCCCGAAGAGCTCTGCTACGTAGGCAATTCAAGCCGCCTCGATGTTGCGGGAGCCAAGGGCGTGGGCATGGGTTCCGCGCTGCGGGGTTCGAGCGGCTTCCTCAAGGGCCGGAGGGAACCCTACGCTCCCAAGGAATTCAACAGCCTCCGCGAAATAGCGCCCGATCTGGCCTTCACTGACTGGCGAGATCTTGTCAATTATATCCTTCCCGAAACCGCTCCAGTCGGACGGGTTCTTGGTGTCAGCGGGGCGTGAGTCCCCCTCCCGGCGACCCGAGCCACTGCTCGCCCGATGGCCCGGGCCAGGGACCGATCTTCAGCTCCCAATCCCCCGAAAGCCTCAGGATTGTCCCCCCATCGTCCCGGTCGCTGAAGCCAAAGCCAAGGCTCCAGCCCTCGAGCCTCATCGAGAAGGAGATTGAAAAGCTCCCCGACCAGGGGCTCCCACGGGATGCTCCGCTCCCGCGGGATGTCCCGCTGCCCTGGGCCGCTGCCTGCCATCCCAGTTCGCTGCCGAGGGTCAGGAAAAAACGCTCGCTGACCGCCTCTGTAGCCCTGAGAGCGACGGAGCAGCCCCAGGGCCTCGAAGTCCATCCGCCTGGATCCATCACCGTACCCACCATTTCAAGAAGGAGGGGATCCATGATCCGCGCCAGACCGAGGCGCAGGCTCGTGCCGGAATCGGAGCCTGCCTGACCGCTGCGGGTTCCCGCGCCGGCGTCGGCCCAGGTCCTGGCCTCCGTTGCAGGCGGCGCGAGGGCGACTGCACATGTTGCCACCCAGGGAAGGGGCACGAGGGCAGCTGATGCCAGAATGCGTGGCGCCTCGACCCGTGGGGATCCCGCGCCACCGTCTCCAGGTGGAATCACCAGGGGCAGTTCGAACCCCATCGAGACCGTCCCGGAACGAAGGGAGACCGAGAAACGCGCATCTGCAGCCAATCCGGATGCCCCGCTTGCGAGGGCGAGGGAAGTCGCTACATCGAGGGCGGCATCATCTGGAACAGCTGTCTGCGGCACAGCTGTGACAACCCTGCCCAGGGTGAGGTCCCCGGAGGGCTGGCTCCCGACCGGGTACGGAGGCATCCCAGCCAGGCGCGCCAGCCCATCCCAGCGCGCAAAGGCCCGCTCCCCGGCCTGCACTGCGCCCAGCCGCTTTCCACGATCGAGACTGGCCGGATCGATGACAATGGCCACCCCGCCAAATCGCCCGGCGAGCTCCCCACCGTCCAGGACCTCGAGCCCCCGGGCCGGGTCGGCCAGACTGTAGAGGCCTGGGCTGCGGTTCACGGCCACGCCAGCAGGGCCGCTGTCCCCGCCGCGACGGCCGAGGAGGAGGGCCCAGTGCCGCGTGGGCTGCTCGTAATTCACAATGATCGGTGCGAAGCCCTGCCCCAGGATCTCGTCGATCTCCCCGAGGCCCAGTCTGAGTGGACGCACTGAAAGGCCACCGTTTTCGAGGATCGAGGCGAGGTTGCCGAGGGTCAGGCCCCGCGACGGATCGCCGAGGCCCAGCGCGAGGTCTTCAGCGTCAGGCTCGACGAGGGCCCGCGCCACCGCGTAGCCGCAATCAAAGGCAGCAGCCTGCTCTGCCACGGGATCGAAGCGCAGCTCGCGGCGGGAGACCAGGAGGGCGAGGAAGAGGGACAAAAGGTCGTGCATGCCCCAAGAACGCCCTCAACTGCGCAGCACGCTTGCGTCCGGTGGAGGAATTCGTCCTCAATCCCTCCACACCTCGGTGACGACAGAAAGCAAACGGAAACGTTCGAGGCTCTCCTCCGAAGGCGAACAGGTTATCTGCATGCTTGCCCGGACGATGGTCTCATCAAGCACCAGGGCAACCCGGCTCAGAGTTCCCCCACGAGGCCGCAGATCCCTGTCGCCTGCCACTTCCTCGTCCGCGGCGCCGCCGTCCCCGGCGCGGGCTTCATCGGCACAGGCCTCGATCGGCGCAGGCAGGGGGATGCCGTCCTCGTCGGTCTCGCAGTCCAGCTGACCCTCTTCCGCCTCGCCCGATGGCGCGGCTACGACCGGCGCCTCACGCGGGATATGGAAGAACAGATGGCAGCTGCCATGGCTGTCGAACACGGCATCGCGCAGGTCGAAAAGCTCGTCCTCCGCGCGGATTCCCGGAGCGAGCCTGAGATGGACTTCGCGCCAGGACTTGGCGGCCAGCTCCTGTGGATCGAGGAGTTCCTCGACCTTGAAGCTGGGGGCATTCCGCGAAAGGTCGATCTTGCCCTTCATGAAGAGCACCTTGTCCAGGAGGAACCTCTCGCGGTATTTCTCCAGGACATCCGGGAAGACGACGATCTCGATTGACCCGGAGTAGTCCTCGACCCCGCAGAAGGCCATCTTCCTGCCCTTCTTGCTGAGGATCTCCCGGTAGTTCTTGAGCATCGCCACGAGCGTATAGGATCGTTCGGGGCTCGCTCTGTCGGGGTGGGCAAGAGGGGCGTCGGACGAACGTTCCCAGAGGTCGCGCCACTCGTCCATGGGATGTCCGGAGAAATAAAAACCAATGAGCTCTTTCTCGAGCCTGAGCAGGTCCGGTCGGGGGTACTCGTCGCGCGCCTCGTACTGGAAGGGAGGGAATTCCTGCTCGCCGGAAGCCTCGAAGAGGGAGACCTGCCCGTAGCGCCCGGCTTCCTCCTTCTTCGCCACGTAGTCGATGGCCCGCTCGATGTTCGCTACCAGCTCGCTTCTCGGGCGGTCCGTCCAGTCGAGGGCTCCCGCGTTCGCAAGGCACTCGAGGGTCTTCCGGTTCATCTGCCCCGAGCTCATGCGCGAGATGAAATCGAGGAGCTCCGCGAAGGGTCCCCGCGACTCGCGCTCGGCGACGATGGCGCGGGAGACCCCCTCCCCGACACCCTTGATGCCCAGGAGGCCGTAGACGATCTTCCCCTCCACTACGGTGAAGTAGGCCTCGGAGAAGTTCACGTTCGGGGGCATGATCTCGAGTCCCATGGATCGTGCCTCCGAGATGTACTCAGAGAGCTTGTCGGTCTTGGTGATCTCGTTGCTGAGGTTGGCTGCCATGAACTCCGCTGGATAGTTGGCCTTCAGCCAGGCCGTGCGGTAGGCGACCACCGAATAGGCGGCCGCGTGGGACTTGTTGAAACCGTAGCCGGCGAAGGGGATGAGGATGTCGAAGATCGAGGCGGCATCGGACTCCTTGAAGCCGTTATTGATGGCACCCTCGACGAATTTCACCTTTTCCTCGAGCATCACGTCCGCTTTCTTCTTGCTCATGGCCCTGCGGAGGAGGTCCGCCTGGCCGAGGCTGTAGCCGGCTATGCGCTGCGCGACCTGCATGACCTGTTCCTGGTAGACGATGACCCCGTAGGTCTCCTTGAGGATGGGCTCGAGGCAGGGATGGGGATACTTTATCGGCTTCCGGCCCCACTTCGAGTCGATGAACTGCGGGATGTAGGCCATGGGACCCGGCCGATACAGGGCGTTCAGCGCTATGAGGTCCTCGATGCAGGTGGGTTTGGCATCCTTGAGGATGCCCTGCATGCCGCTCGACTCGAACTGGAAGACCGAGGTGCTCTTCCCCTGCCCGAGGAGGGCATAGGTCTTCGGGTCTGTGTCCGGGATCGCTGACTCGTCGATCTCGATGCCCAGCTTCCGGATAAGACCAATTGCGTTCTTTATCAGGGTGAGGGTCTTCAGGCCCAGGAAGTCCATCTTCACGAGGCCGCACTTCTCGAGGGCTTCCATGGTGTACTGGGTAGCCACGATGCCGGACTTGGCGTCGCGGTAGAGGGGCACGTAGTCGGAGAGGGCAGTCTTGGCGATGACGATGCCGGCAGCGTGGAGGCTCGAGTTGCGGTTCTTGTTCTCGAGCTTCCTGGCCAGCGTGAACAGGCTCGAGAGGCGCGTGGAGGCTGCCATTTCCGCAAGCTTCGGCTCGAGGGCGAGGGCCTTGTCGAGGGTCATCTTTATGTCCTCGGGCACAAGCTTGGCGATGGCGTTGGACTCGTCGAAGCCTATCTCAAGGACGCGCGCGACGTCCTTGAGGGCAGCCTTTGCCTTGAGGGTACCGAAGGTGATGATCTGCCCGACCCGGTCCGCTCCGTATTTCCCCGTGACATAATCGATGACCTCGCTGCGCCGTTCGAAGCAGAAATCGATGTCGAAGTCCGGCATCGAGATGCGTTCGGGGTTGAGGAAGCGCTCGAAGAGGAGACCGTAACGAAGGGGATCGATGTCGGTGATGGCCAGGGCGTAGGCGACGATGGAACCGGCGCCCGAACCGCGGCCCGGCCCGACGGGGATGCCATGGCGCTTGGCCCAGTCGATGAAGTCCCACACGATGAGGAAGTAGCCGGTGAACTTCATCCCCGTGATCACGTCGAGCTCGTACTCCGCGCGCTTGTGTATCTCGTCGCCGACCGAGGCGTAGCGCTTCCCCAGCCCCTCGAAGGTGAGGTGCCTGAGATAGTCCTCGGGGCTCGCAAAGCCTTCCGGAATGACATAGTCGGGAAGGAGGGGGCCAGGGTAGGGAATGTCGAGGTCCACCATCTCGTTTATCCGGAGCGTGTTCGATAGTGCCTCGGGAAGCTCGCCAAAAACCGCAGCCATCTCGTCGGCGGTCTTCATGTAGAATTCGCGGCCGGAAAACCGCATGCGTGTAGCCTCGGAGAGTTTTTTATTCGTGCCGATGCAGAGGAGGACATCGTGGGCATCGGCGTCTGTCCGGTCGAGATAGTGCATGTCATTGGTCGCGACCAGGGGTATTCCCAGCTTCTTCGACATCCCGACGAGAACCTTGTTGACCGAAGCCTGATCGGGAATGCCGTGGTCCTGGAGCTCGAGGTAGTAGCGCTGGGGGCCGAAGAGCTCCTTGAACCAGAGGGCCTTGCGTTCGGCTTCCTCGACCTTGCCGTGGCGGACAAGGCCGGGGACCTCCCCTGCCAGGCAGGCCGAACTCGCGATCAGACCCTTCGAATGCCGTGCCAGGAGTTCGTCGTCGATGCGCGGCTTGTAGTAGAAACCCTCGGTGTAGGAGGCTGAAGAAAGCTTGAGGAGATTGCGGAAGCCCTCGACATCCTGGGCCAGCAGTACCAGGTGCCAGTACTTGTTGCCGTTCTCCGTGCCTGTCTTCTCGAAACGGGAGCCCCCTGCGACGTAGAACTCGGAACCCACGATGGGATTGATACCCGCTTCCTTGCAGGCATCAAAGAACTTGACCGCTCCGAACATGTTGCCGTGGTCGGTAAGGGCAAGACCCGGCATGCCGAGGCTCTTGGCCTTGTCCACCATGGACTTGACAGAGGCCGCTCCGTCGAGGAGGGAAAAATCCGAATGGTTGTGGAGGTGGACGAAGTCTGGCATGCCGGCAGTATATCGAAGCTGCGTGCCTGTCGCCTATTACGGAAGCGGCCCGGCTGTCTTGCGGAACACGCTCCCGCAAAGTACCCTTTCGCCTCGGAAGGATGGAAGAAAGCAGTGGACTTCAGCCTTGATCGCGACGCACGGAAACTCGGCGCTGACGAAAAGAACCTCGGCCTTTTCTGGGCACGCTTCGGGCGAGCGAAACAATTCCTCGATACTGGACTCCGCAGTCTCTACGGCAAGGTTGCAGCCGAAACCGTCCTGCCCCGGCTCAACGAGCTTCTTCTCCGCGAATACCGCGCCCGCCCAGGCGAACTCCGCGCACGCGACGCCGAGGGCGAGGCTGCTGGACCCTGGTACCTGAAGCCCGGTCTCGCAGCCTGCATGCTCTACCTCGACCGCTTTGCGGGAGACTTCAAGGGCTTTGAAAAGAGGCTCCCCTGGCTCGAGGAGCTCGGCATCAACCTGGTCCACCTCATGCCCTTCATGAAATCGCCACAGGGTCCCAACGATGGCGGCTATGCGGTCAGCGACTACCTCGGCGTGGACCCCAGGTTTGGAAGCGACAGGGACCTCGCTGCCACGGCGGGACTCCTCCACAAAAAAGGCATGTACCTCGCCGCCGACCTCGTGCTGAACCACTCATCCGACGAACATCCCTGGGCCGTGGCGGCACGGGAGGGTGATCCCGTTTATCGTAACTATTATTACGTTTTTCCCGACAGGACGCAGATCGACCGCTACGAGGCTGCCATGCCGGAGGTCTTTCCCGCGACCGCGCCGGGCAATTTCACCTACGTAGAGGGTCTCGGCTGGGTCATGACGGTGTTCAACAGCTACCAGTGGGACCTCAACTGGCGCAATCCCGAGGTCTTCCTCGAAATGCTCGCAATTGTCCTGGGTATGGCCAACCAGGGCATCGACCTCCTCCGTCTCGACGCAGTGCCCTACCTCTGGAAGGTCCCTGGAACCAGCTGCCAGAATCTGGACGAGGCCCACGCGATCGTCGGGCTCCTCAAGGCCGCGGCCGGCGTCGTGGCCCCTGGCCTCGCCTTTCTGGCCGAGGCCATAGTCCAGCCGAGCGAGATCGTGAAGTACCTCGACGCCGACGACGGGCGGGGAGCAGTCCGCGAAGAGTGCCAGCTCGCCTACCACGCCTCGCTGATGGCCCTCCTCTGGGAGGCTCTCGCCACGAGGCAGAGCAGCCTCTTGTCCTCGAGTTTCGGCGCCGAGACGCGCCTGGCCCGGGGCACAGCCTGGCTTTCCTACGCGAGGTGCCACGACGACATCGGCCTGGGCTACGATGATGCCCTCATCAGGCGCCTGGGCCACGATCCATCAAGGCACCGCCGTTTTATCATCGACTGGTACACGGGAAAGTTTCCGGGGTCGCTGGCCACGGGAAGGCCCTTCATGGAGAATCCCGAGACCGGCGACGCGCGCATCTCGGGGAGCTGCGCCTCGCTCTGTGGCCTCGAAGGAGCGCTGGAAACCGGGGACGAAGGCGCGATCGAGTTCGCACTCAGGCGCATCGAACTCCTCCATGCACTCACCACTTCGCTCATCGGAATTCCCATGATATTTTCCGGCGACGAGATCGCCTCACCCAACGACTATTCCTGGGAGGGATCGCAACTCCACGCCGACGACAACCGCTGGATGCACCGCCCCCACCTTGACTGGAAGCGGGCCGCGAGGGCCAGGAAGGGCCTGGGTCCGGAGGGTCGCATCCTGTCCTTCATCGCCGCCTGCCTGGCCAGGCGAAGGACTATCGAGGCCTTCGCTCCGGACGCTTCCTTCGAGGTTCTGCCAGCAGGACAGCATGTCCTGCTGGTTCGGAGGGAAGCGAAGGCCGCGTCAGCAAAGCCAGTTCTTGTCGCAGCGAATTTTTCCGAGGCAGCCCAGGAGTTCCTTGTCCCGATGGATGGCGAGGCCGGGGACCTGGTCTTTGACGAACTCCTTCGCGCTACGACGATCCCTGCGGCCCGAGGGCGTATCAGGCTTGAACCCCTTTCCGTACTTTGGCTTTCGCAGCGCTGATTTTCCGCTTTCATTCAGGACCCCGATCCAGTAGTCTGTAGACCGCGATACAGGAGCAGCACTCATGAAGCAGATCACCGTCACCTATCCAAGCGGCGAAAAGCTCGCCTATCCGAGCGGCGTGCGGGCCTCCGATGCCATCGGCCAGCTGGGAACCCTGCCCTGGCCCCTCGCAGCCGTGCTCGTGAACAACGAACTCCTCCCCCTCGATGCACTTCTGCTGACCGACTGCCGCCTCGAGGCAGTGACCATCGACACAACGCCAGGTGCGACGGTATACCGCCGCTCCCTCTGCTTCCTCCTCGCGCTGGCCTCACGAGAGCTCTTCCCCGACCGGGGCCTCGTCGCCGGCATGGCCATCGGAACGGGCTTCTACCACCACTTCCGTGATGGCAGCCCCCTCGGGGAGGCACAGGTCGAGGAACTTGAGCGTGCCATGTCCGCCTGGGTCGGGCGGGACATACCAATTACGATAGAGCACCGCGCCTACCTCGACGCCCTCGGGTACTTCAGGGAAAGCGGCCAGACCGAGACCCTCTCCCTCCTTGAGTATTCCAACCAGCCTGTGATCCAGCTCAATGTCTGCGGGGGGTTCCGTGACCTCCACGTCCATCCGCTGGTACCCTCGACAGGGGTGCTGCGCAGCTTCGAGCTCAAGCCCTACCACGGTGGCCTCCTCCTCCGTTACCCGCACAAGGAGCACCCCGACTCGCTCACGCCCTTTGCAGACGATCCCCTCCTCTACAGCATCGCAGCCGAGTACCGTGAGCGGGCAGAGATCCTTGGTGTCAGCTCGGTGGGTGCCCTAAACGCCGTGAATGCCAGAAAGGGCATCAAGGACTTCATGCGCGTGGCCGAGGCCCTCCAGAACAAGAAGATCGCGGCCATCGCCGACAGGGTCGCCACGCGTTCCGGGGAAGTCAAGGTCGTCCTCATCGCGGGACCCTCGAGCTCGGGCAAGACCACGACCTCGAAAAAACTATCCATACAATTGACGGTAATGGGCTTCGACCCCCAGATCATCTCCCTCGACGATTACTTTGTGGAACGGGAAACGACTCCCAGGGACGAGTCCGGACAGTACGATTTCGAATGCCTCGAGGCCCTCGACGTCGCGTACCTGAACGAGCAGCTCCTGACCCTCTTTTCCGGCGGGGAGATCGAGCTCCCTGCCTTCGATTTCAAGATCGGCTCCCGGAGGCCCTCGGGGAAGCTGCTCAGGCTCAAGTCCAACCAGATCCTCGTGATGGAGGGTATCCACGGACTGAACGACCGCCTCACGCCGCGTGTCCCGGCAGCGCAGAAATTCAAGGTCTATGTCTCTGCCCTCACCCAGCTCAACCTCGACGACCACAACCGCATCAGCACGACCGACAACCGCCTCCTCAGGCGCATGGTCCGCGATTTCAATTTCCGCGGCCATTCGGCCGTCGCCACGCTCAGGATGTGGCCCTCCGTCGGCCGCGGCGAACGGAAGCACATCTTCCCCTTCCAGAACTCGGCCGACACGGCCTTCAACTCGGCCCTCGACTATGAACTGGGAGTGCTGAAGGTCTACGCCGAACCCCTGCTGCGCACGGTCAAGCCCGACGTACCTGAATACGCGGAGGCCAAGCGGCTCCTGGGATTCCTGGACAACTTCGCGCCCATCCCGGCACACGCCGTTCCGAACGATTCGATCCTCCGGGAATTCATCGGGGAGAGTGAATTTAAGTACTAGGAGCTTATTTTCCCGCCACGGACCTGCAGAGCGCCTGGGCGACCCTGAGACCGTCGGCGGCCGAGCTGACTATGCCGCCCGACCAGCCGCTGCCCTCGCCGGCGACGTAAAGGTTCGCATAACCCGAGTTCAGCGACTCAGGATGGCGCAGTGCCTGGATTGCCGAGCTCGTCTTGCTCTCAAGCCCGAGGAGCTGGCCCTCGTCGTAGCCGCGCAGCTTGGCGCAGAAGGCGCGCAGGCCTGTCCGCAGCGGCGTGACGAGGCCCGGGGGCAGGAGCTCGCCGAGATCCGCAGCCACGAGACCCAGGGGATAGCTCGAGGGTCGGGGAGAGGCGCCCGAGCCGCCGGATAGGAAATCCCGCACCGACATCGCCGGCGCCCTGTAGCCGCCGGAAAAGTCATAGTACCTGCGTTCCAGCGCGTCGAGCCAGTCCAGGGCTTCCTTCGCGGAGACCTCCCGCCCGAGCAGGGCAGGAAGGCTGAGCCCCGCGACGACCGCCGCGTTGGCCCAGCGTCCATCCCGGGCATAGTCGCTCTTTCCATTCACGACAGCAGCCCCGGGGTAGGCAGAGGCGGGCACGATCGTACCGCCGGGGCACATGCAGAAGGAGTAGACGCCGATTCCGCCTTCTGCCTGGGCTGTCAGCCGGTACTCTGCGGCCTTCACGCCGGTCAGTGCGTCCTGACCCCACTGCGCACGGTTGATGATCCGCTGCTCGTGCTCAGCGCGAAAGCCGATCGCGAAGTTCTTCGGCTGGAAGGACACTCCGCGGTCCATGAGCATGCGATAGGTCTCGTAGGCAGAGTGCCCACAGGCAAAGAGGGCGTGATCGACCTCGTGCACGCCATCGTCCGTTACCAGGGCACGCACGCTGTCGCCTTTGACCAGCAGATCCTTCACCTCAGTGTCGAAGCGGAACTCCACACCCTCCTCGGTGAGGGTTTCGCGCATCCGGCGCGTCATGGAAAAAAGCGTATCGCTCCCGAGATGGGGGTGGGTCATATAGGCTATCTCAGGCGGCGCCCCCGCGGATATGAAGGCTGCGAAGATATAGTTCTGCTCGGCGTTGATGCCCTTGCTGCGCGAACTGAGCTTTCCATCCGAGAAGGTGCCTGCACCACCCTCGCCAAATGCATAATTGCTTCCTGTGGGAAAGCCGCCCCCTCCCTCGAAGGAGGCAATGGCGGACCTGCGATCCTCGACCCTGCCGCCACGCTCGAAAACAGTGACCTTGAAGCCGCTGCGCGCGAGGTAGACCGCAGCGAATATTCCCGCCGGCCCCGACCCGATCACTCCTATCCTGGCAGAGCCTCCGACCGACTCATGGACGAGGCCGGGAGGCTGGGGAGAGTGTCCGCCCTTGAGCCCGGGCGAAGTGACAGCGACCCGGTATTCCCACTCGATACGGTACTTCTTCCTGGCGTCGAGGCTCTTGTTGATGATCGAAAAGGAGAATTCCGTGAGTCCCGAAACCTGGGCGATAGCCTTCTTCAGCCCCCCATCGCCTTCGGAGACCGCAATCCGAATCTTGTATTCAGCATATCCCATGCCATCATATTACCCTCTTCATAGACCTTCGGACAATGAGGAGGCCCTCGTCTACAGCGGCCCGGCTTTTTTCCGGGCTTCCTTCTGTGCCGCATCCCGGGCATTCCACTCGACCCGGTGCCTGACAATTTTGCGTACCAATTCATAGGGTATCCCCCTGTCCAGGGGGAACTGGACCGCTCCCTTGGAATGCGTGTAGGAGGATAGCTCGTCCTTGAAGAAGCTCACGCCCTCCCCCGTGGGATAGAAGCCGATGTGGCCTGCACAGGCGGCGAACCAGCAGAGCGCTCCCTTCAGCTCGAAACCCGGCATCCTGTAACTGATCTTCTCAACCGCTCCAGGTGCCGCCTCGTGGATGACCTTCCTGAGCTCGGAGAGCCTCTCCCTGAGCCCTGGATCGCAGCCTGCGATGTATTCGTCGATGGTCGTGAATTCCCTTGTTTCCACTGTCATCTGTCCTCCTGCCTGATCCTTGGCCTTCCAGTCGAATATCCGGCTGCCTTCAGGGAAAGAGCCGAAGGGCATTCGCGCTGATGAGGGATGCAAGCCCTTCCACTGTTGTTCCCCTGAGGGCTGCCGCCACGGCATAGGTACGACTTATGTCAAGGGGCGTCGAGGGTTTGCCCCTCCCGGGTTCGGGATTCATGTAGGGCGCGTCGGTCTCGAGGAGGAGCCTGTCGTCGGGAACCAGGGCAAGGGCCTCGCGGAGGGCTGCGGATTTTTTGTACGTAAGGTTTCCAGCGAAGGAAAGGTGGCAGCCAGCATCGAGGAAGGCCCGGGCTTCATGGGTTCCGTAGCCAAAGCAATGAATTATGACGGGCAGCTCGCGGGCCAGGGAACCGATGGCGGCCAGGGTCTCGGCAAAAGCCTCTCGGCTATGGACGAGGAGGGGAAGACCCAGGCGGAGGGCAAGTCCGCATTGAAGCGAAAACAGGAGCGCCTGCGTGGGCGGATCAGCCTCCATATGGTGGAAGTCGAAGCCCCCCTCTCCGATGGCCGCCACGCGCACACCCTCCCTGGCTGCCGCCTCGATGGAGGCCACGAGTTCGGAGAGGGCTGCTTCGGGACGGTCGAGCGAGGGTCTGCCGGGCCAGAGCCCCGCCGAGAACCTGAGCCCGCCCGGAAGCTCAGCGCCTGCGAGCCGACGCAGGTCGGCGATCCTGGGGCCGAGGTCCTCTGACCCCGTGCCTATGTCGAGGAGGATGGAGGAAGGATCGGATGCATAGGCAGCGAGGATCCCCGCCATGGCCCCTTGGCCGCCTTCCCTGGCAGCCTTCCCGAGGTGGGCATGGGAATCGGTGAATGCATTCATAATTAGCTCCTTATCGGACAGGCTGCCCGGGGCTGCCAGGCTGCCCGGGGCTGCCAGGCTGCCCTGCTACACGGGGCCATCCGGCTCGCCCCCGGACAGGATGATCTGACCGTCCCTTGCGTCGATCCGCACGGTCGAGCCATCCCGCACCCGCCCTGAGAGCATGGACTGGGCGAGGGGGTTCTGGACAAGGGCCTGTATGGCCCGCTTGAGGGGCCGCGCGCCGAAGCGCTCGTCGTAGCCTTCCTGGGCCAGTAGTGCCTTGGCCGCCTGAGTCACCTCAAGGGCGATGGAGCGGGCCACAAGGCGCTCCGAAAGAAGTTCGAGCTGGATGTCGACTATGGCGATGATCCTGTCCTTGCCGAGGCGCTCGAAAACCACTGTCTCGTCGATGCGGTTGATGAACTCGGGCTTGAAGGCCCCCCGGAGAAGTGAATCGATACCCTTCCGCACCGCAGCCATGTCCCTGGCCTCGAGAATGAGGTCGGAGCCAAGGTTGCTGGTCATGATGACTATGACGTTCCTGAAATCGACCGTCCTGCCCTGGCCGTCGGTCAGGCGTCCGTCATCGAGGAGCTGGAGCAGTACGTTGAAGACATCGGGGTGGGCCTTCTCGACCTCGTCGAAGAGCACCACGCTGTAGGGCCTGCGGCGGACCGCCTCGGTGAGCTGGCCACCCTCGTCATAGCCGACATAGCCGGGTGGTGCTCCTATGAGGCGGCTCACTGCGTGCTTTTCCATGTACTCGCTCATGTCGATGCGGGCAAGGGCCTTTTCGTCCGCGAAGAGGAACTCGGCGAGGGCCCGGGCCAGCTCTGTCTTGCCCACGCCCGTCGGTCCCACGAAGAGAAAGGAACCTAGTGGCCGGTCCGGGTCGGAAAGACCGGCCCTGTTGCGCCTGATGGAATCGGCGACAGCCTTGACGGCAGCCTCCTGGCCGACGACACGCTTGGTCAACAAGGCTTCCAGCCCAAGGTAGCGCTCGGTCTCGCTGGCGAGCATCTTCGAGACGGGGATGCCGGTCCAGGTCGCTACGACGCGGGCAATGTCCTCCTCGGAGACCTCTTCGCGAAGGAGACGGTCCTCCTCGGGGTTGGCTTTCATCGCCAGGGAAAGCTCGTCGAGGCGCTTCTGGGCCGCAATCAGCTTGCCATACTTGATCTCGGCTGCCCTGGCAAGGTCGCCCTCGCGCTCGTGCCGCTCGCCCTCGAGCCTGAGGCTCTCAAGGTCCTCCTTGAGCCTGCGGATCTCACCGATCTCGGCGCGTTCGGCCTCCCAGCGAAGCTTCATCGCATCGCGCCGCTCTCCGAGTTCGGCCACCTCGCGTTCGAGCTTGCCGAGCCGCTCGATGGATACGGCGTCGGTTTCCTTCCGCAGGGCCTGCCTCTCGATGGTGAGCTGGAGGAGCCGACGTTCGGCCTGGTCGAGTTCGGTGGGCTGGCTCTCGATCTCCATCTTGATGCGGCTTGCCGCCTCGTCGACGAGGTCGATGGCCTTGTCGGGGAGGAAGCGGCTCGTGATGTATCGGTCCGAGAGCGTTGCCGCCGCGACCAGGGCTTCGTCGCGGATGCGGACGCCGTGGTGGACTTCGTAGCGTTCCTTGAGCCCCCGTAATATCGCAATTGTGTCTTCCACCGTGGGCTCGGCGCAGAGCACGGGCTGGAAGCGGCGCTCGAGGGCTGCATCCTTCTCGATGTGCCTGCGATACTCGTCCAGCGTCGTCGCGCCGATGCAGCGCAGCTCACCGCGCGCGAGGGCTGGCTTGAGGAGGTTGGACGCGTCCATCGCCCCCTCGGCGGCCCCGGCTCCAACGAGGGTGTGGAGCTCGTCGATGAAGAGGATGACCTGTCCCTCGGACTTCTGGATCTCCTCGATCACGGCCTTGAGCCTCTCCTCGAACTCGCCCCGGAACTTGGAGCCCGCCACGAGGGCGCCAAGGTCGAGGCCGAGGAGTTTCTTGCCTTTCAGCGAGTCGGGTACGTCCCCGGCAACGATGCGTCGTGCCAGGCCTTCGACCACGGCTGTCTTTCCCACCCCGGGTTCGCCGATGAGGACGGGATTGTTTTTCGTGCGCCTCGAGAGGACCTGCATCACGCGGCGGATCTCCTCGTCGCGGCCGATCACCGGATCGAGCTTTTCAGCACGGGCCAGGGCCGTGAGGTCGCGGGTAAATCGCTCCAATACCCTGTATTTTTCCTCGGCAGCCTGATCGGTCACCCGACGGCTGCCGCGCAGGGCCTTCAGGGTCCCGAGGATGGCGGTCTTTACAATTCCCTGCTTCCTGAGAAGTTCTGCGGCGGCTCCCTCCCCCGCCGCGAGGGCCAGGAGAATGTGTTCAGCCGCAACGTATTCGTCCTTGAGGGCCTCGGCCTCGTTCTCGGCCTTGGCAAGGACCTTTGAGGCGGAAGGGGAAAGATAGACCTGGGCTGACTCGCCGAAAACCTTCGGGAGGCGCTCCACCAAGGCGGTGGCGGACTCTGTAAGACTCGCCCGGTCAGGGCCGATCCTGTCGACAAGATGGCCGACGACGCCCCCGTCCTGCTCGAGGAGGGCAAGGAGGAGATGTTCCGTGCCGATTTCCGAGTGGTCCCGCTTTCGAGCCTCTCCCGAGGCAGCCTGTACCACCTCCTGGGCTTTCAGCGTGAATTTGTCGTAGTTCATGAGGTAAAAGTACTGGCGCTGATCATGGAGGGCAACCCGCCATGATCACAGCCCGCAACAATACGCAAAGGGGCTGTCCATCACAGACAGCCCCTTTCCATCTACACCGATGCAGTCCAAGGCATGGAAGACTGCTATTTCAAGCCAGCAAGGAGGCGCCTCGTTTTCCCGAAGCTTGCGTCGAGGGTGACTGTCTGGAAAGACTTATGCCCCTTCAGGACCATGGCGCCATCCACCGCCTCTACTGCCCTGACACCTTCCCTTACAAGATCCGCTGAGAGCTCGATGAGCGCCGTGCCGTAGTAAAGCGTCCTCTGTCCACCTGCGGGAACCCTGAGGGTCGTCGGCTTTCCGAGCAATTCCGGTCGCGACCGTGCATAGGCAAGGCCATTGGCAAAGGCACCGACCGCATTCTCGGTACCAAGGCAGAAGCTATGATCGGGCCCGCCCTCGTCGAGGGCCCAGGGCGTAAATGGCCTGCCTCCGTACTGGAACCAGAGGTCGTTGAAGCCGAGGGCTATCTCGCCCTCGGGAAGACCCTCTTCGCCGGGGAAAAATGAAAGATAAGCCAGGCCGAGGACAGGGTTGACAACGCAGCTCCAGCCAAGCGACAGCCGAGAGGGTACAGAGCCGGTTACAAAGTCGGAGAATCCGATCATGCCGGGCACAATTCCTAGATCGGCGACGCCGCCATCGCGGAGGGGCGCCGATGAGAGGCTCTTGAATTCTGCGCCCTGGGCCAATCGACCCGTGTCGTCGAACTCGGTGCCGACAGGGGGGGTAAGAAATTCCTCGGCGCTGAGACTGATGCGACAGCCTGCCTGCAAGAAGGGAGAGCCGAGAGTGTTGTGCCGGGTCAGGTTGATGGCAATTGGGGCTTTTCCCTGGTTGGAAATGCGCATCACTGAATAATAGGCAGGCTGACCCTCATAGACGAGGTCGAGCTTGTCATGGAAAAGGGGCATCGATGGCGCAGGACTTGCAAGCGTAAAGCGCGCATAGGCTGCACCGGCATCGGCCAAAGTACCGCTGTCCTGGATCTCCCATTCCTCGGTCGCCGTCCAGCCGTGGGCGGACAGGTCCGCACCATCAACCTGGCAGGGCGGTCCAAAATTGGGGCTACAAGGAAAGTCGCCGGCGAGGAGGTAGAGAACCTTGCCCTTCCAGTAGCTGCCGTGTTCGCTTTCGGTGAAGGGCTGTCCCGTGCTGTTCCTGAAATCAGGAATCCAGTGGGCATTGATATAGCCCCTGCCCCTGCGCAGGCTGAATTCGGGCATCATCCCGCCTGTGGCGTCGATGACAGCCCGAACCTTCCCGTTGGAGAGGGAAACTGCCTTCCTGCCCTGGTACGAAAAACGTCTGGCTTCCAGTTCCATGCCCATTGCTACCTCCTTGAGCCCTCTCGTGTCCTGTCTCAGGCCTTCGGGCCGAAGTGCTTGAGCATCACGAGCGCATCGGTCGGGCTCGTGTTCTTTACCAGCACACCCTCCCTCGCAGCCTTTTCCGTCACAAAAAGCTCGTCGTGTGTCATCTGGCCGAAGCGGATCAGTGCCGGGGACTCGATATCGAGATTCCCGAATTCGCCCTGCCCCTGGATGACGATGGCTCCATAGGGCCCCGCGTCCTTGATCAAAGCGGTCCTCCCCGGAAGGATCGTGAGTTCCTTGGCAAAGAAGAACTCGGACTTGTAGACAATGTCGTATTCCTCATAGCCGGCATCATGCATCTCCGGAAGGGGCTTTGAAGGCTGAGGCGACATATACCGGTGCTCGAAGAACTCAGGATCGATGTTGAGCTCCCAGTCGAGGAGCTCGACATAGTAATCGAGGTCGGTCCTGCTCTTCTCTGGAATGTCCTTTTCCAGGAGCTCCCTGGGCGTATACGCCTCCCAGACGATGTTCTGGAACATCGCGAAGACATCCGACGCGCGCTGCGGCTCATAGGTCAGAAGCGAGCCAGGAGCGTGCAGGATGCCGGGGGGAACATCCCAGCCAGAGCCCGGGCGGAGCTTGTAGGCCCTGGAAAGATAGAGGATACCGTTGTCTTCTTTGTACCAATTGGAAAGGCACTTCTTCAGCTCGTCCTTCGTCGTCCCTGGGTTGAGCCCGAAGAAGGTGTAGGGGAAATACCCGCCATGATTGTTGAGCTGCTTGGGGAAATAGTAGGCCTCGGGCTTTCCGGTCCGCCCGACCTTTGCAGCCATGGCATCCGTGTGGTGGATGTGGTGGGGAAGGGGTTCCTCGTTGTCGAAGAACTTCGAATACATCATCCATCCGCCGTGCTTGCGCATGATCCCCTCGCCAAGGATCTCGTTTCCGGCTATCGCGAGGGCATCGCGGAGGAGGAGCTTATTTGAATCATCGATGTGGATGAAGGAAAGCCCCTCGAAGGGCGTAGTCAAGGGCCCGTTGTCAGCCTTTGTCGTGGAGGAAAACCAGCGCTCGTCGATTCCTCCCCGGTTGGCACCATAGGCATAATAATCGTCCGGGTGCAGCTTGAGACGCCTTCCGGGTATGCAGAACGACCGCGGAACCCAGGCCGGCTCCAGCCTGAAGACACCCTTGCCCTGCTCCAGGGCCTTTTCCACCAACTGCTTTTCACCTGCCATAGCGATTACCCCCTCGTATTCTAGTGTCCGACCAGCTTGCGTGAACCCGCACCCGCGGGCGCGGTCGTTTCCCTGATCACCAATTCAGGACCGAGCACGATCCTGCTCGCGTCCGTGGTTTCCTTTCTGCTCGCCTTGACGATGAGATCGACAGCACTCTCACACATCTGCCGGAAGGGCTGGGCCATGGTCGTCAACGCAGGCATGATCATCCATGAGTGTTCTATGTTGTCGAGGCCCATGATGGAGATGTCGCCAGGAATCGAGAAGCCACGGGCAGCGAGGCGGTTCATGGCTCCGATGGCCATATAATCGTTCTGGGCCCAGACTGCAGTGAAATCCGCTCCGGTATCGAGAAGGAAGTCGGCTCCCCTGCCCCCGGAATCGTATTTGAAATTCCCCTCGAAAATATACCGCTCGTCCAGCCTGCCGCCACCGGTCATGATGGTGTCGCGGAATCCCGCAAGCCGTTCGCGGTTTATCGAGATATCCAGGGGCCCCGTGATGCAGGCAAAGCTCAGGTGCCCGAGGGACAGCAAGTGCCCTGCAGCCATCGCCCCTGCGCCATAATTGTCGAGAACCACCGCAGGTATGTCCTCGCGGGCCAGGGAACGGTCGATGATCACAATCGGAATCTTGGTCCGGTCTATCAGCTTGAGGACGCGACTGTGGTCGGAGACCCGCGAAAAAATAATCCCGTCTATGTTCCTTCGAATGAGGTTCTCGATGAAGCGCTCTTCGGTTTCCGGATTGGTGTTCGTGGAACCGATCACGAGGTTATAGCCCCTCGCTTCCGCGCTCTCCTCTGCAAATTTGATGAAAGACGTGAAGGTCTCGTGCTGCAGCTCGGGAACAACGACGCCTATGAGATTGGTGCTCTTCATCCTGAGACTGCGGGCAATGAGGTTTGGCTTGAAATTGACCTGCTGGATTGCCTTCTCCACCCGAAGCCGTGTCGCTTCATCGACGGGTATCGAGCTGTTGATCACACGCGACACCGTCGAGACCGAGACATTGGCCAAACGGGCGACATCCTTCATTGACGCCAAACCACTCTCCCAAGTGCGATAACGATTGCACAAACGATATCATCGTATGAATATGATGTCAAACCACTAATTTATGTAGTCTTGACCATAATATATTCGAGGATCGATAATATATAGAATAGCATATATTAATTTCCGTGAAATCGATTGCACAATCGATATCGTAGAAAGAATGAGCTTTTTTCGACTCATTTTCATTGACACTTCCGGAGAGCGGATTGAATATGGACTCGTTGTTTCAAATCCAAGGGAGGTACTCATGAAGAAGGTTCTGATTCTGCTCACGATGGTTCTCGTACTGCTGCCTGCGAACATTTTCGCACAAAAGCAGATCGTCATTGGAATGACGGTCCCGGGTCTCCAGTTCCCGTTCTTTGTCACGATGAAGGCCGAGGCAGACGCCGCTGCCGCCAAGCTTGGCGTCAAGTTGCTCTTTATTGATGCGGAGAATTCTTCTGACAAGCAGATGGCGGCTATCGAGAGTTTCGTTGCCCAGAAGGTCGACGGCATTCTCATTTCCCCGATGACCACCGATTCCCTGGTCCCGGCCATCGAAGCCGCGGTCAAGGCAGGCATCCCCGTCGCTACAGTCGACCGCAAGGCCAACACCAACGTCGTCCTCATCCATGTCGGCGCAGACAATGTCGAAGGCGGAAGGGCAGCAGCCCGCTACATCGTCGACAAGCTCAAGAACAAGGGTGGCGTCATCGAGCTCGAGGGAACCCCTGGATCCTCCGCAGCCGTGGACAGGAAGAAGGGCTTTGACGAGGTCATGAAAAAGTCCGGCGTCAAGATCCTTGTTTCCCAGACCGCCGAGTTCGACCGCGCCAAGGGTCAGTCGGTCATGGAAAACCTCATGCAGGTCTATCCCAAGTTCGACGCTGTCTTCGGTGCCAACGACGAGATGATCATCGGCGCCATCGAAGCCATGTCCGGAGCCAACATCGATCTCAAGACCAAGGTGACCATCGGCTTCGACGCCACGACCGATGCCCTCTCCTACATGGCTGAAGGCAAGCTCGGCGCAACCATCGACCAGTTCCCCGGCAAGCAGGCCGGCCAGGCGCTCCAGGCCCTCTTCGACAAGATCAAGAACAAGAAGAATCCCGCCAAGAACGTCACCTACATCAATCCCCTTCCTGTCACGAAGTAAATAACTTCCGCAACCAGGGCCGACAATAGTTGTCGGCCCTGCATTTAGACTGGCGGAGGGACTGACATGCAGACGCTCTTGGAAATGGTGGGAATATGCAAATCGTTTCCAGGCGTGCGCGCCCTCGACAAGATGAGCTTCGACCTGTTCGAGGGAGAAGTCCACGCACTTGTGGGGGAGAACGGCGCCGGAAAGTCGACCCTCATGAAGATCCTTTCGGGACTCTACCTGGCCGACGAGGGTGAAATCCGGCTGCGCGGCAAGAAGATCGTCGTAACGGGCATCCGCCAGATGATCGATGCAGGCATCAGCGTGATCTACCAGGAACTCAACCTCATACAGCATCTTTCGGTTGCAGAAAACATTTTCCTCGGACGCGAACCCCGATATGCAGGGGGCTTCATCAACTGGAAAAAAATGTACGCGGATGTCGATCGGCTCTTGAAACCCTTCAACGTCGATATCGATCCCCGTGCCAAAATACTCAGTATTGGTCCCGCATTCCAGCAGGTGGTCGAAATCGCCAAGGCCCTTTCCCTCAAGGCCGACATCATCGTCATGGACGAGCCGACCGCCCCCCTCACCGGCAACGAGGTCGAGCGGCTTTTTGAAATGATCAACGCCCTGAAGAAATCGGGGGTTTCGATCATCTACATCTCCCACCGGCTCGAGGAGCTGGCACGGGTAGCCGATCGCGTCACCATCATCCGCGACGGCAGCATGATAGTCACCAAGCCGCTATCCGAACTCAACACCGAGGAGATCATCCGGCACATGGTCGGCCGGCACCTGAGCGAGCAATACCCGGTGGCCGAAATTCCCGTAGGAGCCGAGGTCCTCCGCGTCGAGGCCCTGACCAAGAAAGGCGTCTGCTCAGACGTATCCTTCAGCGTCAGGAAGGGCGAGATCGTGGGATTCACGGGGCTGGTCGGCGCTGGCCGTACAGAGATCATGCAGCTTATCTACGGCTACCTGAAAAGGGACTCCGGCAAGGTCTTCATAGATGGCAAGGAAACTACCATCCGCAACCCGAGGGACGCGGTACTCAAGGGCATCGGCCTGATCCCCGAAGAGAGGAAGAAGCAGGGCCTCGTGCTGGGTCTCTCCGTCTTCGACAACTCCGCCTTGACGATCCTGGACAAATTCTCGCGCTTCGGGCTTCTCAGGATGAAGACGATCGGCGACCTTGTCAGGGGCATGGTCGCGAAAATGGAAATCAAGACCCCGACCATCAGGCAGCAGGTGCGATACCTCTCGGGCGGCAACCAGCAAAAGGTCGTCCTTTCCAAATGGTTCGTGCGGAACTGCAAGGTCTACATCTTTGACGAGCCGACGAGGGGCATCGATGTCGGCGCCAAGGTCGAGATCTACAAGCTCATGCAGAACCTCGCCTTGCAGGGGGCTGCCGTCATCATGGTGTCCTCGGAATTGCTGGAGATCATGAACATGAGCGACAGGATCGAGGTCGTGTTCAGTGGCAGGATCGTCAAGGAATTCAAGAAAGGCGAAGCGAGCAGCGAAGACGTGATGGAATACGCGCTGGGCCTGCACTCACGCGCATCGTAGACGAAATCGATCCAGGAGACACGCGGCATGAAGTTCAACCTGCGCAATACACTGAAGAATTATGGCATCGTGATCGCATTCCTGATCATCTGCGCGCTCCTGGCTTTCATGTCGCCGGTGTTCTTCACGCTCAACAACATGATCCTTGTCATCCGGCAGACATCCATCTACGGAATCATGGCTGTCGGCATGACCTTCGTGATACTCACGGGGGGCATCGACCTGTCCGTCGGTTCCATCCTTGCGCTCTCGGGCGCGATCTGTGCGGGAATGCTCAAGAGCGGCATGCCCCTCCCCCTGGTACTGGCCCTGACCATGGCCGTCGGCCTCGGCTGCGGACTCTTCAACGGGCTGGTCATCACAGTAGGGAGAATCACCCCCTTCGTGGTCTCGCTCGGCATGATGAGCATCGCCCGCGGCATCACGCTCATCTACACCAAGGGCTATCCCATATCCGGGTTTCAGCCGGAGTTCCGTTTCATCGGGGGCGGCTATGTGTTCGGGGTTCCAGTCCCGATCATAATATTCCTCGGGATAGTGCTGATCGCCTTTGTCGTCCTGACCCAGACCCGGCTGGGCCGCTATACCTACGCCATCGGCGGCAACGAAGAGACGGTGAAGCTCTCAGGCATCAACGCCGGCTTCTTCAAATCACTCGCCTACGTCATCGCCGGGCTTACGGCTTCCATCAGCGCCCTGATCTCCACGTCCCGGCTCAATTCAGGCGGACCCCAGGCGGGCATCGGCTACGAGCTCGACGTCATCGCTGCAGTCGTCATAGGCGGTACGAGCCTGAATGGCGGACGCGGCAGCATCTGGGGAACCTTCGTCGGCGCGCTGATGATAGGTGTCATAAACAACGGGATGAACCTGCTCGGTATCTCGTCCTACTTCCAGCTCGTGGTCAAGGGATTCATCATAATTGGAGCGGTCCTCCTGGACCGGCTGCGCGAACAGGCGGACTAGGGCATGAGGGCCCGGCGCCTTGCCAGGCCCCATCTTTCAAGGAGACATGGACATGAAAACCGAGGGCCTCTGCTATCTGGGAGAACGAAGGGTGGAGTTGCGGGAGCTGGAAATCCCCGAACCCGCCTCGGACGAAGTCGCCGTCGAGATGGAGCTGTGCGGAATTTGCGGCTGGGACGTCCTGTCCTATGCCGGGCGCTTCGGCAAGTTCCATCCTTATCCCTACTTTGCCGGACACGAGGGCATCGGGAAAGTGACAAAGGTGGGCGAGCGCGTGACCTCGGTCAAAGTGGGCCAGCGGGTCGCCTGCCACGAAGTGCCTATCGACACTCCGGGAGGGCCCCTCCTGACCCGCCACGCCATCAGGACAGACCTGAAGGTCTCGGTGATTCCGGATACCGACATCCCCTTGAAATACTGGGTTGTAGAGCCTGTTGTCTGCATCGTCAACGGCCTTGTCTATTCGGGCATCCAGCCGGGCGACTCGGTCGCCCTTGTCGGCGCCGGCTATATGGGACTCATTTTCATGCAGGGCCTTGCACACATGCTCGCCGGCGAAGTCGTCGTCTTTGACGTGAACGAAAAAAGACTCGCCTTGGCCACGGAGATGGGCGCAAACGAAACCGTCCAGGTCGAAGCCGGAAAACCCCTCGGAAGCCACGCGAAGCACTTTGATGTCATCATAGAAACAGCGGGGACTCCTGACTCGCTTCGCATGGCCCTGGCCCTGGCAAAACCGGGCGCGATCATCCAGAACTTCGCCTGGAACCATAATGAACTCCAGTTCGATCTGGATGAGTGGCACGTCAATGCCTGGCGCATCCTCAACATCCACCCCGGCTCGAACCCGCATTTTGGCGACCTTTTCCCGAGGACAATAAAACTGATGGCGAAGGGGGTCTTCTCGAACGAAAAGCTGGTTACTCATACAGCAGCCTTCGACAAGCCCACGGACATCTTCGATATCGCCCTCGACCGGAAGGATGGCTATATGAAGGGCGTGCTCTTGTTTTGAGCCAGGCGGCGCAGCAGGTCATGCGTAACTATGGCATTTTTCAAATTCCCCATTGTGGAGGCCCATGATGGCAAAGCTTGAGAAAGCTCTTGAGCTGCAACTCGAGCGACTTTCGAAGGCGCTGATCGACCAGGAGAAAGCCCGCGTCATCGTCCCTCCCGAACGTCCCCTGCCCGGCTACTGGTTCGGTGGAGGGAACATGGCGGAGGCTCCTGACGGCAGCCTCTGGCTTTCGGGCCGCTACCGTAACGCAGGCGATTCCCGCACCGGCCTCGACCTCGGAGACCGAGGGCGGGAACTGGCCCTATTCCGCTCGGATGACCGCGGTGCAAGCTGGCGCAAGGTCCTTGGCCTCGACAAGAAACAGCTCTCGCCCAGTGGGCTCGAAGTCCTCTCAATTGAAGGTTCCGCCCTCCGCATCACCGCAGAGGGGACGGAACTCTACGTCTCCTCGGAAAAGCGCAGGCCCTATCCACAGGAAGTGGATTCCTACCTGAAACCCGGCACCGGTGTCTGGAGCACCGAACTCCTTTCAGCCTCCAATCCCGAGGCTCTCGCCGGGGCAGCGGTGACAACTGTGCTGCGGAGCGACGATCCGGCACGGCTCCACATCAAGGACCCCTTCCTGTACGCAAGCTGCAGTGGCGAGCGCTTCCTTTTCTTCTGCCACCACCCCTACCTCTGGTCGAGTTCCAGCACAGGTTATGCGCGCCTTGAGGGCAGCCTTCCCGGAGCCCCGGACTATTCCTTCCTCGAACATGGAACGACCTGGGACGTAGCGATCAGCAGGACTACCTCCATCCTCGATGTACCTCGGATGGGCGCCTTCGCCGATGCCCCGGCCTGCAGCCTCGTCTTCTACGACGGGGGCGAGTGCCTTCGCAGCCACGAGGAGCACGTGGCGGCCAAGAGGCGGCCCCGCGGCCACTCCTGCGAGGAATTGGGTGGAGTTGGGTATTTCTCTGGTGCGACAGAGGGCATGGCGCAAGGTGCAGCCTTCGGAAAAGTGGAACGGCTCTCCCCCCTCTTCCCTGCCTTTGTCAGTCCCTGGGGCACGGGTTCGAGCCGCTACGTCACTGTCCTGGTCTGCGAGGACGGCCTCTACGCTTCATGGCAGCAATCCCAGGCTGACCGTTCCCAGGCCCTGGTGCTGAACTATCTTCCGATGGAGGAGCTGGGGAGGATGCTTGAGTAGGATCCTGTCATGGCGTAATGATCAAGGCATGGAGGTGGCCGCGAAATCGATCCGGGCTACATCTGTCCGGGCAAAATCGCCGCCTTTGAACAACAAGCCCTCGTGGGCGACCGCAGCCAGGGCATAGGCGGCACAATCCCCGAAATTGAGTCCTGCTGGATGCTGCCCCTTCCCGTAACGCCTCCATGCGTCGAGGGCAACTTCAGCCTGGCTTGCATCGAAGGCAACAACCTCGATGGATGCCTCTGCCATCAACATGGCCAAGTCCCTGGCTCCGGCCTCCCCCTTTCGGGCTTCGACGACGATCGCGCTTTCGAGCCGGGTAACTGAGCTCATGAGCTTGCGTTCCGGTAGGGCGAGGGCGTCAATCATGGACGCCGCCTCAGCTTCGCCGAAGAGGATAGACACGACCGCCGAGCTGTCAATCACCATGTCCAAATACTCCAATTCCATCATAGCCAAGGATTTCGTCTGCGCTACGGGTATCATGGTCAGGGAGCGAGGCACAGTGCGACGCCAGTGCCGATAGACGCTCATGGAGTCGGACTTGGGCTTCGTCCTGGTCCTTTCGCTGGGTATCTAGAGCGTCTTCAATCACTTGGGTCATTGTCCGGCCTGTCCTGTGAGCTAGTTCACGCGCCTTTCTTTCTACGCTTGGACTTCTGATGCTGAGAGCCATGATGCCTCCGTATATGCGTAATATAACACGCATATACGAAAGACTCAAGGCATGGGAATGGATACTTTTCCAATAGGGTTCCTGACCGAAGACAGGGCAATTCGGGGGCGGTGCCAAACGAGGTGCTATCCTTTTCCACGAAATTTTGGACTATCGGTCTGGGGTCCTCGGAAGAGTAATGGTTGGTGAAGAACCCGTTCTCAACAGCCACTCCGCCGATCTCGATGAGGTCCACCCCACTGATAACTCTCGCCACCTGCGGACCATTACAAACGTTGGGCAGGGAATTACTGCTCAGCAGCTTTGCCACTTGACGATTCAGGCATATCGTCTTACATTTCAACTACCGCCGAGTTGCCCCTATTGCAGGGCGGTATACAAGTACTCGCTAAAAAGGAAATGCCGGTTCCCGGTGTTCCCAATTTGGATTATTTGCATACCATCTCTGCTTTATGACCAACTAGGCCTGCGGCCCGATTTGCACCTTGCTTGCGGGGCCGTCCCGGCATGCCCGGGGAACTGTCGTCCTTGGAGGCGACGGACCTGTGTCGCCCTTTTGGGGCGGCTGCTAAAGGGGGCCTTCATGGCCACTATTATTTCCCTGTCCCAGCCTATTGAATCCGGTTCGACTGTCCGCTATCCGGACAATGCTGCCTTGTCCGGCACCGACTGGACAGGAACCTGGGATCTCGGCAGGACCGGGTCCCCGCGATTCAGTTTCCTCCGTTTTCTTCCTGACGAGATCCATCCTTTGCTGTCACCGCTGCTCGAGGCGCAGGGGACGAGCTTTCCCCAGTGGCTTAGTGCGCTCGATGTGTCGATCGCACACGATGGTATCGAGCCCTGGTGCGTGATTCTTTTCGACCGCCTCCTGCCCCTCCAGGACCACGCGGTCGAGCGAAGGAAGCATCCCCTCGATTATCGCGGCATCACCTATCTCATGGCGCGTGAATGGATGCCCGAAGTCCTTCCTCCGCTCGGAGGTTTCATCGCAATAGTGAAGGAGGCGATGCGGCCCGAGGCTCCGGATGAGGAGCCTTTTACGACTGTCTGGAAATCGATCAAGGACCTTTCTCCCGATCGGCGCTGGCTCTGCCTCGTCAGGGCTCCGGACAGGCTTGGCACGGTCTATCCCAGGCTTCACTGGAATGGGTTGGTGTGAGTTGAACACCACCACCGCGCCAGAGGCGCACCTCAGGTCCATCGGAGCCTATGGTTTCGACGAACGGGCACCGCAGATCCTTGCGGCCCTAGTCACGGAAGACCCAATGCTGCTCATCGGGGCATCGGGGACGGGCAAGACCTTCCTCCTCAACTCGCTGTCCGAGGCTCTCGGCCTCGAGCACCGGCACTACAATGCGAGCCTTTTGTCCTTCGATGACCTGGTGGGCTTTCCATTCCCCGACGCAGAGCGGAAATGCGTCGAGTTCCTCGAGACTCCTGCGACGGTCTGGGGTGCCGAGTCGGTCCTTGTCGACGAGATCAGCCGCTGCAAGCCAGAGCACCAGAACAGGCTCTTCAGCCTGATTCACGAGCGGAGGCTACAGGGCATCGCACTCGGCCGTCTCCGCTACCGCTGGGCTGCGATGAATCCCTGTTCTGCGGACCAGGACGCAAGCGGAGCCTATTCGGGTTCCGAGCCCCTCGATCAGGCGCTCGCCGATCGCTTCGGGCTCTTCATCCAGGTGGACGACTGGGCCGGTCTCGACGAGAAGGACCAGCTGCTTATCGCCGATCCTTCGGGGGAAGGTACGTCTTCGCCACGGAACGAGGCCCTCAAGCGAGAGCTTGCGCGCTGGAGGGCCGACTTCGAGGAGGGGCTTCCACGCTGCCCCAGGGCCATCGTCAGTTACGCCAGCTCGGCGGCGACCTTCCTCAACGGCAACGGTCTCCGGGTTTCTCCACGAAGGGCGCGTTTCCTTTCCCGCAGCCTGTTCGCAATTACGATCATTACGGGAGGTCCCCTGGAGAAGGCCTTCCGGAACACCCTGGCGGCCAGCCTGCCCCAGCCGACCTGGGGCGCTTCGGTCGATCAAGCCCTGATCGAAGCTGCCCACAGGCTGGCCTGGGACTCCAGCTTCCTCGCCGGCGATGAACAGTGGATTCACCACTTCCACACCGAGCGTTTGCTGCTCCGCAAGCTCAAGCTCCTCCTCAAGGCCCCGAGCCCCGATGCGGCTACCCAGGCCATCGCCGAGTTCATTGGCAGCGAGGCACCCGAACGGGTGGCAGCTTTCTGCCCCCTTATCAACGCAGGAACCGAAACCGACAACGGGCAGACGGGCCGGAAGCTTGTGATGGACTACTACGGTCCCCGCGTCGGCCAGGGGGGCGGAGCCCTCTCCGGAAAGCACCTAACCCATGTCGACCGTCTTGGCGCCTATGCCGCAAGGGAAGCCGCGGTCGAGGCCGTGCGGAGCGGAGCCAGGGAATGCAAGATCATCCTCGCCTACGCTCCGAACATCCACGAGCCCCTCGAACTTGCTTACGAGATGGAAGGACGCGGCGTGACGCGTGGCAGATCTGACTTCAGTCACAGGGTGCTCCGACAGCGGTGCAGCGGTTTTATCATCGACGATTCCTGGGCAACTGGTACGCATTTCTGGGATGAGGCTGCCCCTTGGAACGCTGGACAACGCTGTCCGCCGCCCCCGCCTCCTGACCACCGAGGATGAGCCTCCTCCCTCGCAACCCCAGGGCATTGTTGACAGATCGACTGGCACGTCGTACGATTCAGCGGAACTGCAAGTTTCGGCTTTGTGTGCAGGAGCTGCCGATGAGAATCAGGGTCTATGCCCCTCCCTTTGCAGACTTGTCCTGCATCGATGAAGAGGGCTTTATGGAACTCCCCGACGGAGCCACCCTCAACGATCTTTTCAAGACCCTCCACCTACCCTTGCGACACGGGATGGTGGCGTTCAGTATGGTTAACTATGAGAAATCGAAGCTGTCGCGCCTCCTGGCCGAAGGCGACACGGTAAGTTTTGTTTCCCTCCTCGCGGGAGGTTGACCGCTCATCCCCACATTGGAGGCAATCATGAAAGCATGCATGGGTAAGGTGCTCGATGTCGATCTCGGAAACAGGACCTTCACGGAGCGGGCAATTCCCGAGCAGGTCTGGCTCGACTACATGGGAGGTATCGGACTGGCGGCATCCCTCCTCTACGAGGGAATACCAGCCGGCGCGGACGCCTTGGGTCCGGACAACATCCTCTGCTTTGCGAGCGGCCTCCTCACGGGGACCGGTGCCGTGATGACAGGGCGCTGGATGGTCGCCTGCAAGTCGCCCCTCACCGGCGGCTGGGGTGACGCCAATTGCGGCGGCACCCTTTCGCCGGCCATCAAGCAATGCGGATGGGATGCCATCCTCTTCCATGGCATTGCGTCGGAGCCCCTTGTCTTCGTGGCCGACCAGAAGGGTCCACGGCTCGAACCTGCTGGAGAGCTCTGGGGCCAGGACGCCATCGCCACCGAAGAGAACCTCCTCGCTCGTTACAAAGAGGGCAGGCGCCCCTCAGTGGCTACGATCGGCCCCGCAGCGGAAAAGCTATCGCTCATTTCTGGCATCTCGAACGACGGCGGCCGCTATGCGGCGCGATCGGGTGTCGGGGCTGTCATGGGTTCGAAGAAACTCAAGGCCCTCGTGCTCCGAGGCAGCCGCAGCGTGCCCGTAGCCGATAGCGAGGCGGTAAAGGCTATCTCCAAGGCTTACTCGAAAAAGGTACGAGCGATGAACCTGCCAGGCCTGATGAGGGGACGTTTCCTTCCCCTCCTCGGCAAGATAATGGGCGGCAGCCAGGTCGTGCCCCTCGACGGCATCCTCTCTGCCGGCATAATGAAGCGCTGGGGAACGATCTACAACAACCTGGCCGGTGCGGTGAAC
>CAIJMU010000132.1 GCA_903821875.1 uncultured Spirochaetota bacterium
CACCACCCTCTTCGGGCTCCTGGCCATGGAGATCGCGATTTCCGCGAGCTTCCGGAACGTGGCTCCCTGGATCGGCATCGTGTTCTTCTGTGTAGCCCTCGTCTTCGTATGGAGGAGCTTCTACGCGATGAGGATCCCCGTACTGGAGACCGCGAAGGCGAAGAAGTAGCAGTAGTCTTACTAGGTCTGTGCTGAAAGGGCGCCACCGGAAGGGGGCGCCCTTTTATTGACGAGGATTCGAGCCTTGAGGTGTCACGTTCGAGGGGTCAAACAGGCTGCATGAAGGGATTGACGGCGCGAACCTCCGCCATATCTTCGAAGTCGCCCGAGTTTTCCGTCAGTATCAAGCCGATCCCGTGGACGATCATGGTCGCAGCCAGCTGCGCGTCGTAGTAGCGCTGCCGCGTGATGCCGTGGCGCTCGCAGAGTTCCAAGGCCACACGCTGGACATCGCCGGTGAGTGGGAGGACCTGGACACCGGGAAGCGACGCGATGGACTGGATCTTCGCTTTGGCTGTGGCGGGATCGTCAGGCTTTTCCATCTTGGGACCGGTCAGGTTGGGGTACATCTCCGCGAGGTTCTGGACAGAGACAAAAAGCTCCCGCTCGCCGCGCGACAGGAGGATTTCGCGCGCGCGTCCGGCGCGAGGGTCGTCGTCCAAGGTTGCGTAGATCAGGATGTTGGTGTCGATGAGGGCCCGCTCCTCATCGGTCGGCATAGCTGTCCTCCCGTGCGAACCTGCCTTTGAAACTCCCCTTGGTGGTCACGATCCTGTCTGACTCGGGTACCTCTTCCTCCAGCAGCCTCTCGATGGCGATTTCCACCACCTGGCTTACCGGCCTGCGCTCGCGGCGCGCAAAACCTCGCAGCCTTTTGGCGGTTTCTTCTAGAATGGTAATACTCATATGCTCTTTCATATCATGAGTCTAGGATTTCATAATACTCAAGTCAAGAGAAGTAGAATAGGGAGCTTTCTGGGTACTGGACTTCTACAAGTAAGATGAAGGAGTCAAAATTTTCCTTGACAGATACCTGAAGCACATATAGTCTGCTGTCAGACAATCAAGGAGTGGCAGTGGTTCCTGTCCAGAAAATGCCCATCACCGAGCAGGTGATCTCGAAACTCAGGGCATCGATCGCCAGTGGCGAGTACGAGGAAGGTACGAAGCTGCCCTCCGAGCAGTCGCTCTGTCTCGAGCTCAAGGTGGGGCGTTCGACCCTGCGCGAGGCCTTCAGGGTCCTCCAGACCATGGGGTACATCGAGTTGAAGCCCGGGAGGGGGGCCTTCGTCCAGAGCATGACGGGCAACGACCAGGTGAATGCCCGCGACTGGTTCCGCGAGAACGCGCTTCAGTTGAAGGACTTCATCGAGGTCAGGGAGGCTATCGAATCGCTGGCCATCCGGATCGCCATCGAACGAGGTACCGAGGAGGAATACGCGCGGATCGAGGAGATCAACGAAGGCTTCCTGCAGTCGGTGAGCAGGAATGAGGTAGCCGACATGGCTCGCCTGGACGAGGCTTTCCACGAGGCCATTGTCAACACGACCCACAATTCCCTCCTCATGAATATCAACAACCTCGTTTCCAGGGAGTTCCGGAAGTATCGAAGCATCTCCTTCGGCGTGCGTGCGAACGCGGAAAGCGCCTGCCTTGCACATGGGAAAATCGTCGCCGCTTTGAAGGGAAGGGATGAGCGCCTCGCCGTGGAGAGCGTTGTCTATCACCTCAACCGGGTGATATCGGACATGGAATCCATTATCTCAGAATGAATTATTTCACCAATATTGTCTGATGGCAGACAATAAATCGTTTTGGGCAATTAGGAGGTTTTGATGTTTTCCAAGGACAGGTATGGGAAGATACTCGTTCCCGTCGTGACTCCCTTCAAGGAGAACGGGGATGTCGACTTCGATGCGATGGTGAAGATCGGAGAGATGCTTCTGGCCAAGGGCTGGGCGGATACCTTCATCCTGACCGGCACGACCGGCGAGTTCTTCACGATGAGCGCGGCGGAGCGCATCAAGGTCTACGAGACGATGTCCACAGCCTTCAAGGGCCGCGTTCCGATGATCGCGGGCACTGGCGCGGCCTCCACCCGCGAGGCGCTGGAGCTCACCAAGGTAGCCGCGCGGATCGGCTTCGAGACCGTGATGATCGTCGCGCCCTACTATACCAAGCCCTCGCAGCGGGAGATCCAGGAGCATTTCAGGACGATCGCCGCCGCCGTTCCCATCGACATCCTCGTCTACAACATCCCGATCTTCACCGGCGTGAACACGAGCCCCGCCATGATCGGCGAGCTGGCGAAGATCTCGAACATCGTCGGCATCAAGGAAGAGGCTGAGCTCAACGCGAAGCAGATGACCGAGTTCCTGAACGCCACGCCAGACGACTTCATCGTCTACAACGGTGATGACACGATGGTCCTCGAATCCTATGTCCAGGGCTTCGAGCGCATCGGCGGCGTCATCAGTGGCGGATCCCACATCGTCGGAGACCAGATCCGCGAGATGATCGACCTCCTGCTGGCGGGCAAGGTGCGCGAGGCCTCCCTGATCCAGCGCCGGCTCTTGCCCCTCTACCGGATCATGGGGCAGGGCGGACGGACCAACCCGGTCTGCCTCCTCAAAGAAGCGATGAAGATGATGGGCTATCCCGCCGGATATCCGAGGCAGCCGTTGCTCTCCGGAACCGCGGAAGAGGTCGCCAAGGTCCGCGAGATGATGATGAAGGTCGGAGCCCTGGGAAAGAAGCCATGAAGCGCGGCAACGAGCCTCGGGGTGTCATCCCGCTGATCATCACTCCCTTCGACGCGTCTGGGGCAATCGACCGCGCGATCTTCAGGAGGGAGGTACGGCACCTCATCGGCTGCGGGGTGCACGGTCTGTCCCCGGGAGGCAGCACGGGCGAGGGGGCGAGCCTGACGGACGACGACCTTTCGACGCTTATCTCAATTGTGAGGGAAGAGAACAAGGCAGGCTTGCCCGTCGTGGCAGGGGTCATCCGCAGCTCTACCCAGGCAGCCGTGACGACCGCTCTCGCCGCCAAGGCGGCCGGAGCCGACGCCCTCATGGTGACGCCTGTCTTCTACAACGTCCTCGTGCCGGACGCCGATGGCAACGCGTCCTTCTTCCGGGAGATCGCCGAAGCCTCCGGGCTTCCCCTCATCATCTATAACGTCGTGCCGCAGAACGAGATCGGCACGGATCTCTTCTCCCGCCTCCTCGCCATCCCGGGCGTCGTGGGCATCAAGCAGAGCGTGGGGGGCATCATGGCCTTCTACGAGCAGAAACTGGTCAACGGCGATCGGGCGATGGTCTACTCGGCCACCGACGAGATGATCGCCACGACCTTCTCCCTCGGGGCGGACGGAGCGATCTCCGCCATCCTTTCCCTCTTTCCGAGGCGCTGCGTGCGGATGTGGGACCTGGTGAAGGAAGGAAAGCACGACGAGGCCAGAAGGATCCAGGACGAGATCCATCCACTCTGGCGGGCCGTGCGGGGACCGCAGTTCCCGGCCAGGATGAAGGCTGCGCTCAGGATCATGGGCCGCGATTGCGGTCATTCCCGGTCGCCGATGAGCGGCGTCAGCGAGGTCCAGCTTGCCACCATGAAGGCGCTGCTGGCCCAGGTCGGCGACAAGTGAGTTCGATTGGATGTACGAAGGTCGATCGCGACAAGCCCTGTGCCGTCGCGACGGCTTCACGAGATACAAGGAGGCAACTATGAAGAGGTTCGTGCTTTCCGTGATGGTGCTTCTCCTGGCAGGAGGAGTGCTTTTCGCCCAGGGGACGAAGGCGGCCGTGCAGTATCCGGTCAAGCCCATCGAACTGGTCGTTCCCTTCGCCGCTGGTGGCGGGACCGACGCGGTCGGGCGGGCGATAGCGGCCTCCCTCAAGGAGATCCTCAAGCAGGAAGTCGTCGTGTCGAACAAGACCGGTGGCGGAGGCTCCGTGGGCATGATCGATGGCTTGAACGCGAAGCCCGACGGCTATACCCTCATCGTGTTCACCCGGGAGGTGGTTTCCTTGCCCCTGCTCGGCCAGGCCCCCTTCAAAACCATGGATTTCAAGTTCCTCGGCAACCTCAACATCGATCCGCCCGTGGTCGTGGTCCAGTCGACGTCGAAATACAAGACCATCAAAGACCTGCTCGATGACATGAAGGCCAATCCCGACAAGTTGAAGTTCGCCGCCTCTGTTGTTCCTAATTATTATGGTATCCAGTTGGCGATGACGACGGGATTCAAGTTCGTCACCGTGCCCTTCAACGGGGCCGCGCCGGCGCTTACCGAGGTCCTGGGTGGCAGGGGTGATTTCGCCATCGTCGGTCCGGGAGAGGCACGAGCCCAGGTTGAGGCTGGCAATCTCCGTCCCTTGGCGGTCATGGCCGAAAGCAGGATAGCAGGGCTGTACAAGGACGTTCCGACCTTCAGGGAAGCCGGGTTGGACATCGTGAGCGGTACCTACCGGGGCATAGCCGCCAACCCGGCCCTGCCCGAGGCCGTTTCCAGGATCCTCGAGGATGCCCTCGCCAAGGTCGCGGTCGATCCTGCCTTCGTGCAGTTCATGAACAAGGCCTACCTCGGCATCGGCTACAAGAACTCGGCTGAGATCACGAAGTTCGTCCAGAAGGACATCGAGATCCTCAAGCCGATCATCGAGCTCGCCAAGTAGTTTGGGCTTCGACGGGGCGGTCGCGGCTTCGAGTTGCGACCACCCCGAGCAAGTCCGATCTTGGCGGGAAACCCCGCCAAACTGGCATTTCCAGCCTATGATCGGGGTCTGGAATCGTGATCATGCGACTACATCCGGCGAAGGCAGGTATTCCAATGAGAACTTTGAAAGTAAGCATCGGACTTGTCCTCGTGGCGTTCAGCGCGTTGATCCTTGTCCAGTCATTCTCATTCCATTACTACACCAAGTACGGACCCGGTTCGGGGTTCTTCCCCATCTGGATGAGCGGAGCCTTGCTCGTCCTCTCCCTTGTCTTCATCGTGGAAGCCATCCTTGGGAAGGAAGCCAAGGGCGAGGAGATCCTGCCGAGAGGGAAGAGTCTCGGTTACATCCTCGCCTCCGTCGCGGGGGTCGCGCTCTTCATCCTCCTTGTCCCTCCCCTGGGATTCACCATCCCCTGCGCCATCATGCTGTTCCTGATGTTGGTCGGTTTCTATCGGTGGTATGTTTCCATCCCCTTGGCGCTGGTGTCGTCCTTTGCCCTCCTTGTTATCTTCCAGTCGCTCCTGGGGCTGTCGTTGCCGGTCAACGCCCTCGGATTCTAAGGAGAGCACCATGGATTCGATCTCCGGCCTTTTGCTTGGCTTCAGCACCGCACTCCAGGGCGGGAACATCCTGTTCTGCATCATCGGCGTCTCCGCAGGAATGCTCGTCGGCATCCTGCCGGGACTCGGGCCGGTCACTGCCATTGCGCTCCTCCTGCCCGTGACCTTCCGGATGGAGGCCATCCCCGCCATCATCATGCTCGCCGGGATCTACTACGGATCCATGTACGGCGGCACTATCACCTCGGTCCTGATCAATGTGCCCGGCGAGGCCGCCTCCGTGGTAACCTGCATCGACGGCCATGCGATGGCCAAGAAGGGCAGGGCCGGAACGGCGCTTGGAGTAGCCGCGATAGGGTCCTTTATCGGTGGAACCGCGACCGTGATCGGCCTCAGCCTCCTGGGTCCGCCCTTGGCCAAGCTCGCCCTGGGCTTCGGTCCGCAGGAGTTCTTCGCGATCATGTTCCTGGGCATGACGATGATCATGGGACTGATCGGAAAGTCCCTGATCAGGGGCATGCTCTCCGCGGCCCTTGGCCTGACCCTGGCGATGATCGGGATGGACCCCATGTCGGGCGCGCTCCGCTTCACCTTTGGAGAGCCGAACCTCATGGATGGTCTTGACTTTGTCGTCATCGCCATGGGCTTGTTCGGGATCTCGGAGGTCCTCCTCGGCTACGAGACGATCAACGCCGAAAAACGCGTCGAGCGCATCAGCAAGCTGCTCCCCGAGCGCGACGAATGGCGCCCCACCATGGGGGCCATCGGTCGCGGGACCTTCCTCGGGTTCCTCCTGGGCTTGATTCCCGGGGCGAACGCCGTCATCGCCTCGGTGCTCTCCTATTCGATCGAAAAGAAAGTCGCCAAGGATCCTTCGCGCTTCGGGAAGGGAGCGATAGAAGGAGTCGCGGGGCCGGAGACCGCGAACAACGCCTTCGCTGGCTCTGCCATGATCCCCCTCTTCACCCTGGGCATTCCAACCTCGCCGACGGTGGCTATCCTTTTTGGCGCCTTCATCATGCACGGACTCACGCCCGGACCTGCCCTCTTCAATGAGAATCCCACGCTGGTCTGGGCGATAATCGCAAGCATGTACATCGGCAACGCGGTGCTTCTGGTATTCAACCTGCCGATGGCCCGACTGTGGGCCAAGATCGCCTTCATACCCGAACGGATACTTTATCCGATAATCGTCGCCATCGCCGTCGTGGGGGCCTATTCCACGAGCGGCAGCCTCTGGCAGGTGGGTGCGATGCTGGTCGCGGGAGTCGTCGGCTATTTTTTCAAGAAGGTCGACATCCCCCTCGCCCCGCTGCTGCTGACCTTCGTCCTCGGGAAGCTCATGGAAAACACCTTCATCCAGTCCATGATCTATTTCGGTGGCAACGTGCTCGGCTTCTTTGCCCGGCCCATTTCCGGCACGATCCTGATACTTGCGTTCATCGTCCTCGGGTTCAGCATCGTTTCCGCGTGGAAGGGCAGGAGGAGAAGCCTCGGCTCGGACACCGAGGTGTGATCCCATGACCATCTGGTATTCCGATTCGATCAGGGAGGAATCATGACCTCGAGGCATCTCACCATCGAGTCATTGAAGCAGGGCGGGAGGCCTGACCGTGTGGCAGCCGGTCCATTCACGGGCTACTTCGCCGCGGAGCATGCCGGGATCCCGCTTGGGGACTATGTCACGAACGGCCGGCTCATCGCCGAGGGACAATTGAGGCTCCAGGAAGATCTGGGCCAGGACATCCTGATAACCGCGGCCGACACCTATTACATCGCCGAAGCCTTCGGACTGAAGGTCGACATGCACCAGAACGCCCTGCCGACAGCGAAGGCACCGCCTTTCAACGACCCCGGAGAGATGCGTCACCTGGGAGTGCCCGACCCTTTCGCCGATGGACGCATGCCGGTGTACCTCGAAGCCCTCGAGTGCCTTCGCGCAGCGGTCGGCGATGATCTGGCCATCAGGGGTACGGGCACGGGACCCTTCTCCCTGGCGGCCTATCTGCTCGGCATCGACAATTTCATGCTCAGGCTGATGGATATCGAGTCCAGTGAATCCAGCGACGATGACGCGCGGAACATGCGGGATCTCCTCGGGTTGATGACCGAAACCACGTTGCGCTTCGTGGAGGCGCAGGCGGATATGGGGGCTGACATCCTGTATGTCGGCGATTCCCTGGCTTCGCTCAACATGATCTCCCCACGACTGTACCGCGCATGGGTTCAGCCCTATCACCGGGAAATATTCACGGCTTTGAAGGAGAAAACAGGCAAAAAAGCGCAGTACACCATGATTCATATGTGCGGAAGCAACATGGAGATCTTGGAGGATATGGTCCAGACAGGCGTGGACCTGATCGAGATAGATTCGGCCATGGATCTTGCCGAGGTAAGCGCGGTTGTCAGGGGACGAGCTGCCGTGATCGGCAATATCGATCCGGTGCATGTGCTAAAAGAGGGCAGGCCAGAGGAAGTGACTCGGGCGTGCTGGGATGCCGTCGGGAAAGGCCTCGCAGGCGGCCGGTTCATCCTCGGGAGCGGTTGCTTCGTCTGTCCCGGGACAGCGCTCGAGAACCTCAGGGCCATGGTGGACTGCGCGCACGGATGGACGAGGTGATTTTCGCGGGAAAGTGAATCTGAACCATGGTAATTGGTCGCTCAAAAGCCAGGAAGCAAGCTTCTGGAGCGTATCCTCCAGGAGGGATAGCCGTTCGAAAAGAACCAAGGTCGTCTTGGCATCGCGGTTTCTGGAATATTCCTGATTCGATTGTGGATAGAACGAACTGAGTCGTGGGGGAAGGGCGGGATCGCCGGCGCCGTTCATGCGCGACGCTGGGGCGGGCTCGAAGAGACCGCCCCCAAAGCCACGCTTCAGCGGCGACGGAAGCCCGCCCGTGGGGGAGCAGCGGGAGACTGGCGAAGCGCCTTCGAGGGATTCCGGATTCGCGCCGAATGGAGGAGCGCGTTCGCCAATCGTGAATCTGCGGCGTGATGGGGCAAACCCGGAACGCGCCTTGCGGAGTATGGTCGGACGACGGGTGTCGGGGAAATGCGCGCTCCCCTCGAGTACTCGAGAGGGGGGTGCGCATTTCCCCGACAGGACCCGTCCGATCAGGCCCCGAAAATGCTCGCCGCCGCGCTCGCATTGTCACCCGCGAATCCGCCACGTGGCGAAGGTGCTCCCCCTTTCCCCTCATGGCCAACGCCGGCGGCTGCTGGGACAATGCCAAGAAGATCGTCGAGACCGACAAGGACCTGAAGGCCGCAGGCGAGGGCAAGGGCTCCGACCTTCACGCCGCAACCGTCATC
>CAIJMU010000133.1 GCA_903821875.1 uncultured Spirochaetota bacterium
GCTCTTCAGCAGTCCAGACTCCACAGAACTCGGCGTACTCGTCGGTGTATGGCCCCAGGCCCACAGCCTGCGCAAGACATTCCTTTACGAGGAGGTTCTTGCTTTTGCCTTCTTCCTTGGCCTTTGCCGAAAGCCTTCGGTCAAGTTCTGGATCGAGGGCATGAATGGTTATCGAACTCATGAACCACCTCCATGGTTCAATATATCGCAAATATGGTTCACGTCAAGCGTAGACAGCGTTTCCGCGCACTCATTGGGATAGGCTCGGCTGTTGTGACAACTTTCAAGCCCTGCTCAAGCCTGTGGAACCCTGACCCAGGTGCCCTGCCCGGCAGCATCGAGGATTGCGTCGGTGACCAGGTTGGCTGCCAGGCCGTCGGCGATGCCGGGACTGGGCTCCCTGCCCTCGGCTATGGCTCGGAGGAATTGGTACTGGTTTTCTGCATGGCTCCGCTCCCAGCCCAGGATGGCGCGGGCAGGTGGTACGGAGGCACCCGGATAATTCTGGATGGTTTCGAGACGGGTCCACCCGAGTTCGGGGCCGCTCCGCCGGGCGTCATAGTGGTAGAGCCAGTTGGCGTCCATCAGGTCAAAGCGGAGCGCTCCCATGGAGCCCTCGATCCTGAAGCCCAGGTCGTCGGCGGCGCCGGTTGCAAAGCGTGAGGTGACGAGGGTTCCGAGGGCGCCGGAGGCGAGCCGGGCGGTAACCCAGGCAGCGTCATCCACCGTGACCGCTCCCTTTTCCACAGAACCCTTGCTAAGCGGGCGTTCGGGTATCCAGGTTTTAGTAACTGCTGACAGTTCGGAGAACTCGCCCAAAAGATGTCGGGCAAGGTCGATGATGTGGGCGCCCATGTCCACAATGGCCCCTCCGCCAGAGCTTTCCTTTCTCATACGCCAGCTGAGGGGACGGGAAGCATCCTGGTAGCCTGAGTGGAAGTACTCGAAGTGGAAACTGTAGATTTCCCCGAGGGCTCCCTGGGCGATGAGCTTTTTCGCCCGCATGATCGCGGGGAAAAAACGATAATTAAAGGTCATCCCGAGCCTGCCCTTTGAAGCTGCAGCAAGGGCAGCTAACTCCCGGCCTTCTGTGCCTGAAAGGGCGAGGGGCTTTTCGCAGTAGACGTGCTTGCCAGCTGCCAGGGCCAGGGTGATGGCTTCCTTGTGGGCATCGTTGGGAAGGACACAGTCGATCACCGAGATTGCAGGATCGGCGACAAGTTCCTCGATGCTCGTGTAGCTTCGGGCAAAGCCCCCCTCGCGCGCTGCCGCCTCGGCAGAGGCCGTTGACCTCGTGCAGACAGCCGCCAGTGTGAAGGCAGGCATGAGGGGATACATCGACGGTAATGCGCGATAGGCCAGGGTGTGGATCTTTCCGATACTGCCAAAGCCCAGCATCCCGATGCCGATCGGCGTCATCTGGCTGCCTGGGCCTTGAGCCCGCGCTCGCTGCGCGAGAGTGGAATGAAAGTGCTATTCGTCGCCATCACTTCTCCTGTGCATGTCCGGCTTTGTGTCCAATCATAATTGCATTGCCAGAGGACAGCAACGGAGATGGTTGACGCCCCTGCGCGTAATGCCGAGAATAAGCGGCCGTCCGCGGCAGCCCAGGCGAGCCCAGTATAAGCCCGGTATCCCCTGCGTCCGCGAGCCTAAGCCCACAGGCCCCATCGAAGGAGTGCTCCATGGCAAGCCTGTTGCTCGTCATAATATATATAGCCTTTATCAGCCTTGGTCTCCCCGATGCCTTGCTCGGTGCCGGGTGGCCGGTCATGCAGAGCGAATTCGAGGTGCCCTACAGTTTTGCCGGAATGGTTTCCATGGTCATATCCGGGGGGACCATAGTCTCGAGTGTGTTCAGTAGCCGCATGCTCCGGCGCTTCGGAGTCGGACGAGTGACGGCGGCCAGCGTCGCCCTGACGGCCTTCGCCCTCCTGGGCTTTTCACAGGCCCCCTCCTTCTGGTGGCTGCTTCCTCTCGCCGTCCCCCTTGGAATCGGTGCCGGCGCGGTCGATGCGGGACTCAACTCCTACGTAGCGGGGCATTACGAGTCACGACATATGAGTTGGTTGCACAGTTTCTGGGGCCTGGGAGCCCTGAGCGGACCCCTCGCCCTTGCTGCCCTCCTGGCAGCTGGGACGAGCTGGCGCCTGGCTTACCTCGGCATCGCCCTCTTCCAGCTGGTCTTGGTACTCGTGCTGAGCGTGGCTGTCCCTCTCTGGGGGAAAGTAGCCGCCCGCTCTGCTGAAGGAGGAGAGGCTGCCGAGCCGCCCCACCAGAAGCTCTTTTTCCCGCTCAGGCTCAGGGGTGCAAAACCCGCTCTCCTGGCCTTTTTCTGCTACTGCGGCATTGAGAGCACGATGGGACTGTGGGGTGGAAGCTTCCTGTTCAAGGTCAAGGGCATCGAGGCAGCGGCAGCAGCCTCCTGGGTAGCGCTTTTCTACGCCAGCATCACAGTAGGCAGATTCCTCACCGGCTTCATTTCCTACAAGCTGTCGAACAAGGATTTGATCCGCTACGGCAGCCTCCTCATCCTCGCCGGGGCGAGCCTGATGCTCCTCCCGCTTCCCCTACCGCTCACGCTGACGGGCTTCCTATTGGTCGGTTTCGGCTGCGCCCCGATATTCCCCTGCATGCTCCACGAGACCCCCGAACGCTTCGGAGCGGCGCAGGCCCAGGCGATCATGGGCTTCCAGATGGCCGTAGCCTACATCGGTTCCACCTTCCTGCCTCCAACCTTCGGATTTCTCGCCCCGAAAACGGGGATGGGTTTCTTGCCAGTCTTCATACTTGTGTACATCGCCGGCCTGGTCTGGGGTTCGGAGGCCGTGAGGAAGAAGCTCAGGAGGAGCTTGAGTCACCTGCCTACCCAGAATGGGTAAGGCCGAATTTTCGGTGGATACATGATTCAACTACCCTTTTGGGGTGATTGCTGAGTCGCATAACGCCCTTGATACTGCCGTTGGTCCTTACCAGCGGATCCCCTTGGGTTTTTCCGCAAGGAAAGCACTCGGCTGTAGCCGATCTTTCCAGGTTGCAGGGACCTTCCCGATCCCGATGATCGGGAGAAAGGTAGTGCAATGCGCACGAAGAGTCTGTTCGCTGTCCTGCTTTCGCTCGTGTTTTTTGGCTTCAGCTCCTGCCAACTCCTGTTTACATTTCTCGGCAGCGATGAGCCAGACCAGACGGCAGGGACCGAGTCACCGATCACTTTGACCGCTGACAGCCAGGATGTGAACTACTGGAACAAGGACGCCCGCTTCCTCGATATCACTGTTTCAGATGCGCCGGAGGGAACTGTCCTTCATTACACGACCGACGGCAGCGATCCTACCTCCGCTTCTCCTCCAGTACCGGCTACAGGCATACAGATAACCCAGGATTGCACCGTACAGGTCCAGGCCTTCGATGCCGCAGGCACAGCCAAGGGTGAGGCAGCTTCGGGCGAGTTCAAGCCGCGCTACGTTTTCCGCGCTACCCGGGACGACAATACCCTTTATGATGTCAAGGCACGGCTCGCCGCAATTGGTCCTGAGGGTATTGCCGAGGTCTTTGTCGAAGACAGCGCCAACGTGAACGCCAAGGTGACCGACGAGATCGCGGAAAAACTCGCCACCGATTTCGAGACCAGGTCCTATGCCCTCGTCAGCGATGATTTCGCCGATCCGGGTGACGTCGACGAAGACGGACACATCGCCCTCCTCCTCCTCGAGATCGAGAGTTCCGCCTCATCCTCGAGCTTTACGGCGGGCTACTTCGACTCGACGAACTCCCTTGAGGGAGAAGAGTCCAATTATGCGGATATGCTGTACATCGACTGTGTCCAGGGAGATCTCGAATCGGACGACCTTCCCCTGACCATAACGCACGAACTCCAGCACATGGCCAATTACAACCATGAGTACATCCAGTCCACGGCCGCGGCCAAGTCCGAGGAGGACTCCTGGATCAACGAAGGGCTCTCTGCGGCCGCAGAGCAGCTCTACCAGGAACTCTATGGCAGCGATGGCAAGAAGCAGCTTGCGGATCGAGTGGACTATTTCAATGGGCAGAAAGCTGTCGAGACCGGAGCTACGGCCAATGACACCATCCGGACGGGACAGGCTTTTTTGAGCTGGGACGCCCATGAGGGCGGTTCCGCGGTTCTTGCAAGCTATTCGTCCGTCTACCTCTTTTTCCAATGGCTGCGCGTACAATCGCCCGATGGTGCAGCGGTTTTCAAGGAGATCATAGCGGCTGATCCCTACGACGCCGAGGCAGTGGTGGCTGCCACCGCAGACTGGGCAAGCAGCGATAATACTGCCCAAAAGGCCGATCTAGGAGCAAACAAGCCGACCTGGGACTACCTTATCCGCTCCTGGTATCTTGCCAACTACCTCAATGATCCTGAGTCGGTCTATGGCTACAAGGGCGATACCGAGCTTGTCGTCTCCCAGCCCCTCCTCGAAGCCATAGCCACTGCCACCGCCTACAAGCTACTCCCTGGCGAAGGCCTCTTTGGCAAGGTTGCTTCTGCTTTTTCTCCTGTCACCGGAACCGAAATATCCTATGCAAAGATCGATGCTTCGAAAAATATCACGATCGAGGCCACGACCTTTGCTGCAGGGGACTTCATCCTCGCCTACAACCCAAGCTACACGGTATCCGATACTCCGGTGGTGGCAACAACGGGCAGCTTCGCCACCCTGGCAGAAATCAGACAATTGCCTGCATCCCGCAACATCGGCCAGATTTGGCAGGGCCACCGCTTCCGTGTGGACTGGATACGTCCTCCTCGGCGTGAGGGAAAGTGACAACTGTACGGGGGGCGGCGCTACTGGTCGCCCTCCTTCTGGCCTGTAAGGCGGATCAGGCAGGGCTTGGCGCAAGCGGCTTCTTCGCGACAGTGCCAGCTCCGGAATCCACAGAGTTCACCGCTTCCGGGAATTCTGGTACCAGCGCAGGGGAATTGTATCGGGATGTCATGCCAGGAAGGGTCGAGGTACGCATAGCAGGCCTCCTCAGGCTTGTTGGTTCGAGCCGCTTTCCGAGGCTCCTTGTCGTCTCCGGCAGTGGCGAGGCTTTCTGGTTGCCATCCCGCATGACGATACCCCAAGCTTGGCTTGCCCTCGTCGGTAGGCAGGTTGAAGCCTGGGGTTGGATTGAACACCATGAAGTGCGGCAGGCCAACGGCAGGGTACTCGGTATCGAGCGGGTACTGCATGCGCGGATTGTCGGGGAGGCGGGGGGGTAGCGAGGGGGGGCGGGGACTGGCAATTCACAGCGATCCGGCTGACACTACTGCCCTAAGGAGCTGAAAAATGAAAATAACCCCCTTCACTGCCTCTGCCTCCCTCTGGGTGGCCATTATTCTCTTAACGGGTTGCGCGACCGCTGGGAAACCAGCGCTGGCAGCTGCTGGGCCCGCTGCAGGACCAGGATCCCCCTCCGTCGAGATTGTCCGCGATAGCTTTGGCGTACCCCACATTTTCGGAAAGACGGATGCTGACGTAGCCTACGGACTTGCCTACGCCAACTCCGAGGACGATTTCGGCACCATCCAGCTTGGTCTCCTGGCCGCGCGTGGCCGCCTCGGCGAGGTCGAGGGAGAGTCAGGCGCCATACTCGACTATGCGCTCGCCCTCTTCGGAATCCGGGAACTCGTCGATCGGGAATACGAGCATCAGCTCTCGGAGGCGACACGCGCCCTCGTGGAAGGCTACGCCTCTGGCTTGAACCGCTATGCAGCCCTCCACGGTTCCGAACTCCTCATAACTGGGCTTTTCCCCGTGAGCGGGAAGGACATCATCGTCTCGACTACACAGAAGGTTCCCCTCTTCTTCGGTCTCGACCAGACCATCATGTCGCTTCTCAACGAGAAAAAAAAAGATCGCAGCTCCGCAGTCCCGTCGACAGAGGGTGCTCTGGCGAGCGCCGCAAGCGACCCGGACGACCCGGCCGACCCCACCGACGGGGACGGCTACTACACGAAGATGGGCTCCAACGTCTTCGCCGTTGGTGCAGGCCGTGCCTCGGATGGAGCGAGCTACCTCGCGGTCAATTCCCACCAGCCCTGGTCGGGGCCAGTAACCTGGTACGAAGCCCACCTTAAGAGCGAAGAGGGACTCGATGTCGTCGGGGGGCTCTTTCCCCTCCTGCCTGTCGTGGTTCTCGGGCACAATCGCAATCTGGGCTGGTCCTTTACCGTCAGCAAGCCTGACCTCGTGGATGTCTATCGCCTCGAGGTGGATCCCAAGGACAGTGGGCGCTACCTCTACGACGGCCAGTGGCGCAGCTTCGAGACTTCGAAGGTGACGCTCGGCGTAAAGCTCTTCGGCCCCCTCGTCTGGCCCGTCGAAAAGGTCATATTGAGGACAGTCTACGGGCCGGCGCTCCGGACCGAGACCGGTACCTATGCGATACGTTATGCGAACTTCGACCGGATCGACGTCATCGAGGAACTCTACGGCATGAACAAGGCAGAGGATTTCGGACAGTGGCGGAAGGCGGTCGCGACACAGGCCCTGCCCTGTTTCAACATCGGCTACGCTGACTCCGAGGGAAGGATCTTCTACCTCTACAACGCGCACATTCCGATCCGCGACGAAGCATACAATTGGAAGGGCAAGCTCGACGGCACGACCTCGCGGACCCTCTGGACCGAATACCTCCCCTTCGAGCGGCTGCCCATGGTCCTCGATCCGCCCTCCGGCTTCATCCAGAGCTGCAACAGCTCACCCTTCGAAACCACAACCGGCTCAGGCAACCCCCAGGAGTCCGACTTCTCCAAGACCCTCGGCATCGAGACCTGGATGACGAACCGCGCACTCCGCGCGCTCGAGCTTTTCGGCGCTGATGATGCACCCATCTCCTACGAGAAATTCTTCGCATATAAATTCGACATGAAGTATTCGGAAAAGACCGATCTCGCACGGCTCGTTGCACGCCTGGCGGCGGACGAGTCGCTCTCGGGCGAGCTCGAGCGGAAGGGCCGCGAGCTCCTGGCTTCCTGGAACCTGGGTTCCGAAATGAGCAACCGGGCCACGGCCCTGCCCATCCTCACCTTCGGACAGCTCTATATAAAGCATGAGGGCTTTTCGATCTCACGGCTGACCAGCATCCCTGTGCCCTACGAAGAGCTCGTCGCAGCCTACCGTGAGGCCCTCGCTCTCCTTTTGTCCAACTTCGGTCGCATCGATCCCGAATGGGCACAGGTCAATCGCCTTGTGCACGGCGCTGTCAATCTCCCCCTCGACGGGGCCCCCGACGTCATCCGGGCGGTCTATGGAATGCCGCAGAAAAACGGCACGATGATTGGCGAAAACGGCGACTGCTACATCATGATGGTGCGTTGGGACGGAAAAGGCGGCCTCGACTCCCAGAGCATCCACCAGTTCGGCAGCGCTACTGCCAGGCCAGGCTCTCCGCACTATGCCGACCAGGCCATCCTTTTCGCCGAGCGCCGCTTCAAGAAGGTCCTCATGGACGAATCCGAGATCCGCGCCGACGCGGAGCGCGTCTACAGTCCTTGAGGCGAGGTGGAAGGAAGTCCCAGGCTCCGGCAAGAGGCTGAGGTCTGACTAACTATTCGCTTCGCTTCAATAGCCGTCCCGGTCGCCCAGGTAGGCAAGCACTCCCGCCCAGAGCGGACCCTTGCAATAGGCTTCAGGAGGGAGGGCTTCGATGCCCTCCATGCGCTTCATGGCTGAAGGGATGCTGAAGCCTTGCCGGAGCACCTGGAAATCATGGGCCTTGAGGGCGCCGTGCGGGCAGCCATAGACGCAGCGGAAACACATCACGCAATCGCTTCCGAGGACCGGCTTTCCATTCACCAGGAGGATGTTGACCACCGGGCAGTTCCGCTCGCACCATCCGCAGGCAGTGCAGGCTTCGGAGACTTCTACCCGGCTTCCGAATCTGCGGGCGCCGAGCTTTTCGAGCTTCGAGATCAAGGCCCGCGACCGGCTCATCCTTCCGGGCCTGCGGCGGGTTTCTCCGGCGAGGAAATGGTTGAGAACCAAGGCAACCTTCGAGGGAAGGGCGCGGACGAGAAGGGCTGCAAGTCCATCGGGGATAGCCACGACCCAGTTGCAGGGCATTACCATCATCTTTTCATAATTGACCACAAAGCCACGACCCTCAAGCGCAGAGATGACTCTTTGCCTGCAGCCGGTATTGGGCCAGGGTTCTCCTCCGGCGGACACTGAAATGACAGCCGTGCGCCGGCCTCCGCCATGGGCTTCTTCCACCCATCGATAGACCGGATCGGGGGCGTCGAAGGCATGCACGGCGAAAACCAGGATGAGCGCTTCGGCCTTGTCGGCGAGCGCATCCTCATCCGATGCGTGTTGTGATGCAGCAGAACGGTCGAGGGCCTTGGGAGTTACCTGGATCCCACGCTGTAGAAGGTCCTCCTCGAAGGATCGAGCCACAAGGCGCGCCCCTCCGGTACCCGAGAAATGAACGACTGCGACGGATCGCGGAGGCTGCAGCTTGAGTCGTGCTTCATTTTCCGCTTTGAGCGACATTTCATGACCTCCTGCCTTGTGACCGCGGTATCTTCCTTGCTTTCAATTGTCCAGAAGTTACCTGCAGTGAGTTTAAGACCGAGCTTCCAAGGAATGGCAAGAGGCTGTTTCAAAGGAACTAGAAAAGCAATTGGAGGAAGAGGGCCAACTCGTAGGTTCCAGAGCCAACGCTGAGTGAGGGCGTGGACAAGGTCCCACTATCCGCGAGATCCACGACCGTAAAGGCGACGGTCCCCGCCGAAGTCAGGCTCGAATAGAGGAGAATCGCCTCGAGCCTGGGCGTCACGAGGGGCTGGCCAAGTTTCTTCAGATTCACGATAAGGGTGTAGGATCCTGATTCTCGCTCGATCGTCGTGGTCGCCTGGTTACCCGAAATGGTCAGGTTGATGACTTCCGCGCTTCCACCCACGGGCGTCAGGGTTGCAACAGCTGCATCGACAGAAGTCCCCGATGGCCAACTCACGGTCAGCGCAAGGGTTCCCGTCCCACTGAGCCGGGCGAGCTGGATGGTCTGGCTGGCCGTCCCACCCGCTGGAACGATGAAGGACGCGTTCGCCTGTGCGATAATTATGCCGGCGGCGTTGCTCCCCTTCACCGTAATGGTCCAGGCTCCTGCTGCGATGGACATGGCGCTGAAGCTGCTCGATGCCTGCGCCGTGGCAGCGATCGTCGAGCGGAGCGGTCCCGAGCACGAGAGGCTGTAGGTCGTGACAGTCGTGTCGACGTCTAGTGGCAAGATAGTCCGGGCGCTGGCGTCGGGTGATTGTATCTCGACTATGAGATTGCCTAGTTCAGGCTGCTCTTGGGAGAATGTGTGGGTGCATCCCGTTGCAAGAATGAGAAGAAAACCCAAACAAACGAAGTTGATTTTCTGGGTCATTTTTGGTCTA
>CAIJMU010000134.1 GCA_903821875.1 uncultured Spirochaetota bacterium
CCATCAACGAGGGTATCATCGCCACCGACAAAGCCTTTGTCGTCAGCTTCATGAATCCCGTCGCCGAAGACCTCACCGGCCATGGGGAGGACGATGCCCGTGGCAAACCCGCCGTGGAGATCCTCCGGCTCCTGGATCCAGACACCCGACTATCCCTCCTCGGTGACAATCCCACGCTTCCGGAAGACCGGCCCTGGTTCTTCTCCGAAGCCCTCCTCGAACTGGCCGGTGGCCGCTCGATCCTCGTCGACGGCTCGATCACGCGCATCCGCGAGCACGAAAACGCCTCCGAGGGCTTTGTCATAACGCTTCGGGACATTACCGAAATGCGGCGGATGTCGGAAACCATCAGCTACCAGGCCAGCCACGACATCCTGACGGGACTGTCCAACCGCGACGAGTTCTCCTTCAAGCTCAACGAAGTGCTCAAGGGAACGCGGAACTCGCAATCGACGCACGCCCTCCTCCTCATGGACATCGACCGCTTCAAGGCGGTCAACGACACCCTCGGCGGACTGGCCGGCGACGAGCTCCTGCGGCAATGCGCGGGCCACATCCAGGCCAACGTCTCGCGGCACGACATCTCGGCCCGCCTCGGTGGCGACGAGTTCGCCATAATCCTCATGGATTGCGATCTTGACAATTCCCGCAATGTCGCACATCGCCTCCAGGAAGCGGTGCAGGCGCGGAAATTCATCTGGCAGTCGGGAGTCTTCCCCGTCACGCTCTCGATAGGCATAGTTCCCATCTCCCGCGAATCGGGGGACCTCCAGACCGTCCTCGCGGCCGGCGACGATGCCTGCCACATCTCGAAGGAGGAGGGCGGCAACCGCATCACCGTGCTCTCCGTCCGCGACGCACTCTTCCAGAAGCGGCGCGGCGAGATGGACTGGATCTCGAAGATCAACCGCGCCGTCGAGGAGAACCGCTTCGTCCTCTACCAGCAGCTCATCGCACCGATCAACGCGGCAAAGGAGCTCCAGACCAAGCACGAGATCCTCATACGCCTGGTCAACGAGGACGGAAGCATCGCCTCGCCCGGGGAGTTCATCCCCGCCGCCGAGCGCTACAACCTCATGCCCCTGATCGACCGCTGGGTCGTCACGAATTCCTTCGCCGGCTACCGCCGCCTCATCGACGAGGGCTCGCCCCTCGCCGGCCGCATCATCACCGTCAACCTCTCCGGGCCCTCGATCCTCGACGAGAGCCTCATCGAGTTCATCCTCTTCGAATCGAGCCGCCACGGCCTCGACCCCTCGCGCATCTCCTTCGAGATCACCGAAAGCTCAGCCATCCAGAACCTCGCGACTGCTGGACGCTTCATGGCCCGCCTCAAGGACGAGGGCTTCACCTTCGCCCTCGACGATTTCGGTTCGGGTTACTCCTCCTTCGGCTACCTCAAGAACCTCCCCGTCGATTACCTCAAGATAGACGGCTCCCTCGTGCAGGGTATCGCGGAATCCACTGTCTCTTACACGATGGTTCAGGCCATCAACGCGGTGGGCCAGGTCATGGGAATACATACGATCGCGGAGTTCGTGAAAAACCGGGAGATCCTGGAGAAGCTGGTGGAGATCGGCGTCGACTACGCCCAGGGCTACGAACTGGCCAAGCCGGTCCCGCTGTTCTGAGGTTTTCCCTCAGAGCCCCAGGATCCTCGCCATCGATACCTCAAACCTTCCCACGTCCGGAAAACTCTTGACGGGGCTCAGTTCCTCGCTCATGGCTATCGGGAGGATCCTCGCCCTTCCCTGCCGCGCGAACTCCAGGTCGATGTTGTCGAGGGCGCACTCGGCGCCCTCAGGGTCGTTGCCCGGGATCGCATAACCCCTGCCTTCGACCCAGTAGGTGGCGCGGAAGTCCTCCAGCATGGCTGCCAGGGCCGAAGAGCGGTACATGCGCAGTCCGATGTTGGCGTAGCCGTATTCCGCGTCGAGCGTCTCCCGCTTTCCCCGGAGCTTGTTGTGGCCGAAGCCCAGGGGCCTTCCGGAATCGTCGAGCTCTATCGGATAGGTCGGATCGGCCACACGGGCCACCGGGAGGAGGCAGTCGACCGGGGAAAGGCCATCGCGGGCGGCGGCCGTGGAGAGGGCGGCGAGGGCCAGGAGGGAAGCCTCCACCGTCGGCCGCGAGCTGGGGTCGCCGCCGAAATTGACCACGATCCAGTCCCAGTCGCGCCACAGCCTGCGGCACTGCCAGGCCGCATCGCCGTGGCCCAGGGGCCTGCCCAGGGGCGCCTCCTGCGTGAAAAACACCCACTTGTCACGATCAAGGCCAAGGCGGTCGATGATATCCCTGCGGATGGCCTCTTCGTGACCGCGGACGACGATGAGGTGGCCTCCCGTTCCCGCGAGCGCGGCGATCGAGTAGGCGGCGATCGGAATGTCTTCCCCACCTGTCAGGAAGTCGCGGACGGGGAAGAGGCCACGGGGAAGGCCCGCATCGAAGGAGGCAGCGGCCCCCGAAAGCCGGCCCTCGGTGCGGGCAGCGGCGAGGGTGCTCTGCCAGCGCGAGCCCGAGCCAGCCAGGAGGGTCAGTGACATAGTGCGCGCCAGCACCCCGGCCTTGAAGGCTTCCAGGCCTCCGGCCGGGCCTCCAGCCACAGGATCGGCAAGCTCGTAGGCCAGGAGGGGAATGGCACTCCGTGCGGCAAAAGCCTCGCCGTGCCGAAACCCCGAAAGCTCCCTGAGTCCGCTCATCCCCTTCCTCCGAATCAGGCCCTGGTTACCCGGTACTTCTTCACGAAGCCCAGGGGTCGGTAGGTTTCCTTCGCTTGCCTGAGCCCTTCGTCCCCGAGATCCTGTTCCCGGTTGATGAAGGTGAAGGATTCAGGCAGGCCGCGTGCAAATTCCTGGTTGATGTACTGATAGACGCCCTTGTAGTGGTCGATGCCCTTTTCAAAATGGATGGCGAACATCGTTCCCTTTGCAACGGGCTCGCCGAGGCACCAGCCCACGGGCTTCCCGGCAACGTAATAGACCGAGCCAGACATGCCGAGGGTCTCGAAGCGCTCGAGGGCCTCGGTCGAGGCGATGACGTCCCCGGGCTCGCCCTTCAGCGTCGCCCATTCAAGGAGGACTGCCAGGGCATCCCCGACGCGTTCAGGAGTGAGGGGCCGTGACTCACAGACATAGGCCCCGTTGAAGGCGTTCACAAGGTTCCGCTTCTTGTGGTAGGTCTTTCCCAGGAGTTCGGCGAGGTCCTTCTTCCCGTAATAATAGTCAAAATTGTCACGATCCTCCGCTATCAGCCAGCCCTTCGAGGCCAGGCGCTCCCCCTCCGTCCTGAGCTGGGACTCGGAGAGGTTCTTGAGGTAGTCGTTGCGCCCCATTAGCTCCGCAAGCACTTCGTCCGGGGGCAGGAGGCCTGGAACGTAGAAAAAGGACTTCCCGAGCTTCGCGCCTTCGACGATCAGGGCCCCCTTCGGATGCCGCGAAAGCCTGTACCCATAGGTGGCCCTGAAAAGGAACAGATTGGAGAAGGTGAATTCGGAGATCCCATCAGGCAGCTCGTTGAGGGAGGGATAGAGGCTATCCCTCATTTCAAGGGAGATGGGCGCGAATTCTGGCCAGGTTGGTACGAACATTGCTTCATGATACGAATTCAAGACTGCCATGGGCAAGTGATAGGGCATAGGCCTGTCCTTCCCTTGCAGGGAAGGGCAGCTCCGTTTTGACAAGGAAGGGCGAAGGGCATACACTCCTTTCCTTGGAATCGGATCGGTTTTCACCGACTGGATCGCTGAAAGGGAGGGATCATGCCCAACTGGTGCAGGACAGAAATCATGCTCTCCGGCGATGCAGGGAGCCTTGGAAAGATCGCCGGAGTCTTTTTGCGCCCGGCCCCCTTCCAGACCCTCAAGCCCTGCCCTGCCGAACTGCTTCGATCGGCCAGCCCCGCCGAGCAGTCGGCGAACAAGCAGACTACAGGATTCAAGGATTCGCACGAGTGGTGCCTCGCCAACTGGGGCGTGAAATGGGATGCAGTCCTCGAAAAGGGATCGGTCCGGAAGGACGCCGAAGGCAGGCTCCTCATAAGCCTCGACACGCCCATGACGCCTCCGCTCCCCCTCCTCCTCCACCTCAGCGCCCTCCACCCTGGCGTCGAGCTTAGCTACCGCTTCGAGATCGAACACAACTCAGGCTCGGCCGGGGGCGTCATCCGCAAGGGCCTGATCGTCCGTTCCGGTGAGGAGGTGGAAGCCGCCGACATCCTTCCGCCCGACGAACAGGAATTCTGGACCCAGAAAGAGCAGGCCATCGACGAGTACATCGCCCTTGACGAGGACTGGGACCTGGATCTCCCGGAAGGCACCCCCACCCGCCCACAGGGCTGAGTTACGTTCCTGACAATTATAAGTACTCGATCCTGAAGGTCACCGGGATGGCCAGCTTGTAGAGGGCCGAGACCCCGCAGTAGCGTTCCTGCGAGTAGCCGACCGCCTTCTCGACCTTGTCCGCCTCGAGGCCGTCGGAGGCCTTGAAGCGGTACACTATCTCCATGGAGCTGTAGTAGGCGGGATGTCCCTCGGTCAGCTCCCCGGTCACGCGCATGTCGAACCAGGTCAGGGGCTGCCTCATCTTTTTCAGGAGCGAAACCACATCCATGCCGGAGCAGCCGGCGAGGGCGGCGAGGAGGAGCTTCTTGGGGCTGGCACCCGGCCCCGTGCGGCCCATCTCGGGGTTTGTGTCCATCCGGACCGCATAATCGCCGAAGTCCGCGGTGAAGGCCATTTCCCCGGCCCAGGTGGTTACGATTTCATGGGAACTCATATGATCCCTCCTTCAGCCTAAGGCTTCGAGCTCGACGGTGAAGTGGCGGAGTATGGAAGCCTCACGCGTTATCCGATATCCCCTTGTAACGGCCTTCCGGCGCTCCCACACGGCGCCCACCACCGCAGCTACGTACTCCATGTGGAGGTCGGTGTAGACACGCCGCGGGATGGCCAGGCGCACGAGTTCGAGGGCCGGGAAACGGTCTGCCCTCGTGACCGGGTCGCGGTCTGCCATGATAGCCCCGATCTCCACGCCGCGCACGCCGCCTTCGCGGTAGAGCTCGACCGCGAGGGTCTGGGCCACATACTCGCCACGGGGCACAGCCTCGAGGAACCTGAGGGCGTTGAGGTAGATCGCGTGTCCACCGCAGGGCTTCTGGATCGGTATGCCGCCGGCGATGAGGGAAGCGCCAAGCCTTCCCACCTGCCCGATGCGGGCCTCGAGGTACTCGAAGGTCGTGGCCTCGCGGAGGCCTACGGAAAGGGCACCGAGGTCGCGGCCGGCCATGCCTCCGTAGGTGTTGAAGCCCTCATACATGATATTGAAGGTCATGGCACGCTCGAAGTCCTCTCGGGCCCGGAAGGCGACAAAACCGCCGATGTTCACAATGCCGTCTTTCTTGCTCGACATGGTGGCACCGTCGGCGAAGGCGAACATCTCGCGCACGATCTCACGGATGCCCTTGCCGCCGTAGCCCTCCTCGCGGACCTTTATGAAGTAGGCGTTCTCCGCGAAGCGCGCCGAATCGATGAAGAGCGGCACGCCGAAGCGCTTGCAGAGGGCAGACACTCCCCGGATGTTCTCCATGCTCACCGGCTGGCCGCCCGAGGAATTGCAGGTAATTGTGAGCATAAAGAGGGGGATGCGCTGTCTCGGCGTCGCCTTGAAAAAGGCTTCAAGCCTTTCGAGGTCGACGTTGCCCTTGAAGGGATGCTCGCTCTCGGTGTCGAAGGCCTCGGCGATGGTCAGGTCAAGGGCTTCGGCGTGGCGGAATTCGATGTGGCCCTTGGTGGTGTCGAAGTGCGAGTTGCCCGGCACGATCATGCCCTGCCCCTCGTTCCCCGTCCCGATGAGGGAGGAAAAAAGCACGTTTTCTGCCGCGCGTCCCTGGTGGGTCGGCAGGAAATGCGGGAAGCCGAGGATCTCTTCGATGCTTTCCTTGAGCTTGTAGTAGGAACTCGCGCCAGCGTAGCTCTCGTCGCCGAGCATGATCTCGGACCACTGTTCGGCGGACATTGCGCCCGTTCCTGAATCGGTCAGGAGGTCGATGTATACCTGCTCGCTCCTCAGGTTGAAGAGGTTGTGGCGGGCTTCGCGGATCCAGGCCTCGCGCTCGTCAGGCCTGGATCGGCGGATGGTCTCGATGCTCTTGATGCGCCAGGGTTCGGCGAAGGGTAGTTCCACGTAGTATCCTCCCGGATTGGAGAATTGTATCGATATTTCGAGACATTGTCAAAAGAATAAACGTATTAACTCTTTGCGTGGAAACAACTTTAAGCTTCCATGAATTGTCACGCAATTCCATGCCGAGCAAGGATTTTGCCTTCCCTGCAGTGACTGCGACACAGCTGGGACCTGAGGTAATTCCCCCATGCCATTGTGACAAAAGTATCGACTTGCTAGTATGGGCAGGTGGCTGAACACTGGAAGCGATCCTTCAACGCCCTCCTCGTCGCGGAATTCCTCGCCATCGCCGGCTTCCAGACCTCGACACCTATCCTTCCCCTCTACCTCCGCGACCTTGGCGTGACTGACCCTGGCTCCCTCAATTCCTGGAACGGCGTCATCAACGGATTCACCTCGCTGGCCCTCGCCCTCGTTGCGCCTGTCTGGGGTAGTCTGGCCGACAGCTACGGCAAGAAGGCCATGCTCCTCCGCGCAACCATCGGCGGAACCATCCTCCTTGCAGCCATGGCCTTTGTCACCTCTCCCTGGCAGCTCCTGGTGCTCAAGATCCTCCAGGGCGTGGTCACGGGGACAGTCGCTGCCGCGACCGTCCTCGTGGCGACCATCGTCCCCCCCGAAGAGGCGGGATACAGGCTCGGGCTCTTCCAGGTGTCAGTCTATCTAGGCTCAACCTTCGGCCCCCTCCTGGGCGGGGTCATAAGCGATGTCGCAGGCAACCGGGTCAATTTCCTGGCAACGGGGGTCCTCCTCGCCATCGCTTCCTTCCTCATCCTCAAATTCGTTCGGGAGGACCTCGTATCGAGCCCTCGGAAGGGCAGCTTCCTGTCGCGCATGGTCCCCGACCCGGGCGTCCTTGCCACAAACCCCCTCCTGGCAGCCCTCCTGTTCTGTGTCTTCGCTGTGCAGCTCGGAAGCGGCATCGCCAATCCCATCCTCCCCCTCATCGTCCTCCACCTCAACGCGGGCGCGGCGGGGACGGGATCGCTGACGGGCCTCATAATCGGTGCGGGCTCCCTCTCCGGCGCCCTCGCTGCAGCCTTCATCGGCAGGATCTCCGGGCGTTTCGGATACCGCCAGACCCTTGTCGCCTGCCTCCTCGGGGCTGTCGCCTTCACCGTGCCCCAGGGCTTTGCCAGCTCACCCATGCTTCTCCTGGTGCTCAGGATCGGGAGCGGTGCCTTCCTCGGCGGCACGATCCCGAGTATCAATGCCCTCCTGGCGCACACTGCGGACAGGGACAAGCAGGGAGCCATCTTCGGGCTCTCGTCGTCGGTGTCGAGCGGGGGCATGGCCATCGGCCCGATCCTCGGCGCCCTTGTCGCCAACCTCGCCGGCTATCCGGCAATCTTCTTCACAACTGCCGCCATCCTTTTCGCCACCGCCCTCCTCATGGGCAGGCGCGGCGGCTTCGGCGACAGGCTCGGCCAGGAAGTCCCCAGGGGCAAGGCCTCCACCGAGGCTGCCCCCGTCGATCCTGCAGGCTGCGACTGATGGGCCTCCGCGAGATCGATCCGGGCGACCGGAAATACCGCGAGAGGAAGGGCGGCGGCTTTCGCAAATTCCTTGCAATCATGATCATCATGCTTGCCCTGGCTCTCGCCCTGGGCACGGTCTATGCTCTGGTGACCGACAGCCGCTCGAAGATGGAAAAGGCCAGCCTTAGCTCCGATGACGGCGGCTCCGACATCTTCGACCTCGGGCAGGTGCGGGCGAAAAGCTCTGATATCGCCCCAGCCTTCATCGCAGCCAGGATCAGCTTTCCCTATCCCTCGGCCTCAGCCTCCTTCCGCGAGGAACTCGAGAGAAAGGCCCCTGCCCTGCGCTCCGCCGCCTCCGCCTTCTTTTCCGGGCACACAGCCGCCTCCCTCCTCCCTGCCAACGAGAGGGCAATAAAGGACGGGCTTCGCGATACCTTCAATTCCCTCCTTTCGCTCGGCCGTCTGGCCGAGATATGGCTTTCCGACTTCGCGGTGGTGCAATGAACGACAACTGGAAATTCCTCGCCGTCGACCTCGACGGGACGGTGGTGGATGGTGTCGCGGGCGTGAGCCAGGCGACTATCGCCGTCTTCGCGACCCTCCGCGCCCGAGGCGTGAAGCTCCTCGTGGCCACGGGGCGCTCGAGACGCTCGGCCCTCCCCTGGGTCGAGCTCCTTTCTGCCCGCGACGGCCTGATCTGCCACAATGGGGCGGCTGTCTACGACGCTGCGGGCAGGCTCATCTCCCAGACGGTGATACCAGAAGCTGACGCCCGACGCCTGGTGGAGCTCTCGCGCAGACTGAGCTACCACTTCCACGGCTTTGTCGGCGACGAGTGGCTATTCGAACGGATCGACGCCGAGTCAGAACGCTACGAGAAAAAGTCCGGCTTCAAGGGCAGGAGGGTCGATTTCGACAGCATCCCCACCCTCGATTTCAACAAGGCCATGTTCGTCGCTACCGAGGAAGATGTAGCAGAAATCTCCTCGCGCATCAGGGAGGCACTCGGCGACAGCGCAGAGATCTACCCCACGGGATCGGGTTTTGTGGAGGTTGTGGCTCCCGGCGTCAGCAAGGGAGAGAGCCTCGCCTTCCTCGTAGGGCGACTTGGCGGATCGATGTCCGAGGTCATCGCCTTCGGGGATGCCGGGAACGACGAAGACATGCTCAGGAGGGCCGGCCTCGGCATTGCGATGGGCGATGCCTCCGACGAACTGAAGGAGCGCATCGGCAGGGTTACCTCACGGGTCAGCGAGGACGGAGTCGCCATGTGGCTGACCGAGTTCTTCAAGCTGGAAAACCTGTCCCCGATATTGATAGACTGAAGCTTCACATCGCCGGGGTGGTGGAATGGTAGACACCGGGGACTTAAAATCCCCTGCTGCGCAAGCGGCGTGCGGGTTCAAGTCCCGTCCCCGGCAATTGAGTAAAACGCGCCCACGGGCGCGGGATGCCAGCGGAAGTTCGGTCTAGTGCGCCGCCCGCGAGGTACTCTTCCTTTCGATGAGCCGCGAGCGGAACTTCCGATGTATGTCGAGCGGCTCTTCGTCCTCGATGCTCTCGATCAAGTAGTTGGCAGCCGCCTTCATGATTTCCTGCCTGGGATCTGCGAAGGAGGTAAGTGAGACAGTCTCGAGGGCGGAGAATTCCAGATTGTCGATTCCGATCACTCTAAGCTCCTCGCCGATCGAGACTCCGCGCGACTTTGCCTCCTCCAAAGCCCCGATCGCGCAAAGGTCGTTTACGCAGAAGATGCAGTCGACCTCAATGCCGGACGCGCGCAACCTAGCATAGGCATCCTGGCCTTGTGAAATCGAGAGCCCCGCCTCGATGATCGGGACAGACTGCGGATCGATGCCGCCTTTCCTGAGACCCGAGAGGAAACCTTTCTCGAGCAGCGTGAAGGTACTGAACCTGCGTGTCCCGGGATCACTGGTGAAAAAGGCTGGTCGCGAGCAGCCGCAGAAAAGGAGGTGGCGGGCTGCCTCGGAGCCCGCATAGAGGTGATCGCTGAGGACGCTGGGACCTTTGTAGAAGGGAGGGACCGTGTCGATCGCTACGTGCGGTATGCCCGATCGTCGAATCAGCAAATAGCTCTCCTCCGTCGTCTCGCTGAAGCACATGATGAGCCCAAGGACGCGACTCTCGATCATATTGCGTGTGACGTCCACCTCAGTCGCGGCGTCCCAGTTGCTCTCGGCTATAATGAGCTGATAACCAGAACTCCTTACGATCTGGTCGGCGCTCCGGACCACAGTGGCATGCCAGGGATTGGTGATATCGGTGACAATGAGGCCGATGGACTTGCCCGAGCCGAAGCGCAGCCTTCGAGCGGCAGAATCCGGGAAGTAGCTCATACGGGATGCGGTCTCGAGAATGCGCTTGCGAGTAGGTTCGCTTATGCGCGAACCCTCCTTGAAAGCGAGGGATACCGTAGTTTCCGAGACCTGAGCCTCGCGCGCGACATCTGTGATGGTTACCCTCTTCTTCTCCATTTGGAACCCCCACTCTTACGTGATAGTGGCCTAAGGCAGCGCCATTATCAAGGCGGGGTTAGGTTGGCGGTGCCTGGTGATTGAACGGGCTCCTTTCGGAAACGCCTAAAACAGGGCTCCGCGTTCGAAATTGAATACGATCGACACCTGCTCGAAGGAAACATCTCCAGCGCCGATCCCGTCGAGGCTCGGATACTTCTCCATCCATTGCGCAACCATGCGGTCCCATTCCATCGAAGCCCCGTCCTGCGCGAGGTTCCGATAGGAGGCTTCGAGATCTTCCGCAGCCTCAAAGAGGATCACCTCGCGTCCATCCTGGAAGATGATCATGCGTTCGATGCCGCACTTCGACAGTCCGTCCAGGACAGATTGCCACACCTGACCTTTGGCATGTGCCCTCGCATAGTCCTCGACCCGGTCTTCCCGAAGCCGCATTCTGTAGGCTCTATATTGCATAGCCCTAGAGCTCACAGACCTCTACGCCGATTTGGGCGGCGAAGAGCTTGAGGGAATCCCCGATGTGACCGGGGCATGCTATGGCATGATGAGAGAATCCGAGCCGGATCAGCTCCGCGAAGTATTCCTTCACCGGTCTTTTTACCTTAAAGATAATTGAGCTCTCCGAGATACAAAGCGGAGGACAGTCGAGGATCTCACCTTCGCTCACGAGCATCTTCCAGCCCGAGTTGTGCCTGATGACATGTGAAACGGTCACTGGGCCCGGGACGTAGGTCGCCTCGATCCCCGGCGCTTTGCCCTCGAATCCCCACTCCTCGCAGGCCGGTTTGAGGAACAAGGGCCTGTCCTTTCGGGCCATTCGGGGGTCGATGAAGCCATGGCCGAGGAGGAGTATTGCGTTTAGTCCCGAGTCGATCTCCTCCCACTCTCCGAAGAAAGGTGTCACGCCGGAAATGTCGCCCATCACCTTGCTCATAATGAGCCCAAGCACGTCGCCCTCGGTGACGGCCTGCGCCTTCCCCGACCTTAGAAGCTCGGCCAAACCGAGGTAGCAGGTAGTTTTCGCTTCGACCTCTATGAAGTGCTGACCGAGGAGGGCGATTCCGTCAAGCTTGTAGCGCTCAACCAGGATGCCAAAAGCCACTCCGAGCCGGGCCGCCCGGAGGAGTTCGGCCTCGGAAATATCCTCGACGACGTACTGGATACGAACCCGTGCTGCGATTTCGCGCACTTCATCGCCATCACCATCAACCTCTGCAAGGATACCCGAAAGATGCTTCAGGTCGATGTCCATAATGTGGGGACCGAAGGTGCCGGATACCGAGGTCTTGTCGTACTGGAAGTCGTACATGCCGCGGAAGATATGGCCGATGAGACCAATGTTCCAGAACCTGAGTTCCTCGATCGTCTTCCTCACGCGCACGAAGCGGGTGATCTCGGCGTGGAGGGCAGGATCGTTCACCGCCCCGATTACGGGATGGTAGGCTCGGTATTTGTCCATTTTCCTGAAGCTGCAAGCAAGCTGGATAATGCCCATCGGCCCTGAGTTCGCAAGGGACTCTTCATATCCTGCACTGAAATCGAGGCCATCCTTTTCCTGGCTCGCGACCAGGAGGACGGCTACGCTCTCAGGCAAGTGGAGCAGCGCCTGGTGGACGAAGTAATCAGGGCAATAGGTGCCCTCGGCGACTACGACGATGGTGACTTTCGCGTCCGCGAAGAGCCTGCCTGCGGCATCAGCCTTGTCGATCGTATCAATGAGGCCAGGATCATAGAGTTCCCCGAGCCCCTCGAGAAGATCGGCAAGCTGCTTCATGCTCCGTTCAACCCGCTCCTTCAAGCCCGCGTACATGCGCCAGTACTCGAAGAAGCCGGCTCCGATGAAGCCTATCCGCGCTGCAACCGAGCCCCTCTTCGCCGAAAGGAGGTCACCGCTCGGCCCTCCCTTGGAGACCTCGAAGGATACTATGTCAGACCCGCCCATCTTGTTACTCCTCTCGATGCATAGATTCCATCGCTAGACACGGGCGCAGCCGAAGCCACAGGCATCTGCGAAGGCATTGAGCTCCAGCGAGCGATCGCCATAGCCAATAGCGACGTGGTGCGAGGGTCCGTGCTGGCACCAGGCTTCGATGAACTCGTGGATAGGTCTCGCGACCCGGATTCGCGCATTGGGGTTGCCAATGTGGAGTACCTCCCCCTCCAGTACCTCGACCGTGGAGTAGAGCATGGTAAAGGTATCGCTACCCGACTGGGTTAGATTGAGGATGGTAGCGGGCCCAGGCCGAAGGTCGAAGTCGATCCCGAGTCCGTGACCCGTCTTTCCATGGTGCACATCGAGGTGCTGGAGTCTCGGTTTCTCGACAGCCATGAGGATGTTCGAAGGGCCGTCGTGCCCCATGAGGATGAAGTTCTCATCGAAGTCCATCGAGAAGAACTCTGCGAACATACCCCCTGCCCCTAGGAGGTTCATGATTTTCATGCCCATCGCGTTCTTTACGTCTCCCTCGGTGACCCCAGGGCGACCGAGGGCAGCCAACCGCGAGACCGCAACGCTCGACTGGGCGCGGAGCTGGGTCACCGAATCCTTAGTCCCCCACCAGAAGTAGCCGAAGGCGTCGATGCCGTGCCTAGCGATGACCCGCTCATAAGCAACCGCCAGCCGCGCGGAGACCCGAAGATGCTCATTCGTTACAGTACTGTCCACCTCATAGAGCTCGCGCAGCTCGACGTACATCGCCTCGAGTTCAATCTCTGTCACAGCAGCGGCGGCATCCTCAATCTCCTCGACCTCGGGCCGTGCGAGCATCCTCCCTGTGGCGCGAACCAGCCTGCTCTCGTCAATGGTCATGTCGCTCATGTTGGTGTAGACCTGACCGACAAGGCCGAAGCGCAGCTTCTTAAAGGCCGCCGCAGCCGCACAGCCCTCTATATCCGCGCGCAGCTCCCGGATGAGCCGGGGATCACCAAAGTGGCCACTCCGTACCCTGAAGCGCTTCCCGAGATTGACAAGGGCATTGGCGTATTCGGGGATGCAGCACACGCCCTCGTGGTGGAGGTAGGTCGCCGTGTCAGCTTTCCCATAGTCGTACGAGCTGTCTTCATGGGCGTTGAGAAGGATTATCGGAATGCGAAGGTCCTTCACTGCGGGCACCATCTGCATGCTTGCGGTGTAGCCGAGAGGAAAGACCAGGACGAGGTCGATTTCCTGCGCCGCCAGGAACTTGCCCGCAGCTTCCGCCTTCTCCGCGGTGTCGACAAGACCCGTAGCCACCACCTTCCCGAAACGCGACAGCAAGGACTCGAGCCTTTGGTACATCAGCTCTCCCATCCCCTTGAGCGCGGGAAACTGGTCCCAGTAGATCTCATGCCCGGTGAGGAGTAGGCCAATACGCGCCTCTGGCTTGAAGCTCTCGAGGCCTTTGATAGCGCCCATCAGATGGCCCTCTTTCGCGCAGAGCCGTATTCGAAGCGCTCGTTGACTCTGCGGACGAAGTCGGGGAGCACGACCGCCAGGATAAGGAGGAATCCGGTGAAGATGATCGCAACCTTTCCCTGGACGTTGAGGATACCGAGTCCATACTTGAGAAAGCCGAGAAGGAAGACGCTCAGGAGCACTCCCACCATCCTCCCTTTTCCCCCGGTGATCGCGACCCCGCCCAGTACCACAGCTGTGATGATCTCGATGTCCCATTGGTTGGCGATGTTGGGTCGGGTAGAGCCGATCCTTGAGGTGAGGAGGACGGATGCGATGCCGCAAAATAGCCCGTTCAAGGTAAAAATAGCGAGCTTGAGGTTCGCGACGCTGATCCCCGAGTAGGTGGCAACCTTCTTGCTGTTCCCCACTATGTAGGCGTATCTCCCGAACCGCGTCCTATGGAGGAGCATCCCCATGACGAGGGCGAGGACTGCGAACACGACGAGGGGGATAGGTATGTTGGTCTCACCGATGAGGCCATTGCCCAAGGCGAGGAAGCCTTCGGGATAGTCCTTGATCCCCTTGTCGCCGAGGACCGCATAGGTGATTCCCCTGAAAAAGGACATAGTGCCCAAGGTAACGGCGATGGCGGGAATCTCGAGCCTCGAGATGAGGATGCCGTTGAAGGAACCGGCGGCAGCCCCCACGAGAGGGCCAATGAGCACTATCACCCCTGTCGGCGCCCCCGCTGTTGATGCCAAGCCCATCGCAAGCGACGAGAGTGCGATCATGGCGGAGAGGGAGATGTCGATCTCCCCGCAGATTATGACGAGGGTCACAGTCAGGGCGATGATTCCCTTTTCCATGAAGCCGAACGTTGAGTTCATGATGTTGGCGTACTTGAGGAAGTTCGGGGCGACAAGAGCGAAACCCACCATCATGCCTACGAGGATGACGAGGAGGATAACCTCCCAGCTTAAGGCCCTGAGGAGACCGGCGCGCACGCTGGGTTTACTCATGGAAGTCTCTCCTCTTGATGATCTTCGTCCTTGTGTTGCGGTCTCCAAGGGTATTGAGAATGACCGCGAGGAGGATGATTCCACCCTGAAGCGACATCTGGTAGAAGGGAGACACCTTGACCACAGGGAGGGCGTTGTTGAGGATGCCCAGGAACAGGGCCCCCAAAACGACGCCTGGCACGTTGCCAAGGCCGCCGGAGAAGCTGACGCCCCCGATGACGCATGCCGCCACGGTCTGGAACTCGAAGCCCGACGCCGTCCCGCTCTGTGCGATCGCATAGCGCGAGACGTACAGCGTCCCAGCAAGCCCGGCTAGAGCGCCAGACAGAGTGAAGGCCAGGAACTGGATCCTGGGCACGTTAACCCCGGCAAAGCCCGCAGCTTCCAGATTCCCGCCGACCGCATAGAATTCGCGTCCAGTCTTGATCCGGTTGTAGAAGAGATGGAAGAGTACCGCAACCGCGATGGCGTACCAGAGCATCGCCGAGACGCCGAGGAAGAGTTCGCGTGGAATCATCTTGAAGGCCTCGCTCATCTGGTAGGAGTTGACCCAGTAGCCGTTCGAGTAGAGAAAGGTCATTCCGCGATAGATGCTGATTGTCCCAAGGGTCGCGATAACAGAGGGTATCTTGAGATAGGCGACGAGGAACCCATTGAAAGCGCCGAGGAAGGCACCTAGGGCGAGGGAGATTGCGATCAGGCTCGCCATCGGAAGGTCGGGCCTCGAAACATTGAGCGACGCGATGACGATACTCGTGAGCGCCATGTTGGATCCGACCGACATGTCAATCCCCCCGAGGAGCAGGATCCCGAGCTGGGCTATGGACACGATGACAAGAATGCCCGTGTCGTTGAGTATGTCTGAGAAGTTCTCAAAACCGATGAAGTTCGGCGCTCTGAGCGAAACCGCGACGACGAGGAACAGGATGATGGCTACGAGGAGCGTCTCGCGCCTCCTGAGAAGCTTGATAATCCTCTGGTTCGATGATTTGTTCGCCATGTCAGTTTCCTGTCGCAGTCTTGATGAGAATCTCGGAATCTGCTTCGCCCTTCGCGAAGCGCCCCGCTACCCTTCCCTCGCGCATCACGATAACCGTGTCCGACATCCCGAGGATCTCGGGGATCTCCGAGGAGATCGCGAGGATGGCGACTCCCCGCGCTGCGAGTTCCCTCATGAAGGCGTGGACTGCCGCCTTCGTACCTACATCGATACCTTTGGTAGGTTCATCCATGATGAGGACCCGCGGGTCGAGTGCCAGCCACTTCGCGATGACAACCTTCTGCTGGTTTCCTCCGGAGAGCGCTTTGACCTCCTGCTCGTAGCTTGTGGCCTTCACCTCCATCTTGCCGCAGTATTCCGCGGTCAACGCCTTCTCCTTGCTCCGGTTGATGAAGGGTCCCTCGCAGAGGGACTTGAGGACCACCATGGTCACGTTTGCGCGTAACGACAGGTTCACGACCACCCCCTCGTCGTGGCGATCCTCCGGGATGAAGCCAATCCGTCTCTTGATGGCGTCGCTCGGGCTGCGTAGGACGATGGGCTTCCCGTCGAGGAGGATCTCCCCAGAGGTCTTCCTGTCAATGCCTAGCAGCGCGCGTACCACCTCCGACCTCCCTGCCCCGACGAGCCCATAGAAGCCGAGAATCTCGCCCGAACGGAGCGCGAAGGTGACGTCATGGAATACGCCGACCCGTGCCAGACCCCTCGCCTCAAGGACGACGGGCCCGATAGTCGCGTCACCCTTGGGGAAGAGCTCGCTGATCTTCCGTCCAACCATCATGTGGATGATAGTGTCGACGTCCGCACCTTCCATCGAGCCCTCTCCTACGTATTGGCCGTCGCGAAGGACCGTGTAGTAGTCTGCGATCTGTCGGAGCTCCTCAAAACGGTGCGAGATGAAAAGGATTGCCTTGCCTGCCTCTTTCAGCCTTCGGATGACGCGAAAGAGGTCCTCGACCTCCTGGATCGAGAGCGCCGAGGTGGGCTCATCCATGATGACAATCTCCGCCTCGATGGAGAGCGCCTTTACGATCTCCACCAAATGTCGCTCCGCCATGCTCAGGTCTTTGATATGGGCGTCGATGTCGATATCGATGTCGAGTTCGTTGACGATTTGCTTCACTCGCCCCCGCATTGCCTTTTGGTCGACGAGAAGCCCCTTCCACCGGGCATGATGGCCCATGAAGATATTCTCGGTGACCGTGAGCTCGGGAAATGTGGACACTTCCTGGTGGATAGCGGTGATGCCCTTTGCCTGTGAGTCGCGCGGGCTCCGGAACGTGACTTCCTCGCCCCGGAGGCGGATGGTCCCCGCAGTTGGCCGGTGAATACCGGTTAGAATCTTGACCAAGGTCGATTTCCCTGCGCCATTCTCGCCTATTATCGCGTGCACCTCGCCCCTGCGCGCCGTGAGGTTCATGCCCTCGACTGCCTTGACTCCGGCAAAATACTTGCTAATGCCCCTCATCTCGAGAACAACATCGCCCAATTTCACCCCCCTCGCGGGCCAGGCGCAGTCATACCGCGCCTGGCCACTACTGAGCTTCGACTAGAAGATCGCTGCCCACTTATCGATATTCGATGCATCGAAGATAGGGAGCTTCTCCGTCATGAATACTTGGCCGTCCTTGCCAATTGGGACCTTCCCGAGCTTACCGAGATCGATCTTCTCGCCTTCGGCTCCCTTGTTCTGGCCCTTCACGAGGCGGTAAGTGCTGTAGACCGCCGCGTAGCCGAGCTCGCCTGGATCCCAGAGCGTGAGCTGGGTGCAAACGCCCTTCTTTATGTATTCCTTCATCTCCGAGGGAAGGCCCAAACCGGTGAGCTGTATCTTGCCCTTCATGCCTTTATCGTCGATGGCCTTCGCCGCAGCGACCACGCCGACCGATGTTGGGGAGATGATTCCCTTGAGGTCGGGGAAGGTTTTCATGAGACCGAGAGCCTCGCGGTAACTCTTGTCGGAGAGGTCGTCACCATAAACAACACCAACCATCTTGATGTCTGGATACTTCTTGAGCTCATCGGTGGCAAAGCGAACCCATTCATTGGTGGCGAAGAAGCTGCTTGTCGCGCTGAGAATGGCAACTTGGCCCTTCTTGTTGACTTGGGCTGCCATGATCCTGCCGAGCGTCCTGCCGATGACCTCATTGGTCGCGGGCATGACGTCGATCATCCGTCCAGCCGGCGCGATTGGAGTATCATAGGACGTTATCTTGATGCCCGCTTTCATCGCCTTCTTGGCGACGGGAACGAGAGCCTCGGGGTCGCTAGCCGAGATTGCCATGCCCGCTACCCCCTGCGCGATCAGGGTTTCGATGACTTCGATCTGCTGCTCGGCGATTGGTTCGGCTGAGCCCTGGTAGATGATCTCCACCCCGAGTTCCTTGCCTGCCCTGAGGGCTCCATCGCGGCACACCTCGAAGTAAGGATTGCCCAGATTACCAGGCATGATGACGATCTTGTCTCCAGCCTTGGACTGCGAGAAAGCCAACGGGACCGCGATGGCGAGCATGGCGGCCATGAACAGGAACCTTCCTAGCCTCTTATCCATGAGATCCTCCTGAAGCCTCCCCGCAGCTTCTGCGAGGAATAGCTTCTAAGCAAGTTTGACGTCAAACCTATACTATATAGCTTTCCGGAACTGTCAAGATAAATCGTGCGGAGTCAGGAAATGGAGGACTCGGCAATGCCAAAACGGAGCCTCCAGGTCACATTGACCAGCTAGCGTGCCCTGTCCTTCAGAGAAATGTCGGATTGAATGCTTTCCCTATGATTGATCCGCTCCTCTGATGCTCGCTAGACCTAATTCCCACCCTTGACCGAGCGCCCTACCCTGCGGCGACTTCAGACCCAGAAGCTCGGCGCCGTGACCCTCGGCAACGTTATCTGCGCCGCCAGCTTGCTTGCCCTCACAGGATCCGTCCGCAATTCTCCCTGGTCGGCCAGGCAAGGGCAGCTATGGATATCAGCCATGAAGTACAATCAAGGCATGGAACAGATGACAGCCAGCATCGCTGCCCTTAAAAGGAATGAAGTGAAGCGGCGTCTCCTCATCGACACCGATCCGGCGACGGGCGTGCCGAACCGCGATGTCGATGATGGTCTGGCCCTCCTGGTCCTCCTGGCCTCCCCGGAGGTGGTGGTGGAGGGCGTTACTGTCACCTTCGGCAATGTGCCAGTAGACAGGGCCTTCGCCGTCGCAAAAGAACTCCTCGGCCTCGCAGGCTCGACTGTACCCCTGCACAGGGGTGCCGGGTCGCCTGAGGAGCGTGGGAAACCAAACGAGGCAGTCGACTTCCTGATAGAGACAATACGGAAAAGCCCAGGAGAGATTTCCCTCCTTGCCTTGGGACCTCTTACCAACATCGCCACGGCGATGGCTCTCGATCCTGAATTCGCGCCCAACCTTCGGGAACTCGTGGTCATGGGCGGTTCGCTCCGCTTCAAGCCCTTTTCCTATTTCGGGGAGCTGAATTTCCACCTCGACGGCCGCTCTGCAGCGGCTGTCCTTGAGGCCCCCGTACCAACGACCCTCATCACCATGGATGTCTGTTCCCAGGCTGTGTTCCGCGAGACGGAATTGCAGAGGGTCATGAACCATGACAGCCACGTTGCACGTCAGCTCGCGAAGGCCATCGGCCCCTGGCTCGCGCTCAACAGGAGGGTCTTTTTCAAGGCAAAGGGCTTCTTCCCCTGGGATGTGGTCGCAGCCTCCTGGCTCATCGATCCGACCCTCTTCGACGAGCGACCCTGTTCTCTGTCTGTCCGTCCCTCAGGCCTTCGCTCGGGCAGCATCCATGCCCTACGACTCCCGGGAGGCCTCCCGAAAGTCGAGAGCCGGCGGAGCATCAACCTGCCCTCGCGCCTCGACTCGAGTCGTTTCATGGGCCTCTTCCTCGAGCGGCTCCTCCGCTTCTGAGCGACGCCTACCTGGATGGGCTCAAGCTCGCGGCTCTAGTCCTGCATGAGAAGAGCCGGGCGTGCCCAAACGCTTCCTCCTCCTGGTCGCAGGACTTGTCTGGACCTTCGCGAGCTTCATCCTCGTCTTCGCGAAGGTCTCTTTCAAGCACATCTCGCGCATCCAGCCCGACTGAGGGTCCTCCGACGTAGCCCACCGGGGCCACCGGGCAGGCAGGCTCGTACTAAGGAACAATCTTCCTGGCTTCGATGTAGAAGCGCTTCTCCGGTGCCTCGCCCATGGAAAAGGTCTTCCGCGGCATCACGCCGTCGCGGATGACGGTGGCAAAGAAACTCGACTTGTCGATGGGTGGGAGATAGAAGCCGAGGTTGCCAGGTTTCGTGGCGAGGGCCCCGAGGCTTTCGGTGCCATGGATGTAATCAATTGATACCTTCGGGTTCCGCTTGAGGAGTTCGTCGAGGATCTCCTGGATTGTGCCGGCAGCAAGATTGTGGGTGGGGTTGAGGATGGACAGGCATGCCTTCCGTCCCTCGCTCAGAAGGCCAATCTTGTGGACTCCCTCCTCCGGGGAATCCACGAGGGGATAGATCTCCATGGCCTGTGCCACGTGCTGGCCCCGTTTCTCATAGTTACCTCCATTGAGCACCTCGTGGAACATCTCGAGGCTGCCGCCGAAGAGGACTCGGTGGATGGGGTGGAAGGGCAGGCCCTCGTCATAGATGTTGACGAGCTCCACCAGGGCAAACCGCGCCGGGTGATCGGCCAGGAGGGGATCGCCTGGAGGAAGGCCCGCCTTGGTCTCCTCCCAGATCGCCTTGGCCGTGGCCAGGGAGTGGTTGCCGTCACCGACGGCGAAGAGGAGGATCTCATCCTTGCCGTACTTCGAGCGGAAGGCTTCGGGATCAGATAACTTCTCCAGGGCGGCGGCGATGCCCGCCAGGCTCGCCTCGTCCTTCACCTGCCAGCCGCGGACACGGCCGGCACCGAGCATGAGGTCGAAGTCATAAAGCTTCGGAAAACGCTCGCGGCGAGCGTAGAGGGGCTCGATGACGCTGCGCTCCGGATCGTCCACGAGGAGCATTATATGCGGCAGTTCCAGGGGGGCGCCGCGCCGGATGTCCATGCGGGGAGGCAGGCGCTCGACGATGGTCCCTTCGGTCGGCCTGATGAGGGACTTTGAATCCTTTCCGAATTGGTACTTTTCGAGGTCGACGGCCATCAACAGGCCCTTGCGGCTTTCCTTCTCGTAGGGCGTGAAGCGTTCGACCAGGACGAAGCCCGGCCCGCGGCTTGCCATGATTCCCTTCGCCAGGGACTCGCGCATCGCAGAATGGATGGCCGCGACCCGTTCCTTCCTGTCCGCATCCTCGAGGTAGCACTCGGGGAAGACCATGCCGAGGGTGGAGGGCGCGTCGCCGACAAAGGCCTTTGCCCGCTCCCAGTAGCCGCGCTCCGAGGAATACTGGTCGCAGGCAACGACAGCCCAACGCTGGAGATCGGCGCCAGCGGCGGGAAGGAGGACCTCGGGAACGCGGACACCGAGCCGGGCGAAGGTATCAATGCTGTTCATTTCGCCGACCTCCCCGCGCCGTCGCCATCCTTGGCGCCGCCATTCCTGGCGCCACCATTCCTGGCGCCGCCATCCTTGGCGCCGCCCGCCATGCCGCCGCCATCCTTCGCCAGGATGAGGGAGATGGCCAGCAGTATCACCGAACAGACCGTGCTCGCGTCCGCGACATTGAAGGTGGGCCAGCGCTCGAGGCCGAAGAGCCCATAGAACCTGAAGGACAGGAAATCGACCACGCCAGAGGGCCGGAATATCCTGTCGACGAGGTTGCCCAGGCCGCCGGCCACGATGCCCGCTATCGTCCAGCGCTGGAACTTCGTGGGTTCGTTGGAGCGGAAATAATACACAAGGAGACCTACAATCAAGGCCAGTGGCAGGGCTATGAAGAGCACCCTCCGGATTTCGATTGCCAGGTTGTCCCCCATGGAAAAGGCAATTCCGGTATTCTGCTGCCTGACCAGCCAGAAGAAGTCGCCGAAGGCGCTCCATCCGATCGTACCGAGCTTGATATTCATGACTATGAGGTACTTGGTAGCCTGGTCCAGGACCAGGAGTATGGCGGTCAGGACGAAGGGTAAAAGCGGTCGCTTGGCGAGGGTTCCCATGTGCTTTCCTTTGCGGTTGGTATGAAGGCCCGTATCAGAGGCCCGTGGGTACGTCGATGAAGACCGTCCCGAGGGCGGTCTGGCTGGACAGGAGGGCGGCAACGGCCTTCGGGCCGTGAACCTCGGTGGCATAGTGACCGGCGGAAAGGAAGGTCGTCCGGGACTCCACCACCATGCCGTAGACCGAGTGGCTCGGCTCCCCGGTCACGTAGAGGTCGATACCCTCCGCGATAGCCTGGCCTACCTCGAAGGCAGCTCCGCCCGAAACGACGGCGGCTGTCCTGAGGGCTGCGGGTCCCGAAGCGATGATGCAACCAGGGCGACTGAGGTCGGGCAGGATCCGTGCAATGACCTCTTCGAGGCTGACCGGCTGGGGGAAGCTGCCGCGATAGCCGATCTTGACTCCGTGGTAGGCGCCGAAGGCTTCGCGGTCGCTGAGGCCAAGGAGCCCGGCGAGCACTGCGTTGTTCCCGACTTCAGGGTGCCGGTCCAGGGGAAGGTGGCAGGCCCAGAGAGCGAGGTCGGCATCGAGGAGGAGCTTGATTCGATCACGCATGAAGCCCTCGATGCGGACCGGCTTGCCCCAGAAGAGGCCATGGTGCACAAAGAGGACCTGGGCACCAGCTTCGGCGGCACGGCGGATTGTCTCAAGGGATGCATCGACGGCAAAGGCCACCTTCGAAATGTCGCCGCCTGAGCGGCCCACCTGGATGCCATTGAGTGAATCGTCCACGCTTGCAAGGGCGTCGGGATCGAGGAGTTCACGGAACCAGTGATCGAGATCCTGAAGCTTCATGGACCCCAAGTATAGCCGGATAGGGGAATCGTGATAAGAAGCGGCTCCGAGGCTCTGCCCCGAGGGCTCAAGTCCCGAGGGCTCCCTCCCAGACTTCTGCGAGGCCCGCGAAAAGGCCTGCGCCTTCGAGGGCAGCGCGGAGGAGGCCCGGGTTCTCCAGGAAGTCCATCATGAAAACAATTTCTGAGGCCTTGATGTAGACGTGGAAGGGCTCGCGGAGCCTCCCCTTGAAAAGCTCGGAGATGACCTCGGGGAGGGGAAGGTGCTGGAAGCGGCGTACCTTTACGGCGCGCGCGAGCAGTATTCCGACATACTCGGTCAGGGAGGCGTCGAGGTCGACATCCCTGCGGTGCCCGGGGAGGATCCTCCTGCCCCGCAGACTGGCGATTGAGGCTATGGATGCGCACCAGGTGTCGTAATTCCGAAAGCGGCCCTCGAAGGTCAAGATGTCGATATCGAGGAGGGGGACCTGGAAGATGCCTTTAAGAAGGATGTCCCCCGTCACCGCCTCGTCGCCGACGAGGTAGGCCAGGTCGCTCTGCGAGTGGCCGGGACAGGCGATCCAGCCAATTCCCATCGCTTCGAGTTCAGGCGAATCCTCGACGACTCGGTAGCGCGAAATGTCCCTGGGCGGGATGGTCGTCCTGAGATAGGACTGGCGTACTGTCTGGAGGAAGAGAAAACCGAAGCCGTAGGACTTCATCAGTTCCCCGGCCTTGGCCAGGTGTTCCTTGTGCCGCTGGAAGCGGACCAGGTCGACCCGGGGGATGTAGATCGCTGCATCGCTGTGGACCTCAAGCCAGGAAGCCAGTCCGTAATGGTCGATGTGGCAGTGCGTGAGGAATATGTAGGCGAGGCTCCCGGGATCGACCGCTGCCCGGAGAGCCGCCTTCCCTGCCTTGGTCGGCGGACCGCAATCGAAGAGGGCAGGCTTCCCCCCGATGTCGGCGCCGTAGAAGTGGACGTCGCCGACCATGAAAGGAGTGGGGGCAGTGTGCTGTCTCATGGTTTACCCGGGCGTTCCGCGGGAAGGGAGGCTACCCTGCCCGCGGAATCCTCCCATCCTAGAAGATGTATTTTTCGGCTTCGAAGCAGGCGGCGGCGAGGGCGCGCTTGGCCTTTAGGAGACCTGTTGCATCGTACTTGCAGAGCCTCCGCACGCCGCCGAGGAGCATGGTCAGGTTGTCGCCCTCCTCGATGTAGAAGGCGCCCTTCCTGGCGGCAGTGGCGACGCGCTCGGCTGAATCGAAGGCGAAGACCTTGACCGCTGAGGTGACCGCCACCTTCTTCGCCTCGCTCAAGCTCGGGAGCATCTTTTCCGCCCGGAGCACGGCGCTCTCGAGGGCGAAGATCTCGATCGCGACATCCGCCGCCGTCAGGAGTATCTCCTGTTCGGCCTCGATCTTCTCCATGAATTTCATTGCCCCTGTTCCCGCCACGACGAGGAAGGCCTGCTTTAGGTTGGCGACAAGGGCCTTTTCCAGGGCGAAGGGAACTGAGTCGTCTATCTCGTCCGGGGAGGGGGACATGAGGGCCTCGAAGGCCTTCATGGCTTCCTTCTGGAGGGGGATCTCGCCCTTCATCGCGCGCCTCAGGATCGTACCGGGTATGAGGAGTCTGTTGATCTCGTTGGTCCCCTCGAAGATGCGGTTGATGCGCTCGTCGCGGTAGAAGCGCTCGGCCGGATACTCGGCGATGAAGCCGTAGCCGCCGTGGATCTGGAGGACCTCGTCGACCGTGCGGGCCAGGACGTCCGAGCAGAAGACCTTGGAGATGGCGCACTCGATGGAGTGCTCCTCGATGGCCCCCTGGTAGAGGGCATAATAATTGGGCGCATCCTTGGGAATTGTCGCGATGCGGGAGTCCAGGAGCCCGGAGAGGCGGTAGACCATGGACTCGGAGGCAAAGAGGTCGGCGGCCATGTTGGCGACCTTCTCCTTGATAGCGCCGAAGCTCGAGATCTGCGAGCCGAACTGCTTGCGGAGGTTGGCGTACTCCACGCCGATGCCGAAGGCGTACTTGGCCGCGCCGGTGACCATGGCCCCGAGCTTGAAGCGTCCGACGTTGAGGACGTTGAAGGCGATCTTGTGGCCCTTGCCCTTTTCGCCCAGGAGGTTTTCCACAGGCACCTTCACGTTGTCGAGGATGATCTGGGTCGTGGAGGAGCCGCGGATGCCGAGCTTGTTCTCCTCCGGTCCGACGACCAGGCCCTCGTAGCCGCGCTCTACAAGAAAAGCAGTGAAGTGCTCCTTGTCGATCTTGGCGAAGATGGTGAAGAGGTCGGCGATGGCTCCATTGGTGATGAACTGCTTGGTCCCGTTGAGGATGTAGTGCTTACCATCGGGACAGAGGATGGCCGTCGCCTTGGCACCGAGGGCATCGGAACCGGAGTCAGGCTCGGTCAGGCAGTAGGCTGAGATCCACTGCCCACTCGTGAGCTTCTCGAGGTAGCGGTCCTTCTGCTCCTTTGTGCCGTAGTAGACCAGGGGGAGGGTACCGATGCCGGTGTGGGCGGCGTAGGCTACCCCGAAGCTTCCACCCCGGGTGATCTTTTCGGCCACGAGCATGGACGAGGCCTTGTCGAGTTCCATGCCGCCATAGGCCTCTGGCGCGTCGAGGGACAAAAGTCCGAGCTCACCAGCCTTCTTCATGAGGTCGACGAGGAGCGTAAAGTTGTGCTGCTCGATCTCCTCCTGCTTCGGAACGACCTCGTCGATGACAAAGCGCTCGGTTGTGTCGGCCATCATGCGCTGCTCGTCGGTGAAATCCTCGGGCGTAAATATATCGTCCTTGGAAACCTGCGAGATCAGATACTCGGCTCCCTTGAAAATCCGTGCCATATGCGCTCCTTCCCAGTACTCAGTGCCAGTATATCATGTGCATTGCCACAAAGACCGCCGCCATCGGCGGAGTTCTACCCTGTTAAACCCTCTCGAAAATGCCCGCCGCTCCCATGCCGCCCCCGATGCACATGCTCACCATGCCGTAACGGACGCCCCGCCTTCCCATCTCGTGGAGGAGGGTCGCCGTGAGCTTGGAACCGGTGCAGCCCAGGGGATGTCCGAGGGCGATGGCACCGCCGTTCACGTTGACTATCGAAGGGTCGAGGCCCAGATCCTTGATAACCGCCAGGGACTGGGCGGCGAAGGCCTCGTTGAGCTCGATGAGGCCGATGTCCCCGAGCTCGAGCTTCGCGAGCCTGAGGGCCGCGGGGATGGCAGCGATGGGACCAATACCCATGAGTTCGGGAGGCACTCCCTTGACGGCGAAGGCCACAAAACGCGCGAGAGCCTTCTTGCCCAGCCTCTCGAGGTACTCGCCCGAGACCACAAGAACCGCCGCAGCTCCGTCGGTCATCTGCGAGGCATTGCCGGCAGTGACCGTGCCGTCCTGCTTGAAGGCTGCCTTCAGCGCGGAAAGACCTGCGACAGTGGTGTCGGCGCGTACGCCGTCGTCGACCTCCACGAGTTCCTTAGTCTTCTTCATTTTACCGCCCACGAGGGCCGCCATCTCGACCTCGAAGGGGATGATCTCGTCCTTGAAGCTGCCTGCGGCGATGGCGGCAGCAGCCTTCCGGTGGCTCGCTTCGGCGAAGGCGTCCTGCTGTTCGCGGCTGATGCCGTATTTTGCGGCCACGAGCTCTGCGGTGATGCCCATCGAGGCGTAGGCCTCGGGCCAGCTGGCCATGAGGGAGGGATTGGCGCTGTATTTCTGACCGCCCATCGGGATCATGCTCATGCTCTCGACGCCGCCTGCGACAATGCAGTGGGCGAAACCCGCCATGATGCGCTCCGAAGCGCTGGCGATGCTCTGCAGCCCGGATGAGCAGAAGCGGTTGATAGTCTGGGCCGGAACCTCGACGGGGAGGCCCGCCCTCATGGACGCGACCCTTGCCATGTTCATGCCCTGCTCAGCCTCGGGGAAGGCGCAGCCAATTATGACGTCCTCGATGTCCTTCGGGTCGACCCCGCTCCGCTCGACCAGGCCCCTGATCGCCGCCGCCGCAAGGTCGTCCGGGCGGACATCCTTGAACTTCCCCTTCTTCGCCTTGCTGCCCGCCGTGCGGTAGGCCGCCAGTATGTATGCGGTCTTCATGAGTGACTCCTTCTTCAGTTGCGGAGGGGCTTTCCCTTCTTGAGCATGTGCTGGATGCGTTCGAGGGTCTTCTTCTGCCCGCAGAGCTTCAGGAAGGCCTCCCGCTCGAGTTCGAGGAGGTATTCCTCGGTGATCAGGGTGCCTGCAGGAACGTCGCCGCCGGTGATGACGTCAGCTGCGACCCCTGCCAAAAGCTGGTCGTACTCGGACACAAAGCCACCCATGCGCATGTTCCAGATCTGCGACTTGATGGTTGCCGCAATGCTCCGGCCCGGGGCCTTCAGATCGACCAGGGGCGAGCCGGGGCGATAGGTCGCTGCCAGGGAAATGACCCTGAGCTTGGCGTCGTGGATGCGCTGGTCCGGGTCCATGGCGATACTGTCGCCCTGCCTGAGGAAGCCCATGTCAAAGAGCTCCGCCCCGGACATGCTCACCTTGGCCATGGCTATGTTCATGAAGTTCTTGAGGATAAAGGGCTGCACGTCGGTCTCGTAGCGCTCGGCCATCGTAATTGCGCGTATCGCCATTTCCTTGGTACCGCCGCCTCCGGGAATCAGTCCGACGCCCAGCTCCACGAGGCCCATGTAGGTTTCGGCAGCGGCTACGACCCCGTCTGCGTGGAGGCAGGTTTCGCAGCCACCCCCGAGGGCCAGGTTGTGGGGAGCAGCCACGACGGGAATCGGTGAGTACTTGATGGCCATCATGGCCTTCTGGAAGGCCTTGATGGTCAGGCTTATCTCGTCGAAGGATCCTTCGGCGATGGCCATCGCCATCAGCATGAGGTTGGCTCCTGCCGAGAAAACCTGCCCCTCGTTGGCGATCACGAGGCCCACTCCATCTTCCCCGGCGCGCTTGAGCGCCTTGTGGATCAGGGCCAGGGTATCGCTACCGATGGCGTTCATCTTGCTATGGTACTCGAGGCAGAAGACACCATCCCCGAGCTCGTGCACCGAGCCCGCCGCGCTCTTCTCGACTACCCTGCCTGCACGTCTCGAAGACTGCAGTGAGATCCGGCTGGCATCGGCAGGAAGGTCCTTCCAGGCTTTGGACCGGAAGCACCAATACTGTCGTTGTGCACCCTCCAGGCGATAGAAGGACCCGATGGCTTTCAGGTCTTCGGGGACCTTCACTCCATCCCTTTCCGCCCGCCCCACAAAATACTCAAGGCCGATGGCGTCGAGCATCTCGAAGGGACCGAGGTCCCAGTTGAAGCCCCACCTCATGCCATTGTCGATGTTGACCACGTCGTCGGCAATTTCGGCGGCGTGCTTCCAGGTGTAGATAAGGCTGTCGCGGAGGTTGCGCCAGGCGAAGTCCGCGGCCTTGTCGCTGCCCTCGATGAGGGCCTTGATGCGCTTGCCCGCGTCCTCGATGGGCTTCGCCGCCTCCACCGAGGCGAACTTCGGCCGGCCCGAGGGCAGGTACTCGCCGGTCTTCCAGTCATAATAGAAATATTTAGTACCTTCGGGGCCCTTGTCCCTGCGGAAAAAGCCCTGCTTTGCCTTGCGGCCCAGGAGCCCCTTTTCGACCATGTCAGGGATGAAGGCCGGGAGCCTGAAGATCCCGCGCTCGTCGTCACCGGCCAGAAGATCGTATGAATTGTTGGCAACGTGCATCATCGTGTCGATGCCCACGAGGTCGGTCGTCCCGAAGGCCGCGCTCCTGGGCCTGCCCGTCGCCGGTCCGGCCACGGCATCGACCTCCTCGACGTTCATGTCCATGTCCACCATGTGCCTGATGGCACTTGCGATCGAGTATACCCCGATGCGGTTGGCGATGAAATTCGGGGTGTCCTTGGCGAAGACAATGCCCTTGCCCAGGCGCCGTGCGATGAAGTCCGACATGAAGGCCACGACCTCGGGATCGGTCCCGCTACAGGGAACAATCTCGAGGAGGCGCATGTAGCGTGGCGGGTTGAAGAAGTGCGTAACCAGGAAGCGCTTCCTCAGTTCCGGCGGCAGCACGGCGGCCATCTCATTGACGGAGAGTCCGCTGGTATTGGTGGAGAGGATGGCTGTCTCCCTCATGTTGGGCACCACGGTTTTCAGGAACAGGCTCTTCTTGATGTCGAGGTTCTCGATGACGACCTCGATGACCCAATCGCATTCCTTCAGCCTCGCCGCGTCGTCGTCGAAGTTGCCGACCTCGATCAGCGACGCGTACGACGGCACAAAGAAGGCAGCGGGCGACATCTTTTTGAGCCCCTCCAGACCTGCCAAGGCAAACCTGTTCCTCGCCGCCCTGTCTCCGGGACCGGGGCCCTCAGCCTTGCCCGGGTCCCCCGCCCCTGCTGCGACTGGCTCCCTCGGAACCATGTCCAAAAGGAGCACGCGTATGCCTGCGTTGGCCAGGTGTGCCGCGATCGTGGCTCCCATGACGCCTGAGCCGAGCACCGCGGCCTTCTGTATCTGCCTCATCCCATCCTCCCCGCGCCGCCCCTTTTTCAGGAGTGGCCCTTGGCCTCGACCTCTATGGTGACCGCCGTGCCGTGCCAGTTCTCGGAGTACATCTCCTCGATCTTCTCGCCATACTGCTCGATGATGTTCCGGCGCCTGAGCTTGAGGGTCGGCGTCAGCTCGCTCCCCTCCACCGTGAAATCGCGGGGAAGTATGGCGAAGCGTTTTATGGTCTCGAATTTGGCCAGCCGGGCGTTGACATCGGCGATGCGCCCGGCCATGAGGGCCTCGACCTCCTCGTGGAGGACGAGGTCGGAATCATCGAAGTAATTGATATGTTTGTCCTTCGCGAACTCCCTGACGCGGTCGAAGTTCGGTACTATGAGGGCCACCAGGAAGGGCTTGCGGTCGCCGTAGACCATGGCCTGGGAGATGAACTTGTCGAGCTTGAGTTCGTTCTCGATCGGCTGGGGGGCTATGTTCTTTCCTGCGGCGGTAATGATGAGTTCCTTCTTCCGGTCAGTGATGTAGATGTAGCCTTCCTCGATCTTGCCGATGTCCCCCGTCCGGAGCCACTGGCCATCCATGGCCTCCTTCGTGGCCTCGGGATCCTTGTAGTAGCCCATCATTACCGGGGGGCCCTTCACGAGGAGCTCTCCGTCCCCGGCAACCTTGAACTCGACACCCTCCATCGGGGTTCCGACAGAACCGAAGCGCAGCTGCGTAAGGGTGTTGAGGCTGACCGGCGCGCTCGTCTCCGTGAGCCCGTAACCCTCGAGGATGGGCAAGCCGATTATCCAGAAGAACTCGTTGATGGTCTTGTCCAGAGGCGCGCCACCCGAACAGAAGGCGCGCAGGTTCCCGCCGAGGAGGCCGCGGATCTTCTTGAAAACAAGGGCATCGCCGATGGCGTGGGCGACTCCGAGCCCGAAGGGGACCTTGGCCTGCTGGACGTAGCGGATATCCACATAACGCTTACCTTTGGCCACCGCCCAGTGGAAGATCCACTTCTTGATCAGAGGCATCTCGTGCACGTTCTCGAAGATGCGCGCATAGGCCTTCTCGAAGAGCCGGGGCACGGAGATCATCACCGAGGGCTGGTATTCCCGCATGTTGGCGGGAACCTTGTCCATGTTCTCCGCGAAGGTCATGAGG
>CAIJMU010000135.1 GCA_903821875.1 uncultured Spirochaetota bacterium
CGCCCTGCGGGCCCTGTTCACGGCCTTCTTCGCCTCGATCCCCCTGGACAACTATCGCAACAACACTATTTCGCACTATGAGGGCTTTTACGCCAGCGTCGTCTACGCCTACTTCGCGAGCCTCGGCCTCACGGTAATTCCGGAGGACGTGACAAACCGCGGGCGCATCGACCTCACCGTGATCGGCCCCAAGGGCATCTGGATCTTCGAGTTCAAGGTAAAGGGCCTGGACAAGAGCGGCGACGAGGCCCCCCTGGCGCAGATCCTCCGAAAGGGCTATGCCGCCACGTACCAGGGCCGCCTGGGTTCCGATGGCCAGAGCCTGCCGATACGCTTAATTGGAATCATATTCGACGAGGTGGAGCGGAACGTCGTGGGTTGGGAAGAGGCCTGAAGCTTTTCCTGCGCTCTGGAGAGTGCGCTTGCATGGCTGGAGCCCTATGATCCTGCCATCGTGGCCAGGCCCATCCCGTCATCCCGGACCTCCAGGATTGCCAACTCCGGCCCCTTGCGCAGAGACAGCCAGACAGTACCTTTCCTTCTGCCGGGAAAGGCGTATTTCAGGGAGTTAGTGATCAGCTCAGTTACGATGAGGCCGATCGGGGCCGCCCGATTGGCAGACACTACAACCTCCTCCATTTCAGTAACCAAAGAGATGTCCGCGCGCAAGCCGAGCAATGCCCTGGCCAGCTTGCCGCAGTACTCGTCGAGGCGGACCTCGGCGAAGGAACCGGAGGAATACAGGAGGGAATAGAGTTCCGCGACAGACAGTACCCGGGAATTCAGCTGGTCGAGCGCTTCAATGGTTTCGGAAGTGCAACCCTCCTGGTGAGCAAGCTGGATCATGGCCGAGATCATGTTGAAGCTGTTCTTGGCGCGGTGCTGCAGTTCCTGGAGCAAGGTCGAGTTTTCCAGAAAGGCCTTCTCGAGGGCTTGTTCCGAACGCCTGCGCTCCGTGATGTCTTCCTTGACTGCCAGATACTGCGCCTTGGCGCCATCCATGTTGGTCAGGGCAGAGATGATGGCGGACTCGTAATATACCGAGCCATCCTTTTTCTTGTTGATGAATTCACCCCGCCATTCCTTCCCGGCCATGAGTGCATCCCACAGCTGGCGATGTATCTCTGGTGGGGTCTGGCCTGACTTCAGTATCCTGGGATTTTTTCCGATGGCTTCGTCGAGGGAATAGCCGGTGATTCGAGAAAAGGCTGAGTTCGCATACTCGATCCTCCCCGCCAGGTCGGTAATCACTATTGAGGCCGGACTCTGCTCTACGGCGCGCGTCAGCTTTCGGAGCTCTGCTTCGGCGTGCCTGCGCTCCTTGATCTCTGTCTCAGCCCTGGCAAGCGCCTTGTTCGTCGTCTGGATCGTGTAGGAAATCAGGCCTGCTGTCAGGCCAAACTGCACGGTATAGGAAAACCACTGGGTGATGGTTACGGCATAGTCGGGTGCGGGAAGGATCCCCGCGTTCTCTGCGACGATCAAGCCAGCGATGGCCAGGCTACTGGCGAGGGTACAGAGAAGAATACCTCGAGATCCAAAAATGAGGCCGGCCGTGATGATCGAAAACAGGTAAAAACCTATGGTGGGGCTGCGGATCGTGCCCAGGCTGATGTTGACAGCGGTGATGCCAATAAAACCCAATACCGACAGGGCAATACCCACCACGGCGATGTTTCCGCGCCGCAGCAGCACATGCAATAGTGCGACCGCGGCAAGCCCAATGGAATCCATGATCGTGATGTTCGCAGGGGTTCTGCCGCCCCAGGAGTTGCCAATCAAAGCCAAAACTATAAACAGTATAGTGGTGATCGTTGTAGAGTTGAGCACCTTGGCCTGGGCCGTCCTGAATTCATCCCCTTCGAAAACGGGAGGCGAGATCCACTTCTTGGCGAAAGCTCGCATGTTCGACCATTTCTGTGCCTTCATGACCTTGGCTGTCCGCAAGCGGTCCAGGAAGAATGCAGCAGTCCCCGGGCGCAGGTGAATATCATCCCCAATTTCATGCAAGCCTCCGATTCAGGAGTATTGCACATTTCGGGGAAATTTTAAGCGCTTTGGCGCATCCGCGATGAGGACTGACTGCAGTGCCCATGCGGCCATGAATCCCATGACCCATTACATGGAACTGCTGGCGACGAACCAGCCCTGGCAACTCCTCATCTTCATGGCAGTTCCAGTGATCTGCGCCGAGACACTTGCCATTTCCGAGCTCATCGTACTCTACACGCGAAAACTCGACGGCCTCGCCCGGAGGGTGAACAGGGTCACGGGCATTTTCGCGGGGCTCTACTTCCTTGGCGTCTTTGTCTACCTTCTCCTCAACGTCGTAATCCCTCTGACGATCTCGGGAGGGTGGCGAGGTCCGGGCGACGTGATCGCCGTCGGATTCTACCTCTCGGGAGTCGTGCCCTTCCTGGGGATGGCGTCTTTGGAACTCGGTATCGTCGGGCGGAAGCTGGACGAGAACGGGAAGCTGGGCCTTCACGCCACCTTTGTCGGCATCTTCCTTGTCGTGGCCCATATCGCCATGATCTTCGGCATGCTGGACCCATCCCTTTTCATCGCGGTTCCGAAAGCGGCGATGGAGATGTGATCGCCAGGAGGACACGCGGATTGCGCGTCCGCCAATTCAATTAACTAACCCTAGGCGCGGCAGTGGATTCGGTGAAAGAGTGGACAGGGTTCGTGGCATGGATATTCCCGGACCAGCATGCCCTGTCCCGGTCCGATCTATACAGCCCTGATCGGAAAGCGATCTGCCCATCTTTGTCTTCCTCCGCGGCAACTACCTGGATCGAGGGGATCTTCGAGTCCGATCGTCCAGGGACTTGAGCATCCTCATGACAGGCAAAGCTGCCATTGTCCCCACCCCCTGACAATGCAATGTACTAAATGCTCGCATATTGGCACCCCTTCGGAACACTCAGCGTGGTGCCTTTGCCGCATCGTACCACCGGCATCGGCGACCTCGATCTGGCGAACCCGTAGCCGGATGCCACAGCGGGACGGGAAACCTGCTCCGGTGATGCACCGTATTCTTGCATGGCCTGCGGGCCGGGGCGAGCCGAGCCACCTCCCTTGACTGCCTTCGACAGAGCGAATAGCATATTTCAACGCAGTTGGCAGTTCAATTTTGCCCCAATGGAGACCACCCGACATGAGCACACGACTCGACCTCCTGAAAATCGCCCAGGAAGAGCAGACTGGCGATCTCTTCAAGCACCTCGATGGGCTGTACAAGCGCTCCAAGGTCCAGCCCAAGGGCAGTTCGGACGCGATCATCTGGGAGGGCGGCAATCAGCACGGTGGCGTCAAGCCTGTAGCCCACGCTTTTACCGACATGTTCGCCCTCAACGGGACGCTTATGGCCCTCGACGTGCTGGGCCTCCCCTTCCTCGGCGTGCCGATGATGGCCCAGTTCCGCCATGACTCCAAGCTCGCGTCGCTGGAGTGGTTCGGCAAGCTCGACTACACCGCCATCAAGTGGTCCACCGCTGGCGACTTCCTGGTCAACGAGGGCGGCAAGAAGGTCGTCGTCAATGGCAAGTCAGCCAACGCGCCGCTGCGAACGGCAGCAGGTGTCTTCTGCAATGTCCGCCCCTACGGAACCATTACGAGCATCCGCTTCATGCCTGGTCTTCCCTATTCCCAGGACAAGAAGAAGTTCAACATCTCCCGCGAGACGGGCATCATCCACTCCGAGATGAACACCCCCGGCGTGCGTATGGCCCATGCCATACGCCTCTTCCTCAAGATGGTCAACGACACCGGCCACATCGGCCGCGTTGCCACTAAGCCGACCCAGGCCCAGGAGGACGCGATCAACGCCGGCCTCGTGCGCTGGATGCTCAAGGGCACCAAGTTCGAGCTCAAGCGTGCCTACGCGGTCGATGCCTACGAAGAGCACAGGGACAACGTCGACGCCATCGTCGCCCTCCTGCCGAAGGACTTCAAGGCCGGGATGGAGAACTGGAAGGGAGAGATCACCGAGCACATCTCCGACACCAATTTCGGCCTTATGCTTCATGACATGATCAACAAGCGCAATTGCATCATTTACACGACCGACCTCGACGGTGACCGTCTTACCGATCTCCTCGCGGACGCGCCCGATGCCCTGCGCGCCTGGGGCCAGATGATCCTCGACCACGTCAAGCCGGGCATGGACATGCAGAAGGTCTGGGCCGACATGGGCTTTACCATGAAGAACGGAAAGGACATGACGAGCATCATGTACCGGACCGAGGGCGCGCCGATCTACGAGCAGACCCTCGGCTCGGCTGACGCGATGCTGATGCGCCTCCTGGCGGGCGACGAGACGGTGGGCGGAACCAAGAACCCCTACGATCCCCGCATCCACTTTGTGCTGATCAACGACGCCTACAAGGCCGCGAATCCCGGCAACAAGGAGCTGGCGACCTGGCTCGACGCCCAGCTGGCTACCTTCGACAGGATCTACGGAGGCAAGACCCCCCGCTATCTGGAGGGTTACGACAAGCTCAAGAGCGCCATCAGACCCTGGGGCGCATGAGCGATCCTGA
>CAIJMU010000136.1 GCA_903821875.1 uncultured Spirochaetota bacterium
GGGGATCATCAGCGCGGGCAACGTGACGACAAACGCGGCCGGCGCGACGGTGACCTACAACTCGGGCCTGAGCCTGACGGGGGACGTGTCGATCGACACGACGAGCGGTCCGGTGAGCGGTTCGACGGTGGGCTTTGGGTCGACGGTGGACGGAGCCCACGCCCTCGTCGTCAACGCCGGTCAGTCTCCTTTGAATTTCCTCGGTACGATAGGCAACAGCACCCCGCCGACTTCCCTCAATGTTAGTAGCTCCGGCAAACTCATCATCGGCGCCTCCGCAACAACCAATATCAACGGCGACTTTACGCTCAATTCAACTGATCTTGACTTCCTCGCGCCGGTAAGAGTAACAGGAAACCTTTCGATCTACACAAGGACCGGCGCTGAGACGATCGACCTCGGCACGGCTTCTACAGGTGCCTCCATGGTCATCGACACCACCGATCTCGACAAGATCCTGGCTGCTGCGACCCTGGCGATTGGGAAATCGGGGACGCAGAGCGGCACCTTCACTGTCCGCGGAGCTCAATTGCATGCTGCAGTCACTGGCCTCGCAAGTGTAACGCTGAGTTCCGACTTAGGCGCAGGGACCATCGTCTTCGATAACTCCATTTCCTTCGTCCTCGACTTAAACGGCAACAACGTGCCTCTAGTCGTGCATTCCGGATCAGGGGGCATCACTTCGCAGGGAATTGTCAACGCCAGCATCATGGGCACAACTGGTACTGTCACACTTTCGACGAGCGCATCGACCCTGCCTGCCAATTTTGGGTCCGACATCGCGCACGCGATCACGCTGGCGGCAGGACTCGGCAACATCATTGTCGACAATACCCTTCAGGCTTCGGGGACCCGCGGCGCGATATTCTTCCATGGCCTCGGCTCGCTATCTTTAGGTACTATTGCGACCGGCAACCGCGACCTCACTATTGATACCTTAGCTGGTTCCTTCGACGCTACTTTCAATGGCCAGGTTGATCTCGGAGCAGGGACAGGCCTCGGATCCGGAAACCTTGTTCTGGTTCCTGCTGGCCAGATAATAATGGCCTTCGGTGGAAGCGCAGGAACTCCATCCATTCTTTCAGACGGTTCCAACTGGACCTTCTCCTCCCCGATGGTAGTGAGTAACACTGCCTATCTAAGCGAAGGCGCAGGTGCTGCTAACAAGTCCATTTCCTTTGGAGTCTCTGCGACGATCAACGATGGGACTGCCGGAACGCATTTCTTCACGATCGATGCTGGCTCCGCTAACCGGGCAACAGTATCCTTCGCTGCAGACATAGGTGCGATCGCAGGCGGAAATCTCGGATCGTTCACGGTGAGCAACGCCGATTCAGTCACCATCAAGAATGTCGGAACGGCCTCGCAGGACGGCGTTACAGGTAGCTTCTCCGTGACAACCCTGACCAATGGCATAACCTGGACTGGTTCAAACTATCGGACTGGAAGCTCGCAGACCTGGTCGTCACCCGCCGCGAAGTCGCTGGCGACATCAAACGCCAACACCCTCTGGCTGACCCCGGGCAAGCTCAACCTCTACGGGAGTTTCAACGCCACGGCCGCAAGTAGTAAGACCATGACCCTCCAGAGTAACGATCTCGGCCTCAACCCAGCGGGGACACTCGCCGTGGCGGCCTATGGCATCTGGAATTTTGGTGCGACGAACGAACTTGATTTTCAAACTCAAGCCCCCGCGACTACCGCGATGAAGGTGGGCATTCCCGCCATCTCAGCTGATACCGCCAACGAGTGGCACCTCGACCAGATGGAATTAGGTTCTTTGAACCAGGCAGGTTTTACTGCCGCAAAGATCGTCTTAGGGAAGGCAGGCGCTCAAGCTGCTACGACAAGCATTACTACTACCGACCTTTCTGCCACCAATGGAGCCTCAACCGGAGTAGCGATGGACATCTTCGCTGATGGCGCAGGTGGTGCAATCGTCTTCGATGACGGCACACCGGCCGGAACCGCAGCCTATGCCCTTAACCTTGGAACGGGAATCCTGCGCGCCAGGGCTGCCGTATCCATCACCTCGGCTCATGCGGCCAATACGATAGCCGAGATCAATACCACCGCCAGTGTGGATTTCGACGCGGTAGGAGGCACCATCGGGACTTCGGTGGCACAACCCCTCCAGGTGCAATACCATCTCACCACCGTAGTGAATATCCAGAAGGTTCCTTCTCCTGGAGCAACCGCTCCAGGAGGAGTATGGGTACAGGGAGTTGGAGGACCTCTCACACTTGGTTCAATCAATACTACGGGAGCGGTGATAGCAGACGTCTATTTGGGAGGGAAAATCTATCTCACCCAGAATGTCACCACTGGCGGACAGCCCCTCACCTATAGCCAACCCGCCTATCTGCGACCTGCATCCGGGTCTCTCATCACCCTCGATACTTCACCTTCGGGCAATGTCACCTTCTCATCGACCCTTGATGAGGACGATGCCTTAGCGGCTAACGCTGGTACCAATAGCCTGACGATCAGCGCAGGCACGGGAACCATAGCCTTCAATCAGCAGGTCGGTGGAGACCCGACCATTGCTCGCAGCGGAGAATCTGCCTTCAAGAACCTCACCCTGACCGGGGGTAACGTTACCTTCTCCAAGGGATTAAAAACCGCGAATGGAGGCCAGGTTGCAATCACCCATTCAGGTCTCCTCACCATATCCGATGCCACAAGTTCGGCAGACAACGCTGTATGGGACTTCGATATCGCCGGGAGTCTTATAGAAAGCGGAACTGGAGCGGTATCTCTCGAGGGTGACATAATTGCTCCCAATAAGACGATAACCTTCAACACGCCCGTAACCTTGACTGGTGCTGTTTCGATAAGCAGCGGCGGCGGGAACATCATCTTTGACACGACGCTGAAGGGATCTAATTCAGGAACCGAGAACCTGATGCTGACGGCGGGGACTGGCAATGTGAGCTTCAGTGGCGTTGTCGGCGCCACGAGACTTGGTGCCATCTCGATCGTGAGCGCGGGGAACGTTACGGCAACAACGCTGAGCTCGGGAAGCCTCTCCCAGACTGCGGGCAGCGGTACGACGACCTTCAGCGGCGTCTTGGACTTCAGCACGGCCTCTGGCTTGTCAGTAAACGCAGCCAACATCGTCGTCAATAACACGATCCACACGAGCGGGAACGCTGTGGTTACGCTCAATCCGGGGACCTTGCTGACGATAGCTTCGGCTGGAGACATGACGCTCGACGGCGCCTTCAGCCAGGGAGGGAGTGGAACGGTATCGACTGCCGGGGACATCACGACGACCAACGATGCGATCGGGTTCGGGAGCGCTGTGACTTTAGCCGGTCCGGTTGCCATGGCGACTGCGGGCGGGAACCTAAGCTTTGGGTCTAGCCTTGACGGGGCGCAGAACCTGACGCTGACGGCGGGGACTGGCAATGTGAGCTTCAGTGGCGTTGTCGGCGCCACGAGACTTGGTGCCA
>CAIJMU010000137.1 GCA_903821875.1 uncultured Spirochaetota bacterium
ACCCTGCCGGGCGCAGCCCAATACCCTGCCGGGCGCAGCCCAAGAAAAAGCCCGACCAGTCGGCCGGGCTTCCTTGCCAGGATGGGGCTCTTACCAGTTGGATGGGGCCTTCTTGATCTTGCCGTCGGCGCTATGGCAGGTAAGGCAGTCGCCCTTGATGGCGGCAGCCTTCACGTCCTTGGCGACCTTGTGCACGCTGTGGATGGCTACACTGAGGGTCGGGGCCTTGGGAGCGCCGGCCTTATGGCACATGGCGCAACCGTCGGGAACGGACTTGATCAATTTGGTGACATTGGGATGTCCCTTGACCTTAGTGAGCATGGCGGGGATGGCCTTGTCGCCGGTATGGCAGGTCACGCAGCCGCCAGGAGCGTCAGCGGCTGTTGCCGCAAAGGGAATGGCCATCGCGAAGATTGCCGCGATTACGAGCAGGGAAACAATGCGCTTGTTCAGCATGGAGAGCCTCCTAGGTAGTTGTAACGCCTGCATACTGAGTGAAAGCCCGAATCTCGTCAAGATGATAGCTCCGAGGCAAAGAAAACCCACTGTCTCCGGCGGGTCTTCTTTGCCTGCATGGAAGCTGCTCGCTTGGGCCGTTTCGAGACGAAGCCTCTCAAGCGCCTCGGATCAGGGCAGCGACCTTCTCGACAGTGAAGCCGAAATGCTGGGCTACTTCCTCGGCAGGGCCCGAGACGCCAAAGTCCTCGACGGACAGGATGTCCTCGATCTTGGCAAGCCGCTCCCAGCCCTGGGCGACGCCGGCCTCGAGGACGACCACGCGGGCGCCCTTGGGGATGAGGGCCTCGCGAACAGGGGCTGGCGCACGGAAAAAGGCCTCGCGGCAGGGCATCGAGACCACCCACACCGCGTTGCAGGCACCTGCCTTGTCGAGGGACTCGGCTGCTGCCAGCGCAAGAGCCACCTCCGACCCGGTGGCGACGACCACGGTATCCGGCCCCTCGGCAGAGTTCCGTGCCACATAGGCGCCGAGCGCCATGGTGTAGGGCCACTCGGGGTCATCTTTTCTTATAATTGGGAGATTCTGACGGGATAGCGCGAGGACCGTGGGGCCGTCGCGGCGTTCCATGGCCAGCCTCCACGCCACCGAGGTCTCCTCCGCGTCCGCGGGGCGGAGCGTAAGGACATTGGGGATGGCGCGCACGCTGGCAAGCTGCTCGACCGGCTGGTGGGTCGGGCCGTCCTCACCGAGCCAGATGCTGTCATGGGTCATCACGTAGACGACGGGCAGCTTCATGAGGGCCGACAGCCTGAGGGCTGGCCTGAGGTAGTCGACAAAGGACAGGAAGGTCGCCACAAAGGGCCTGAAACCGTGGAGGGCCAGGCCGTTCGCGATAGCCGCCATGCCGTGCTCGCGGATGCCGAAGTGGAGGTAGCGTCCCCCACGATTGTCCTTGCTGTACACATCCCCGCCGGGGAGGGCGGTCGAATTGGGGCCGGTGAGGTCGGCGGAGCCCCCCACGAGGGCCGGCCAGGAGGCGTAGACCGCAGCGAGGGCCTTGCCGGAGGCTGCCCGCGTCGCTATGGAATCAGTAGGCTTGTAGGCCGGCAGCGCCAGCGGCAGGGCTTCGCTTCCGGAGAGTATCGCGTCGAGGAGGGCGGCCTTTTCGGGCGACTCCTTTTTCCAGGCCGCGAAATCAGCCTCCCAGACGGTCCGGACGGCAGTCAGCTCCCTGCGGCGCGAGGCGAAAAAGGCAGTGGCCTCGGGGGCGACCCAGAACTCTGCGCCTGCCGGAATGCCGAGGCCGGTCTTGGCCAGGGCAATCTCCGCAGGGCCCAGGGGCGAGCCGTGGATGCCCGCAGTGCCGGCCTTGTTCGGTGAACCCTTGCCAATTACACTCTTCAGTATTATGAGGGAAGGCTTCCGCTGCTCGGCCTTTGCCAGGGCGGTCAGCTCCGCGATCTGGGAATAATCGTACATGTCACCCGACAGGACCTGCCAGCCGTAGGCCTCGTAGCGCCTGCCGACATCCTCGGTAAAGGAGATCGAAGTGGAGCCGTCGATGGTGATGGCGTTGGAGTCGTAGTAGACGACGAGCTTGCCGAGGCCCAGGTGCCCGGCCAGCGAGGAGGCCTCTGACGCGACGCCCTCCTGGAGGCATCCATCGCCGACAAAGACATAGGTATGATGATCGATGACTTTTCGTTTTTCCGTGTTGAGACGGGCTGCCAGCATGGTCTCCGCGATGGCCATTCCGACCGCGTTGGCGAGCCCCTGCCCGAGAGGCCCCGTGGTCGTCTCGATGCCGGGCAGCATGCCGTATTCGGGGTGTCCCGCGCAGGGCTTGTGGAGCTGCCTGAAGGCGCGGATGTCGTCGAGGCTGACCGCGTAGCCGGCGAGGTGGAGGAGGGAGTAGAGGAACATGGAACCGTGGCCGGCTGACAGCACAAAGCGGTCGCGGTCGAGCCAGTCGGGAGCGCTCGGGTCGTGACGCAGGCCCTCAGCGTAGAGCCAGGCCCCGAGTTCGGCAGCGCCGAGGGGGAGGCCAGGATGGCCTGAATTAGCCTTCTGGATGGCGTCCATCGAGAGGCTGCGAACCGAAAGTGCGATCTTTTCGAGTGCGGGCTTGTTCATGGGAGACTCCTTGCTCTAGTGCTGCAGCAGATAAGGTGCAAAGAATATCCTTTCCCCTAAGCTTCGGACAAGGCCGGAAGCTCGTACCAGCTGCTCCTGCCCCCACCCTCGCCCTTTCGTAGGATTCCAGCTTCCACGAGGGCAGAAATATCCCTGCCTGCAGTATCCTGCGAGCATCCGCAGAGAGCTGCCCACTTCGCAGTCGTGAGCCTTCCATCGAAGCCATCCAGGAGGCGACGGAGCATTTCCTTTTGGCGTAGGTTCAGGCTTGCCGACCCGATGCCTTCCCAAAACTCGGCCCGCTTGCGAGCGCCCAGCAGTTCTCCCTGCGCGCAAGAAATCGCCCTGCCTACACAGCCCAGATACCATGACAACCAGGCGCTGATATCGAGGTCGCCTTTTTGCGTGGCTTCCAGAATCGCGTAGTAGGATTTCCGTTCCTGGCAAATCTCCTTGGATACGCTGTAATAGCGCTCCGTCGAGCGATCGGCGCGGGCCAGCGCCATGTCGGCGATCGCCCGGGCCAGGCGTCCATTGCCATCATCAAAGGGGTGAATGGTCACAAACCACAGGTGCGCGATGGCGCTTTTCAGGACCGGATCGAGCAGACTCCCTCCCTCGCTCGGGCCCCCAAGGTTGAACCAGTCCAGGAAGCCACGCATCTCCTGGGGGACCCGCGCGGCAGGTGGGGCCTCGAAATGGATCTTCTCCTTGCCCATTGGGCCGGAGATAACCCGCATCGGGCCTTCGAGGTCGTCTCGCCAGGTTCCGACCCGAATCCTGTGTATCCCGGATCGGCCGCTGGGAATGAGGCCCGCATGCCAGCCGAAAAGCCTCTCGTGGCCAAGAGGAGCTTCGTGATTCTGCGTGGCGTCCAGCATTAGTTCGACCACGCCATCAACCGACAAGTCGACGGGAGAAAGGCCACCGATATCAATGCCCAGCTTTCTGGCCACCGAAGACCGCAGCGATGCCGGGGACAGCAGTTCTCCCTCAATTTCCGAGGTCTTTTGCGCTTCCTCGGTCAGGGTTCGGAGCAGGGCTTCCTGTCGAACTGAAAAACCGAGCATGCTCATCGCCCCAAGCAACTGCCCCTGCTGATGCCTGACTTCAGTGAGCAGAGGATTGACTCTTTCCTGGTCCCAGCGAAAAAGCGGCCAGAGGGGCCTTTGCCAGAGGTAGTCCATGCCCCGACTATAGGCTGCTTTGCGGAGAATAGCCAGTTATACTCCGCATTTTGTGCGGAGAATAACCGAAATTCGTCTGGGTCGTGGAATACGCCTTCAACGACAGTTTAGGAGTAGGCGACAATTTTCTCGCGCTCAAGGATTCCCTTATCTTTCTCGATAACCCTTGTCTTGAGCTTGATTGTCCCTTCATTGTGCGCCTGTATCTCTTCAAGGCCGCGCATTAAGCTCTCAAATGCCTTGCTCGCCGCCGCGCAACAATCATGCCTGCGCTTGCAATTGACTCTTCATGCTGACCTTCGTATCGTCGGTATGGAGGTACCCATGAACCACCACGGCATTACTACCCTCTCCCTTGCCCTCCTTGCCGCTTCCACTGGCGCACTCGCGGCCGAACCCACCGGCGGCCCCCGCCTCGACTACTTCGGGCGTTCGAGCTTCCGCATCGTCACGTCCTCGGGCTTTGTGGTCTATGTCGATCCCTATGCTCCAGGCGACTACTCGCTGCCGGCGGACCTCGTCCTGTCGAGCCACGGCCACGGCGACCATAACCAGGTCGGCAAGGTTGCCCTCAAGGCCGATGCCACGATCGTGGCGGCGAAGGACGCGGTCCAGGGCTTCTCCGTCGAGACTATCTCGGAGGGCGAGGAGCGCAGCTTCGGTCCTGTCACCGTCCATGCGCTGCCCGCCGCAAACAAGAACCACCCCCGAGGCCTGGGTCTCGGATTCCTCCTGTCCTTCGACGGCATCGTGCTCTACTACTCAGGCGACACCTCGAGGCTTCCCGAGATGGAGGGCTGGAAAACTTACTCAATTAATTATGCGCTTATCTGCAGTGACGGTTTCTACAACATGGGCGTAACCGAGGCGGCGGACAGCGCCCTAGCCATGGGAGCCAAGCGCATCGTACCCATCCACACGAGCAAGAACGGGATGTTCGACGAGGCGGTAGCCCGTTCCGCCAAGTACTCCGAGGTCATCGTGGCCAGGCCCGGCGACAGCATCGCACTCCTGAAGTAGAAATGGGTGCCAGCCTCGGGGAAATGCAGGAGCTCTATGACCTACGCGTGCGGCGCGAGCCCACCTACCCGGGCGCACTGGTCGAACGCACAGCGCAGACGGTCAGGCTCGTAGAAAGCGGGCGCGGCTGGGTTTCCTGGTCGGATCTCGGCGGGCTTTCACCCTCAGAAGTCGATTCCGCAATCGAGGCAGAGATTGCCCGATTCAGCCAATTAGGAGTACTTGGAAATCTCGAGTGGAAACTCTATGGCCGCGACAGACCAGATGACCTTCGCGAGCGCCTTGCGGCCCAGGGCTTTGTCCCCAAGGATCCCGCTGACGCCATCCTGGTCCTCGACCTGGCGGAGCTCCCCCCTGACCTACGCTCAACCCGTGGACACGATGTCAGACGCGTACAGGGGTCGGAGGGCCTCGACGACATCATAAACATAATGCTGAAGGTCTGGCCAGACGAGGATGCTGCAGACTATCGCCGCTTCGTGGAGGAATCCATTGCTGCCGACCCGGCGGGCACGAGCCTCTGGCTCGCCTATGTCGAGGGCAGGCCCGTGGCCGAGGGCCGCATCGAATTCGCCTGCAAGGAATTCGCGGGCCTCTGGGGAGGGGCCACCCTGCCTGGCTATCGCCAGCGCGGCCTTTATACAGCCCTGGTAGCCGCGCGCGCCGCCGAGGCCCTCGCCCGTGGCTGCAAATATCTCACGATAGACGCGAGCCCCATGAGCCGGGCCGTCCTCGAAAAGCGCGGCTTCCGCCTCCTGGATACGGCCCTTGAGTGCAATTATGTGGCGAGCCGAGGACTACCCCCGACCGCAGAGGCCAAACCCGCCTCCGGCAGAGCGTAAGTATTGACTGGAAAGTCATCATGTAATACATTCAGTAATACGAGGTGCATATGACTACCGTACGACTACCCATCCAGATTGAGCAAAAACTTGAAACCTTGGCAAAAGCGAAGCACAAATCAAAAAGCGAGCTGATAAAAGAAGCGCTTGAGGCTTTCTTTCAACAAGAGGAAGCTGAGAAGGATTCCTTTGAAATTGGACAAGATAGTTTTGGCAGATATGGAAGTGGTGATGGTTCCCTTTCTGTAACCTATAAACTCAAAATAAAGGAAAAGCTGAATGCTAAATACAATACTCATTGATGCTGGTCCAATTATCGCCTTATTTGACAAGGATGATACCTATCACAAAGCAGTAATGACATTCATGAAGGGGAAAGGATTCAAATTCATCACCACAATGCCCGTGATAACCGAGGTTTCACATATGCTCGACTTCAGCATAGAAGCCCAGTTGGCATTTCTTGAATGGATCATGAAGGAAGGCGTAATCATTCATGATGTAAAGCAAGGCGACATTTCGAGAATTGTTGAACTTGTCCAGAAATACAAGGACTTACCCATGGATTTCGCCTATGCTACCCTCGTAGTAGCAGCAGAACAAACTGGAATAAAATATATAGTCAGCATTGATTCTGATTTCGACATATACAGGCTCCCCGGTAAAGTCAAAATAGATAATATATTCAGCAAGGCATAATGCTGTTTACGAAGCAATATTGTTGAAGGGATCTAAGCAGCCTGGGAAGCGGAGCTGAAGACCGGACTACACGATCCTGCGCATCGTCTCCACCGCGCTTTTCCAGAAGTCCGGCGAGGGTTCCGAGCAGAGCTTCCGGAACTCCTCCTTCGTGCGGCCGCCAAGGGGATCGCGGCTGTTCCACACGATGATCTGCCCGCGCAGAGGCGGATGCCTGCCCGGCAGATAAGGTGCCCCCGCCATTGATACCGAGCGCCACTGCCAATTCCCGAAGCGAATGGCTTTTGATCTGACGAGCGTCGCGGGCGACGGCGATGCACGTGAGGCTTTTCTCGGCGACCTGTTGGGAAAGGAAACAGACCATCACCCAGTGTTCGGACTTCTGTCCATCTTCCACCCACCGCATCTCTTCTTCAGCCTGCTTGAAGCCAAACCTTCGCCCGGTTGGTCATGGGAAGTACATCCCTTCAACTGTGGCTATGTGGCGGCCGCAGCTTCGGGCAAGCCTACTTCTTCGCCTCGGGCAGAGCCGGGAGGTTCAATGCGATCAGTGTTGGTTCAAGTTCAGCGATTTGCACACGGACGGAAACAATGGTGGGTCTCGGAATGGGATACTTTCCGAGAAGGGCGACCAGATATGTCGTTGTCCCCTTGCGGCAGACAAAGGAATCCATGGGCAGGTAGCTCCGATACACAGCCGCGCGACGATTCTGGACATCGATGGCATCGGGACTCTTGATCTGGCTCGTAAGGTCTATCATTTCAGCGCTGTCAAGGGAGCGGCATGGACTCTTGCCGCCCTCAGCCTGGGCTGAGACCTCGAAGGAGGTCCGGGCTGCTGTCGGCAGGGATATTTTCAGTTCAACTACGACAAGCTCATCAGCGAAGCCGGTGAAAAGGCCCTTCCGTAGGATGTAAGGATTCCACAGGAAGTCAGAACCGAACAAGCGCTCAATGTCCACCTGGCCTAGAATGCGCGCCTTCACTTCGGGCTCCATGACCGCTGCTTGTGGCGCGCTGGCGCAGGCCGAAAGGATCACTGCTGAGAGCAAGACAATGATCGGAATACCAAAAAATCGCTTCATGGATATGTACCTCACAAAAAAACGGCCGACCCTTTCGAGTCGGCCATAAACTCAGACTAGGAAACGCTGATCAGAACGCGACAGTCCAGGCGATCGGAAGGGCGTAGGTGAGGTTGGGGGCAGTGGAAGCGTACTTGACATAGGGGCGAAGCCTTACGCCGTTGCCGAAGTTGTAGGTAAAGCGGCCGCGGACATCGTAGGCAGAGCCGGTCACGCCGTAGTGGGCAGTGAGATCGGCGGTCATGGCGCTGTCGATCTTGTAGGCACCATTGAAGTAGACATTCATGGCCGAGGCGACATTGATGAACTCGGCGATGAGCGTGACGTTCTCCACACCGGAGAAGACAGTCCACACTCCGTAGTCGAGGACCGTGCCGGCCATGTTGGCGCTGACAGTGAAGGAGAGCTTCTCGACGGCGCTGAGGGAGAAGGCGCCACCGAAGGTGTTCGTTCCGCCGGTTACGAGGCCGAGCTTCGCCCAAGCCTTGACCGTGCCGACCTGGTCGATCGCGTAGGACGCGAAGATCTCACTGGTCTCGAGAGCATCGACGAGCAAGCCGCCGTTGACGGGAAGATCGAAGTAGACCTGGGCCCCGGCAGCGGAGACCTGGACCTGCATCTGGTTCTTCTGGCTGAAGTAGCCCTTGTCATAGGCACCGGACCAGGCGCTGGTGGTCTCGAAAGCGTAGTTGCCGAAGTTGCCGAACTTGAGGGTGACCATGTCATTCATCTTGTACCAGGCGTCAAAGGAACTGAAGGTGACATTGCCAATAGTGCTCCAGCCGCCGATGCCAGCATCCACGCCCTTGGTTCCCTCTTCGTCAGAGGCGGAGATGCCCATACCGGTAGCTCCGGTGTTGCCGGCATAGGTTCCGGAGGTCTTCAGATCCTGGTTAACAAGATTCCATGCACCATCAAGTGCGATGGAAATCTTGCCTTGGGCAACAGCGCCAAAGACCATTGCAAACGCGAGCAGAACAACGAGAATCTTCTTCATGGGTGAAGTCCTCCATAGGTAAAATAAGGGGGTAGACCAACGGTCTACGTTGTCCCCTTTCAAGTAAGCTTCGGTACTCTAGCTCGGTAGCTATAGGGTGTCAAGTTTTTTTTCTGGTTGGGTCAAATTGACACAATGCTGAGCGAAGCGAAAGTCGACCTCGTAATTCTCTTCGGAATAATGAATTAATTCTATCGCTAGAAGCTGCTCCTCGTGGAGCGGACTAGCGTTCTCACGACATTTTCACATTATTTGTAATATTAGGGGCTTAAAGACAGCAAAGGAAGATGATGTTACAAAAAATTGCGCATGGAAAAGGAATTCACTTTTCTCGAGTGGCAGCAGCAAGTTGTGACATTGCTTCCTGGAAACGGCGATGCCATGGCCGAAAGTCTGAAACCAGGGCCGGAACTTTTCCCGACAGCGGCTGCAAGCGTTTTTCGTCGAGGCCATCCTCATAGACATGGCGAAACGCATGACGGAACTTCCGAAATTCATTCATTCTGTGGGCTAGCGACTTGTCAAAGAGGTTAGGCCGGACTTCAGGAAGGGACAGTGTCATCCGATCGATCAGTTCCGTATGCCAGGCAGAGGGGTCCAATCCGTTTTCGAAGAACTTCGCGATCCTATGGAAGTATCCTTCAAAACAACAGTATAGGTTATGGATGGTATAGCCGAGCGCAGCCCAGTCAAGTTCGTCCTGAGCACCAAGCGAAATCCGGGCAGCTGCCTTCTGCTGCTTGGTCAGCAGCTCTTCCAGGTTAGCCATATCGTCATCGAGTTCACGGGCAAGCCTCTCATAATCCTCATGATTTCTTTTCATGGAGCACCCACCCCTCAGCTTCTACCCTGTCTCTCATTCTGGGAGACAAGAGAGACAAATCGGAAACATCGACATGGAAGGCAGACGTTTCTGCAATGGCCATGGCCGCGTATGAATCGCCGCCTTCTATCGCAAGGTCAATGTCGGAGGCAAGAGTAAAAGGACTTCCCCGTGCTGCAGAGCCGAAGAGGATCACTCGCTTGATGTCAGGAAGCTCGCCTATAAGCGCTGCGAGGCGCTTCGCTTCGTCGCGTGCGCGCTGGAGTCTTTCGGCGCAGGCTTTTTCGTGCGCTGCGTTTTCGCTGAGCTGCCGCGCAATGATGGCGTCGAGAAAGCTTTGCTCAACGGGAATAACTGAGATGGCCATACGCAATTATATGCGTCTGAGCCTGTAGAGGAAAGATCACCAGGCCTTGAGTGCCTCCGCGAAGCCAGGCAGCGATTCACGAATGGTCTTTTCGGGCACACAGAAGGAGAGGCGAAAATTGCCGGGGGCGCCAAAGCCAATCCCGGGGACTCCGAGGATGCGCCGCTCCTTCAGGTGCATGACAAAGGCAACGTCATCTCGGGGATCCTCGGGGGATGCCACCGATCGGGGAGGCACGCGCGCGAAGACGTAGAAGGCACCGCGCGGGTCGGGAAACTCGTAGCCGGAAGCACGAAGTCCCTCGGTGAGGATGCGGCCCCTATGGGCGTAGCTCGAGATGTCCGCCTTGCTCTCGATGATCTCGGCGACGACGCGCTGAAGGAGGGCCGGAGCGTTTACAAAGCCCAGGATGCGGGTGCTCAGGGTAAGGCCGTCGAGGATCTCGCGGGCGTTGGCTGCGTCAGGCGAGACGGCCAGGTAGCCGATTCGCTCGCCAGGAAGGGAAAGGCTCTTGGACCAGCTTGTTGCGACGATGGTCTCGGGATAGAGGGCCATGATCGAGGGGACTTCCACGCCGTCGTAGACGATCTGGCGGTAGGGTTCATCGGCGATGAGGCAGGGCCAGCGGCCGCTCGCGCGTCCGTGTCGCGAAAGAAGCTCCGACAGGGCGGCGAGCTCCTCCCGGCCATAGACGACACCGCTGGGATTGTTCGGCGAATTGACGATGATGGCGGCAGTGCGCGGAGAGAGGGCCTTTTCTATGGCTCCAAGGTCGAGGTGCCAGTCTGCCCTCGTGTCGACTCCGACAAAGGTCCCTCCGAAATTCTGGATGTAGAACCAGTATTCCGCGAACCAGGGCTTGAGCACGATGACCTCGTCGCCGGGATCGAGGATGGTGCGGAGCGCGACGTTGATGGCGCCAGCCGCTCCCACTGTCATTATAATATTGTCAGCGGGAATCGTGAGCCCCTGCTCCGTGGACGCGTGCGCGGCGACGATGGCGCGCACATGGGGGTACCCTGCATTGGGCATATAGCCATGCGTGCCACGCCTGACATCGAGGGCGAAGCGTTCGAGCGCTTCGCCGAAGACCGCTGGAGGCTCGATGTCGGGGTTGCCGAGGCTGAAATCATAGACAGCAGCATCGCCTAACTCGAGGCGGAGCTTCCGGCCCTCCTCGAACATGCGCCGGATCCACGAGGAGCGTCCGAAATTATCCCGTATCGAATTCGAAACCCTCATCGCGAATCCCCTTCCCGTTCATGGACCGACAGCAGCATCAAGGACGCGCGATGGTAGCACATATTTCAAAATCCGGAAACGCCATTTCGTCAGTCGAACTGTGAAGGCGCGGCGACAGGCACTTGATACTGCTGCACCAGCGCCGTCATCTAAGCTCCACCCAGCCGTCAGAGTTCCAGACCCTACTGACAGCCCTCCGGCCGCAGTACGGACATACGCCTGCGGGTCATGAAAAAAGCCGCCCGGAATCGCTTCCGGACGGCTCTCATAATTGCAGACCTTGCAGGTCTTACTTTTTGGCAGGAGCCTTCTTCGCAACGGCCTTCTTGGCGGCGGGCTTCTTCGCTGCAG
>CAIJMU010000138.1 GCA_903821875.1 uncultured Spirochaetota bacterium
GCATCGACATGAAGATAGGTAGCTAGCTTCCCCGCAGCCGTCGGTAACACGAACCTCCGTTTCCACCAGGGGGAGAGCCGTGATCGAAGCAGACCAGTCCGAAAGCGCCATGAATTGCTGTGCCCAAGAATGCCGAGGTACGAGTTCATCGAAGAGCGAAAGGCATCGGACTCAGCCCGACTCGGAGTCAAAACCTTGGGGTCAGACCCCGAGGGCTCAGCAGCCCTTTTTCCGGGTCCCACTCAAATTCCATATTCATCAGAGCCTCCCGGAAAGCGTCTCCGCCCAGGAAGACTGGGGGTCAGATGCCATGAGTACGTCAAAATTCTGCGTAAGCGAAAAGAGGAGGAGCGTGAGCTTGTAGACGTCCTTGAATACCGGCAGGTCATAGTACAAAGCCACGGCTCATCCTTTCCGCCTCGGAAGATTGGGGGGCTCGCCCCCCAAACCCCCAAGATAATGGTTTAATTGTTGAATGGTTAAAAGGCCCGACAGGCACGGACAGAACCATAGTACTTCTCGCTGAGGCTGTCCTGACTGCCATCGGAGAAATCCTGGTACCATGCGTCGTCGTAGTACTGGGAAGAGGACCACAGCCACGAGCCGCCAAACCCTCCCAGACCTGCCTTTTTCAGGCTCGTGTACATCAGGTTGAGTTCATCCTTCGAGGGCAGGAACCAGTCGGAGAAGCCTCCGATCGAGAGGTTCTTGCTGAGGGTCGCGGCGTAGTTTCCGCTGCCCTGGGCGGCGATGATGGCGTCGGTGTTGGACTTGCCGGAGCCGACTGCGGTGTTGGTTTTGATATCGATGTAGTTGCCGTTATACCACTGGATGCCGCTGCTCTGGTCGCTTGGGGCGGCTTCGAGGTAGCGCCAGCCGTCGCTCACTTTGCCTTTGTCGTAGAATACAGTACCGCCAGCAGGTCCAGCATCGCCAATTTTCAGGGTGGCTTTCACTACAACCACAGTGACGCTTTGTCCTTCGTTTATCTTGACCTGCTGTGAAAAGCCTGAATACGGATCTGCCCAGCGCACCTGAAGATTGGCCGTTCCGATCGGTAGCGAAATGGACAAGGGTGTTTTCCCTCGTTTCTTACCTTCGATATACACATCACCGCCCGCTGCGCCGATTCCCTCTTTCACAATAAGGTTTCCTGCTCCTATAGGAACCGGCGCCCCCCTCTTCCCCGTCACAAAATACGCCGCGCGTTGGTTCGGACTGGCCTGCGCCACCGCCTCGTTCGAGGTCAGGTTCCTCACCCGCACCGCCCTGATGTCGATCACATATCGCTTGTTGGCAGTATCGCGGGTAATTCCCCAGTCAAACTCAGCCGCCAGGGCATTCGCCTTGACCGCAGCATCGAGGGCAAGGATGGCCGCCCTCGGATCAGCCGCATTTCCAAGCTGGGCCACAACAGTGACCGGCACCATGGGCAGGCTAGGATCAGCCGAAGCCACTGCAAAGGGCCAGGTGCGGGCGTTGCGGTCAAAGGTCCCAATGCTGAGCGTCGCATTGCTGCCCGTGACAGTCCAGATCCTCGTCTGGAGGGTGTTGAAGGTGTCGTTGTACTGTTTCCGCATGCTGGCGGTCTGGCTTATCCGCTGGCCCTCGATGTTGGCACGCGTGCTGGCCAGCTCGGCCTGGCGCTTTTGCTCAAGGTCGGACTTTTCTCCCGCAATACGAGCGGCAAACTCGGCGTCGGTTTCGATGATGTCTGGTGTCTGCCCCTTGATCACCACCAGCTGCTTGTCCCAGCCCGAGTTGGCCGCATCGAGGCTCCGCTTCAGGGCGGCCGCGTACTGCCCGTCCACCTCAGCCAGCACTTTTTCAAGGCGCTCCACCGTATCAATAAGCACATCCGGATTGTCGCTCGCGGCTGCCTGCGCCAGTTTGTCGAGTTCCGCTCGCCGCGCGGCGGCGAGATTGGACAAATCACTCTGCGCCTTGAGGCTGGCCTCTTGAGCGGCGGCCTTTTCTGTAGCCAGTTTGGCAGCCACCTCGGCAGCAGCCTGCTGCTTGGCAGCGGTCGCGGCGAGGTTCTGGGCTTCCAGGGCCTTGGCTTGCTGAAGGGCCTGCTGGCGCTGCTGCTCCACCTGGAGCTTTTGCTTAGCCTGGGCATCACCCGATGAGGCGATGCGCTTTTGGAGGTCAGCCAAAGCCGTGTCGAGGCTCGCCAGCTCTGACTTGGACTTGTCGAGGGCTGCCTGGGCGCGGGCAGCGGCAAGCGCCGGATCGACGAAGTAGAAGGGTTCCTTCATACCGTCGTCAACCCTCGGATTCTGCTTGTTCCCGGTGGCTGCAGCAACCTCGGCCTTGACGTTCCTCATCATGATATTCAGCTCTAGTCCCGGCTGGGTGAGCTGCTTTATGACCGCGCCCGAGAACACGCCATTACGTCCGCTCCCGTCCTGGGCAACATCCCCCGGACTTGTTGCGTAGGCGATAAGGGAGTTCTGCGTCTTGGGGGAGGCCACGACCGCGAGGCCCCGTGTGCCCGAGCGCGACGCGCCGGGAAAGGGGTTGTCCCGGCAGGAATCCAGGAATACGAGGACAGTGCGGACCCCCGTCGCCTCCATCTTGCCAACGACCGTGTCCACTGAAACAGCCTTCGACTTCACCGAGGCCGCGTCGTCAATGCGCGGGCTCACCGGGATCAGCCAATTCATCCCGTCAATCGCCACACCGTGTCCGGCGTAGTAGAAGAGCCCCGTATCTGCGCCTTTGAGCTTGGCTGCAAAGTCGTTCACGGCCTTGTCCATTGCTTCAAGGCTGGCGTCCTTCACGAGGCTCACCTCGAAGCCACTCTCCTTCAGCGCCGCAGCTACATCCTCCGCATCGTTGGGCGGGTTCTTGAGGGCGTTGGCCAGGTAGGCGCCGTTGCCGATGACCAGGGCGACACGGGTGGCGGCGGAATTTGCTGCAGGGGTTTGGGCGGCCGCTGAGGCCACGAACGCGAACAGGGCCAGAACGAGTGAAACGAACCGGGCTATTGTTACTTTCATGGTGAACTCCAGCATGCTTTTGATAAGGTGAGTATACCCTCGTCTGGACCGATGGCAAGACTGGAGGGGTCGCTCCTGCAAGCCGATCCCGAGGCCCGCCAGGCGCGGACCATCGCAATCTTCGTCAGAGCGCAATCACTAACAAGAGCGAATATGAGGTAGCCGCTGGGGCTTCTGCTTTTCGTTCATAGCCCGTTGAGTCGGCAGCAACAGCGAGTGTTGCAGCTTCCACCAGATCTTCCTGAATCTTGGCCTTCCCCCCGCCTCGACGCTCTCCCCCGTATCGCCTAGGATGTCGCCGGAGGAATCCATGACCGAAACCGCTGACCTCGCATCCCTCGAAAGCCGCGAGGTCTGGGATCTGTTCTTTCAGATCTGCTCCATCCCCCATCCCTCCCATCACGAGGAGGCTCTCGCCGTCTGGGTCCTGGAGAGGGCGCGGGGCCGGGGTTTGGCCGCGAGCCGGGATGCAGCGGGCAATGTGATTATCCGGAAACCAACGCGAGCGGGCAGGGAGGGGGCACCGGGCGTCATCATCCAGGCTCACCTCGACATGGTACCCCAAAAGAATTCAAGCAGTTCCCACGATTTCCTTAAGGACCCCATCCGGCCCCGGCTCGATCCTGCCGACCCCGCCTGGCTCTACGCTACCGGCACCACGCTCGGCGCGGACAATGGAATCGGCGTCGCTGCGGGTCTCGCCCTCCTGGAGGACCCGGACCTCGACCACGGGCCCCTCGAACTCCTCCTCACGGTCAACGAAGAGGACGGTATGACGGGAGCACGCGCAGTGTCTCCAGGCAGCCTTAGCGGAAAGTACCTCCTCAACTTCGACGGGGAGCTGGAGGAAGAGCTTGGCGTAGGCAGCGCGGGAACACAGCGACTCTACTTCGACTTTGTCGACGATGCTCCACCGCCTCCCCCCGGACTAACGTGGTTCACTCTTTCCGTTGCAGGCCTCCTGGGTGGCCACTCAGGCGGGGACATCACCCTCGGGCGAGGCAACTCCCTGCGGCTCCTCGCTGGACTCCTTGCGCCCGAGTGCGGAGGTGAGGCTCGGCTGGCATCCATAGCCGGAGGCTCCCTTCCCAATGCGATACCGAGGGAATCCCAGGCGCTTTTCGGCGTCCCTGCGGCGACCGCAACGGCCTTTCACGCCAGAGTCGAGGCTTCCGCCCGCGAAGCTTGCGCCGGGCTCGCTGCTGTCGAACCGGGTCTGTGCATCACCGTGGAGCCGGCCGAGCCACCAAAGGCCGCCCTCTGCCCGGAGGCTAGCTCCACCCTCCTTACTGCCCTGTCCACAATGCCGAATGGCCTCTGCAGTCTTCTTGAGGGGAGTCCGGGGGTAGCACGGCTGTCGAGCAACCTCGGCGCCCTGGAGAGCCGAATAGAAGCGGCCAGCGCTGTCTGTCCCCCTGCCAGGTCGGCTGAAGCTGCCGGGCAGGCTGGTGTCTGTCCCCCAAAAATCAGGGTCAGCGGCAAGATCCTGGTCCGCGGCGCCTTCGACGCGGAGCGGGACGCCCTCACCGCCGAGATTCGCGCCTGCCTGGAAGCCCATTCTGTCTCTGTCACCACTGGACCCTTCGGGCCTGCCTGGTCGCCTGACCCCAACAGCGGCTTACTCGCCGTAGCGAAGGAGGTTTGGGCGGAGTTCCAGGGGGTGGAGGTCCAGGCCCGCGCCACCCACGGTGGCCTCGAATGCAACCACTTCAAGACCATCTTCCCCACCTGGGAGCTTCTGTCGATCGGGCCAACCATCCGCTTTCCCCACTCGCCCGACGAGGCTGTCGAGATCGCCTCGGTGGGGCGCTTCATGGCCCGCGCGCGCAGGCTCGTGGAAAGGCTGGCGACTTCTGCCGCCACGACTACCAGCGCCACGGCAGCCCCAGGCGTAACCGCCGGATCCCCGGGTGGCTGAACCCCTCCACATCGCGTCCTTCAACGCCGAGAACTTCTCCCTTCTCATCGATGAGGCTTTCTGGGACTCAGTCGACGAGGGCTCCTGGGAGGATGCCCGGGATGCCCTCGAGGCCCTCGGGGACGCGGAGTACCGCGCGATGAACACCTCCATCTTCAATCCCAACAAGGATCGGGACAAGATAGAGGCAATTGCGAATATCATACTTGACAACGATTTCGACCTCGTGTGCCTCTGCGAGGTCGGCGGCATGGAAACCCTCGCCAATTTCAACCGGCTCTACCTCGGGGACCGCTACGACTGCCACCTCCACGAGGAGAACTCCAGGCGTGGCATCTTCGTGGGCGCCCTGGCAAGGCGGGGCCGCTTTCCCGGCCTCCGTGCGCGCAGCATGCCGGGGGCCTTTTCGCGCAACCTCCTCAGGCTGGACCTCGGAAGCGGGGGAGGGGACCTCGAGGTCTTCTCCGTCCATCTGAAGTCCCAGCACGGGGATGACCGGGGCCTGTCGCGGCGCATCGAAGAGGTCGGGATCCTGAGTTCCCTCGTACGGAGCGAGAACTGCGTGGTCCTGGGCGACTTCAACGGCATCCTCATCCGGGGGGAGGCGCAGTTCGAGTACGAAGCCTTCCTGGCCCTTCCCTTCACCGACGTGCTCGAGACCATCGGCATCCCGCCGGAGGCGCGGCGCACGCACTACCACTTCGGCCCGCGCGCCAATTTCGCACAACTCGACTACATCTTCTGCAGCGCCGACATCGAGGTCCTCGAGGCTGGCGTGATCGAGGGCGAGATACCCATCAACCGCGAGCAGCGCAACCGCCTCCCCTCTGACCACCTCTTCATAACTGCGACGATCGTGCCGGCTTCTCCTACTTCTTCCTGACCTCGGGGTAGGGACTCATCAGCCCGGGCTCGCCAGCAGTCGAGCCCGTGGGCACGCCCGGCGCTCCAAACAGGCTCGTCGCCTTCCCCCCGAGGGTCAGCTCGAAAAAGGAAAGAAGGTAGTCCTCAACAATGAGGGTCACCCTCTTTCCGGCCAGCGGCCCTTTCAGTCCGAGCTGCGGCGCCAGGGGCGTGAGGATGGGGAGGTCCGAAAAATCGAAGTGATCCGTACCAGTTAGTGATACCGCCCCGAGGCTCCCGGTCGCGTGGGGGTAGAAGCGATTGAAGAGCTCGTTGTTCCGGCTCCCGAGGTTGTCCGTCCATTTCTGGCTGAACATGAAAAAGGCGCTCGCTCCTAAGCCGCTGTCGAGGACCCTCGGCTGGACAGGTCGCATGAAGGGATCCATGCCGAAGACGGCCTTGCAGCGCCCATCGGTGGCGGCGAACTCGATGACAGCCCCACCCCCGGTGGAATGCCCGAAGGCTCCGATGCGGGAGGCATCGACCAGTCCTGCAAAGGGGCTCTCCGCCTCTCCGTTTGCGGCCTCCATCCAGCTGAGGGTGAAGGAGAGGTCCCCGGTCCACTGGTCGACAAGCTTCCGGGCAGCGATTTCGTACTCGTCCTGCGGAGCCCCGTCGGGGAGGGCTGCCGGATTGTTCTTCGCGATGCTCCCGTCGGGGAAGACGGAGACGACGGCTCCGTAGCTGTGCTGTGGCGCAACGACGATGTAGCCCCGGCTTGCCAACAGAAGGGCTTCTCCCGTGTTCTGCGCGTTGAAGCCGTTCCATCCATGAGAGAAGAGGAGGAGGGGGAAGCCCCCCTGGCTTTGGGCGGCAGGGGCGTCCTGGTAGGCGGGCACCTTTACGAGGGCGAGGTGGTCGAGGAAAAAGCCGGGCAGTCCCATGAACTTGGAGATGGCCGGGGCGAAGACTTTTGTGTTGGCCATCCAGGGCGACAGTGTGTCGCTCGCTCGGGGCAGGGCAGGGTACCAGACCTGGATCATGAAACGCCGGGCCTCATCCTTCCCCGAGTAGAGTTCCTGTCGCGAGCTGTCGACCAGTTCAAAGCTCCGCGTGCCGACCTTAAAGGCGCCAGCTGTCGAAGGGACCCGAGGCACGGGAAGGAGGACGGGAACCAGGGTCGCCAGCGCCAGGAAGAGGACAAGGAAAAGCGAAGCGAGCCAGCCTCTTTTCTTGGTTGAACCGAAGCTAAGGGCAGCGGCGATCGAGAGGCCTAAGGCAAGCGCGTAGATCCCGAGCATCTGCCAGCGATAGCCCTCGAGGATCAGGTGGAGGACGAGGGCGACGACTGCCAGAAAGGGCAAAACCCTGATAGCCCGGGGTCCCGGACCTGGCCAGAGCAAGTAGACCAACAAGCATAGAGGAACAAGGATCTCAAGAATTCGCACCTGCCATCTCCTCGTCCCGGGGCGCCGGGACTTCGCTGGAAGAGCAGCGATTATATGTCAGTTCACCTCGTTGTATAATGCCCATTGAGCCACGACGCTCAACTGTGGAGGCTAGCGATGCAGATCAGCTGTAGGGATGGCGAGTTTCACCTTTCTTCAGGAGGCATGAGCTATATCTTCGCCCTCGATGGGCGAGGAGCGCCTCGTCATATCCACTTTGGTGCGGCTCTCTCGCCCGACTCAAGCTATCGCCACCTCCTTCGGCTTGTCGAGCGACCCTTTTCGATCGGGTCGATGGAGTCCGCCGGCTGGGAATGTCCGACCATAGGGAGGGGGGACTTCCGCATCCCGGCCCTCGAAATCGAGGCTGCCGACGGCTCGGGCGTCCTGGATCTCCTCTATGCCGGGCATCGGGTCATCGAAGGGAAGCCCCCCATTCCCGGCCTCCCGGCCACCTACGCCGAGACCGAGGACGAAGCCCTCACCCTGGAGCTTTGCCTGCGCGACGCGGTCAGTGGCCTCGAGCTTTATATCAATTACTCCATCTTCGAGGGCACCTCCCTCCTGGTGCGCTCTTCCCGCGTCTGCAACCGGGGTCGCGGGGCGCTTTCGCTCAATTCGGCCATGAGCGCAGTCCTGGAGCTGCCCGACCCGGACTACGAGCTGGGGACCCTCTCAGGCGCCTGGGCGCGCGAGCGGCACTTCGTACGGCGGCGCCTTGCGCCGGGCCTCCAGGGCATCTCAAGCCGCCGTGGCGCCTCGGGCCACCAGCACAATCCCTTCCTCCTCCTGTCGAGGCCCGGTGCCACCGAAACGGAGGGAGAGTGCATCGGAGTATCCCTGGTCTACTCGGGCTGCTTTACCGCGGAGGTGGAGGTCCATTCCCATGGGACCTGCCGCGCGCGCATCGGGATCGATCCGGCTGATTTCCGCTGGCAGCTGGGCCCAGGGCAGGAATTTGCAACGCCCGAGGCCGTCCTTGTCTATTCCGCCCGTGGACTGGGAGAGTTGAGCGAAACCTACAATTCATTCTATCGCTCGAATCTCGCCCTGGGTTATTGGCGCGACCGCCACCGGCCCGTCCTCTTCAACAGCTGGGAGGCTGCCTACTTCGATTTCACGGAGAACGATCTAGTTGGCATGGCAGAGGGGGCAGCTGCCCTCGGGGCCGAGCTCTTCGTCCTCGACGACGGCTGGTTTGGCCTGCGCGACGACGACTCGAGCTCCCTCGGCGACTGGGCCTGCAACCTCTCGAAGCTTCCAGGTGGCCTGGCCGGGCTTGCCCGGGCGCTTGGGGGACTCGGCCTCGGTTTCGGGCTCTGGGTCGAGCCCGAGATGGTAAGCCAAAAGAGCCAGCTCTTCGAGGCCCATCCCGACTGGGTTATCGGCGTGCCAGGGCGGCCGCGGAGCGAGGGCCGCAATCAACTCGTCCTCGACCTTTCCCGGCCCGAGGTTGTGGACCATCTCTACGGCGTCTTCCACGGAATCCTGTCCTCTGCCAGCATCTCCTATCTGAAGTGGGATATGAACCGCCACATCAGCGAAGCCTACTCGGCAGCCCTCCCTCCCGGACGACAGGGCGAATTCTTCCACCGCTACATGCTCGGGCTCTACGCCCTCTTGGGGAGGCTTGTCGAGGCCTTCCCCGAACTCCTCATTGAGTCCTGCTCGGGCGGCGGCGGACGCTTCGACCCGGGACTCCTTCCCTTCGCCTCCCAGGCCTGGACAAGCGATGACAGCGATGCCATCGAGCGCCTGTCCATCCAGGCCGGGACCTCCCTCGTCTATCCTCTGTCTTCCATGGGAGCCCACGTCTCTGCCGTGCCTAACCACCAATTAGGACGATCTGCCTCCCTGGACACCCGGGGCGCTGTCGCCTTCTTCGGTGTCCTGGGTTACGAGCTCGATCCCAGGAAGCTCTCGGAGGAGGACCGCCGTGGAGTCGCAGCCCAGATAGCCTTCTACAAGGAACACCGGCAACTTTTCCAGTTCGGCCGTTTCTTGAGGCTGCGCTCGACCTGGGAGGGTGACGGAAACGAGGCAGCCTGGATGGTCGTTTCGGAGGACAGGAGAGAGGCTGTCGTTGCAAGCTTCAGGATCCTCGGCAGGCCAAATCCCGCTTCTTTGCGCCTGGGCCTCCGGGGGCTCGATCCCGGGCTCCTCTACCGCGTGAGCCCCTTGCCCGCGGAGGGCTCTCTTTCCAGCGCAGCGCTTATCGCAGGGGCCGGCAGTCCCGATGTCGTCCAACGCGAGAATGCAGGGCTGCGACGGGGGGACGAACTGGAGGTCATAGGCCTTCTCCTCTCAGGGGAGGGTGCCTTCGATCCGCCGGCAGGGGATTTTTCCTCGAGGCTCTTCCTCCTCGAGGCTGTCTTTGGACACTAGCCAGCTGGGGATATTTCGCTCCGCCGGGGGCCGAAGGAGAGGTCCAGGCTCCATACCCCCGGCCGCAGCCGGTAGCGTTCGAGGGTGTCCGGGCCGCAGCTCGCCGTGCCGAGTCCACGTTGGGCGATATCAAGCGTTATGAAGGTCTGGGGACGGCGTAGCAGCTCGTGGGTATGGCGCGCCTTCCAGAGCTGGGCTGCTTCATGATGTGAGGCCGTGAAGTCGAAGCGGCCTGCGCTGGCTACGCGAAGGGTCCTTCCGTTTCCCGTGCCGAATTCCACCCACCGGGTGTCGGTCCTGTTGCCGTTCTCCTGGGGCAGGACGTAGGGCACCTGGAGGGCGTCGACCGTGGAACTCCATAGGCCGAGGGCGGCTCCAGCCTTGCGGTCAGAGTAGCACTCATGCGGCCCGCGTCCATACCAGCGCACTGTTTCGTGGCCCGCCACCAGGGCCGAGGAAAGCCCGATCCTGGGCAGCTCAGGAAGCCCCGGGTCGAGGTCGAAAACAAAGGAGCAATGAGGCCCTTCAGGCCCGAAGCTCCAGCGCTGGACAAAGCGTCCAGCCTTCCGGCCGCCCCTTCCTGCAACCTCGTGGAGAATGGAAAGTCCGCCCAGGGAGGCGTCGACCCTCATGTCGACCAGGGAAAACATGAGCCCGTCGAAGCCCGCATCGAGCCAGAGGTACATCGCCTTGTCCTTGCAGTAGAACTCGAAGTCGGGATGTCCCTTGAGGTCCATGAAGAGCTTAAGTCCATCGTTTTCAGTCGGCGCCCGCCAGAGGTTCATGATCAGGGGGGATGCCAAAATTTCGCTGCCGGAAGCCTTGAGGGATGCGAGGAATCCTTCCTCCGAGAAGGAGGCTTCCCAGGCTGGGTACTCCATTCCAATTTGTGCCTTCGACGTTTCCGGCCGGACCTGGAAGCCGCCACCTGCCCCTTCGATGGCAACTTGAGCGGTCCCGACAGAGTTGCCTCCCCTCCCGCATCTCCGCAGGGTAGAGGCTGTGGACGCAGGTGCAAGGGGGATCTGCTCCCAGGCCAGCCTGTGGCCCGCCTTCGCCCAGGGGCGGGGCGCGGCGAGGATGAACTCAAGGAAGAGGAAGGACTCACCCTCCAGGGCCACAGCCAGCAGTTCCGGGGTCCAGGCCAAGGATAGATCCAGATCGGCCTCTGCCTCTGGGGCGATGGCCGGGAGGTCCAGGACTCCGCCCAGGATGGCCTGTCCCTCGGCCTGGATCGTCCAACGCAGGCGTATGCCGGCGAGATCCTCATAATACTGACGGTTGACCACGGTGATCCTGCCTGATGCCGGGTCGGAGGACCGCGCAGAGATCCTCTGGAAGAGCTTCGCGCATTCGGCGAGTACGGGCTTCTTCGAACGATCGGGGAATACGAGGCCGTTGCAGCTGAAGTCGAGATCGCTCGGGAGGTCCCCGAAATCGCCGCCGTACTTCCAGTAGCGTATGCCCTCCCCGCCGTCAGGGCCATCGTGGCCGGGGCCATCAGCGCCGGCAGCGTAGGCCTCGAGACCCTGGTCGATCCAGTCCCAGATGAAGCCCCCCTGGAGGCCCGGCCAGCGTTCGATGGCCTCCCAGTAGTCGGAGAGGCTTCCGTTGGAGTTGCCCATGGCATGCGAGTACTCGCACATGATGAGGGGTCGGTGATCGACGGTTGTGGCTGCCCATTCCTCGATGAGGGCGATCGGTGGGTACATGGGAGCTATGATGTCCGTGACGGAGGCACCCCTTTTCAAGGAAGCCTGGTCATGGGGACCCTGGCCCCACTCGGGGCGGACGGCCCCCTCGTAGTGGAGGGGGCGCGAGGGGTCAAAGGCGCGGATCCATCCGGCCAGGGCGTCGTGGTTCGGGCCGTAGCCCGACTCGTTGCCCAATGACCACATGATCACCGAGGGGTGGTTCCTGTCGCGGAGGACCATGCGCGTGCCCCGCTCCAGGAAGGCTGCTGCCCAGGCGGGGTCACGGCAGAGATGGTCATAGTAGGCATGGCTTTCGATGTTGGCCTCGTCGACGAGGTAGAGCCCGTAGCGGTCGCAGAGATCGTACCAACGCTCATCGTTCGGGTAATGCGAAAGCCGTACCGCATTGAAATTGTGGGCCTTGAGGAGTTCGATGTCGCGCAGCATCCCCTCAAGGTCGAGGGTCTTGCCCCGGCAGCCATCATGCTCGTGCCGGTTCACTCCCTGTATGAGGACACGCTGGCCGCCGATGAGGAACTTCCGGTCCCTGACCTCGAGGTCGCGGAAACCGAGGCAGAATGCGCAGTGCTCCACCTCGCGGCCCAGGGGCGACACGAGACTCACGACAAGTACGTAGAGGGCAGGATCCTCGTGGTTCCAGTGGCGGGGGGCCTCCAGGGGCAACGAAAAGCGGGTCTCCCATCGCGAAGCCCGATAGGTGGCTCCGACCACGGCCTCTGCCGCAGCGACGAGGGGTCCGGGGGAGGGGGCTTCGGCCGCAGAATTCGCAGACGCCAGATCCTCAGGTGCCGATAGGAGGGCACGCTCGATGCTCACCGCTTCCCCGACCGGACCGTGGAGGGAGACGCGCACGCACCAGTCACCGATGAGGGGTCCAGGATCCATTCCCGGGGGGAGTCCCGTGCCCGCATAATCGGCAGGCGCGGTTTTCTCCGGCACGCATCCGCCAGCCGGGTCGAAGGCAAAGCCGAGCCTGACTGCTGCCTCGATGCTGCCCGAAGACCTGTCCTCCGACAGGACGGGCCTCGAGTCTACATCCGCTATCCAGGCGAAGTCGGTGCAATACAGATAGACGCTCCGGTAGATCCCGCCGTACCACCACTGGTCCTGGTCCTCGACAAAGCTCGCGTCTCCGTAGCGGATGACCCTGAAGGCCAGGAGGTTCCGGTCCGGCACGAGGGCGTCGGTGATGTCGAACTCAGTGGGTAAGCGCGTGTCCTTCGAGAAGCCCAGGCGTCTTCCGTTGCACCAGGCTTCGAGGAAGCTCTCCGCCCCTCCGACATGGAGGACCACGCGCCGCCTCTCCCAGCCGGCGGGAAGGTTGAAAGAGGTCCTGTAGAGGCCCGTGGGATTGTGGCTGGCTGGAGATGAGGGGGGCACATTGCCGAAGGGCATGACCACGTTCGTGTAGTGCGGCTTGTCGAAACCCTGGAGGGTCCAGGTGCCCGGAACTTCCAGGTTCTTCCACGAAGCGTCATCGAAGGAGTCTTTCGGAAAGTCTTCAGGCGTGGCTTCGGGATTAATGGCGAGGGCGAAGCGCCAGGTTCCGTCGAGGCCCAGGCGCCAGGGATTGTTTTCCTCTCGCCGGCCTACCGGCCCGATTGCCGCCGCCTCGAGGGCATCCCTGGCCTGTGGCCAGGGCAGGAGGGGGCTCCGCATGGGAAGCCTGCCTTCGCCGGAGCGTCCGGGGTCCTCCCAGGGTTTTCCCGAATTGAAAAGACCAGTTGCCATGATTCGGAACCTAGCCTTTTTCTGCGCCGACGGTCAGGCCCGAGATGAAGTAGCGCTGGAACAGGAGGAATACGCCCAAGGGCGCGATGGCGGCGATGATCGAGCCGGCGGCTGTCATGTTGTAGTAGGAGACGAACTCGCCCTGCATGTTCGCCAGGCCTAGCGTTACGGGCTTCAGGCTGTCCGACTGGATGAGGACCAGCGACCACAGGAGGTCGTTCCAGATCCACGTGAACTCGAGGACACCCAGGGCCGCGAGGCTCGATATCGAAAGGGGCATTATGATCTTCCGGTAGATCGTCCACTCGCTCGCGCCGTCGATGCGGGGCGCCTCCACGAGGCTGAAGGGGATGGTCCGCATGAAGTTGCGGAGGAAGAAGGTGCAGAATCCGAGCTGGAAGGCGATGTGGAAGAGGATGACGCCCGGCCGGGTGTCGCGGAGGCTGAGGGCATCGGAGAGCCTGAAAACGGGTATCATCAGCATCTGGAAGGGGATGAGCATGCCTGCGATGAAAAGTACCAATACGGCCTTGTTGAGCCTGAAGCGGTAGAAGGCGAGGGCGAAGCCGGAGAGGCTCGACACAAGGAGGGCACCCACCACCGAGGGTACGGTAATGAGGAAGGTGTTGAGCACATAGGCCGACATTCCGACCTTGTTCCAGACCCGCGTGAAATTTTCCCAATGCAGGACCTTCGGCGGCGTCCACATCTTCGAGCTGCCCATGATCTCGTCCATGCTCTTGAGCGAGGTGAAGACGGCGATGAGGATGGGCAGGAGCCAGAGGGCTACGATGAGGGTGCTGAAGACGTAGAAGAGGAGGGTCAAGAGGGTCTTCCGGGCGTCCGGGCCATTCTTTCGCGTTTCCATCGGAGCCTACCTTTCCGTCTCGTCGCGGAGGACCCGCCCGATGTAGACGAGGATGAATGCCAGTGTTATGAGGAACTGGACTACGGCTATGGCCGAGCCGTAGCCGAAGTCGCTGTAGCCGAAGGCCGAGGTGTACATGTAGCTGGCGAGTACCTCGGCGGCGCGGGCCTTGGTGTTGGTCATCACGTAGATGATGTCGAAGGCCCGAAGCGAGTCGATGATGGAGATGGTCATCGCCACGACCGTGGCCGGTGCCAACAAGGGGATAACGATGTGCCTGAGACGCTGTCCCCAGGTCGCTCCGTCGATCATGGCGGCCTCCACGAGTTCCGCAGGTACGCCTTTCAGGCCCGCGAGGTAGAGGATCATCACGTAGGGTACCTGTCGCCAGACGCCGACTGCCACCAGGGCTCCGGTCATGTAGCGCTTGTCCCCGAGCCAGGGCTTGGCCAGTTCCTCGAGTCCGATGGCGCGCAGGAAGCCATTGAGGACCCCGAAGTCCGGTGAGTAGATCCACATCCATATCGTACCAATTACTGCAAAAGAGAGGGTCATCGGGAGATAGAAGAGGGTTTTGTAGACCTTGTTGCCGCGGTGCTCGTTGTTGAAGAGCATGGCCACCCCGAGTCCGAGGGGAATGGGGACCAGGAGGAAGAGGGCCAGCCAGATGATGTTGTTCTTGATGGCAAGCCAGAAGGTGGGATCGCCCAGGAGGCGGGCGAAGTTGCGGAAGCCGACCCACTGGATGCCATAGACGATGCTGTCACGCTTGGTGAAGGCAAAGGCCAGGCTCTGGCAGATGGGAAGGATCACCCAGACTGCGTAGAGGATGAGGGGAAGCGCCAGGAAGGCCCAGGGAGCCCAGGGCGGGGCACCTATGCTTTTCTTCACTGCCTGCCTCCTCTGCCGTATCGTCGCATTCCGCATCGACGCAGAAAAGCCGCGGGCGGGCTGCGGGCTATCCCCGTCTGGCCCGCCCGTCCGGCTAAGTCACTGCACTCATGTTTACTTCAGGTCAGCGTAGATCCGCACGCGCTCCTTGTCGAGGGCCGTGAGGATGTCCTTGTAGCTGTCGGGGGCCTGGAGGATGTCGACGATGGCATTCATGCCCTTGGCCGCCATTTCTTCTGGTGCGTCGCGATCGTAGAACTGGGCGGCGAAGGCCGCGCCCTTGACCATTGCAAGTCCGCGCTCGGCTTCGGCGTTGGGAATTGCGCCTGTCATGTTGGCGGAAAGGCGGCCGAGGGTGACGTTCATCATGTCCTGGGCTTTCTTGGTAGCGATGAAGGCGAGGAACTTCTTTGCAGCTGCCTTGTTCTTGGCCTTGGCGGGGATCATGAAGCCGTCGGTGGGCGTATCGACGCCGTAGTCGGGCCTTCCGACCTTCGGGAAGGAGAAGAAGTCTATGGACGCCTTCTTGTCGGCGGGGACGGAGTCCATGATGAACTGTCCCATGAGGTACATGCCGGCAGTGCCTTCGACGAGGGGAGTGACCGCTTCCTGCCAGGAGTAGGAAGCCGCATTCTCGAGGATGTAGCCCTTCTTGGCGAGGTCGGCGATGTAGCCGAAGGTCTTGAGCACGCTGGGATCGGTGTAGGAAACCGTACCGCCGGTGAGCTTCTGGTGGGCGGTACCGCCATTGACGGCGACGTTCATGTAGTCGAACCAGCCGCCGGCGGTCCAGGTATCCTTGGCGCCGATGGAAACCGGGGCTACGCCGTTTTGCTTGAGGGTTTCGCAGACAGAAAGGAACTCATCCCAGGTCTTGGGTACGGAGAGCTTGTACTGGGCGAAGACATCCTTGTTGTAGTACACAGCCCACCAGTACCAGGACTGGGGCATGAAGTAGATCTTGCTGTTGTAGGAGGCGGCGGGCTTGAAGGCGGCCGGGAACTCCTTCACGAAAGAGCCACCGGGGAAGGTGGATTCCGGCAGGGGCTCAAGGAGGCCCTTCATCGCGTACTGCTGCATGCGGAAGCCGGCGAACCAGGTCAAGACGTCGGGGGCGTCCTTCGCAGTCAGGTAGTTCACGAGCTGGGTCTTGAACTGCTCGTGGGCGACCGTGTTGACCGTGACCTTGATGGCGGGGTTCTGCTTCTGGAACTCCGCGACGAGGGCAGCGAAGGCGTTCTTCGGTGCCTCGTCGGACATGTACGACTGGACGACGAGCGGCTGGGCTCCGATGGACGCGGCGATGCCGAACAGGGCCAGAAGACTGAGACTAGCTTTCCTCATTAGGACCTCCTCTTGGGGTACTTACGTAATCGTATCCTACGGTAAGCGTTTACAGTCGTCAAGCTTTTTATTCCGGAACCAGCGTTTTTCGCTCCCGCTCCTGGAGACTGGCCTGGAGTGGCTGATCAGATATGCCGGGGTCCTGTGGAGTCCCTGATGACGAGCTGTGGGGCGATGAGGATTCGGCGTGGCTCGGGATCCTTCCCCTCCATCGCCTGGAACAAGAGATCGACGGCCGAGCGGCCCTGGCTCCTCATCTTGAGATCCACGGAGCTCAGTCCCAGCGAGCCGGAGATGGCAAGGATGGAGTTGTCATGCCCACAGATCGAGAGCTCTTGGGGGACAGGGATGCCCGCCTTAGCCGCTGCCTTCATGGCACCACGGGCCATGAGGTCGTTGCAGCAGAAGATCGCGCTCGGGCGTGGCGTTACTAAAAGGAGCTTGGAGACTGCGGCCTCGGTCTCGGCGATGGCTTCGGCCACGTTGCCGTCCGGGATGCCTACGATCCTGTCCTGCCTGACCTCCAGGCCTTGACCTGCCAGGCTCGCGCGCCATACTTCTTCCTTTATATCGTAGGAATAGCCGGAAAGACCTCGGACAAAAGCGATGTCTTCGTGTTTCTGGGCAATGAAATAGTCCATGACCTCACGCATGCCCTCGCGCTGGTCGACGATTACCGAATGGAGGTCACGGATGTCGGGGTCGGGCTGTACGAGCACGAGGGGAAGCTGGGCTGCCATGCCCTTGAAAAATCCGGAGCGGACATTTCCAATGGCGGGATCGATGACGATGCAGCCATCTACCCGTCGGGACATGTGCTCCTTCAGGTATCTCCTTTCGAGGGCTTCATCGAGGTCGGTTGAGCACAGGAGGAGGGTGAAGTCCCGTTCCCGGAGGCGCCGCTCTATGGCTTCGGTGATCTCCATGTAGTAAGAGTTCGTCATGCTGGTGATGAGGACGCCGATGCTGCGCGACTCCGCCCCTGAAAGGCCGCGGGCGAAGAAGTTTGGCACGTATTCAAGCTTGCGGACTGCAGCCTGGACCTTTTTCATCGTCTCTTCCCTGACCGGGAGCTCGTTGAGAACTCTCGAGACCGAGGCGATGGACAGCCCCGCTTCCTTGGCGATGTCGTGAATCGTGGGCATTACAAGCTCCTTCTGAATCCGTAAGCGCTTACTGTTTTACCTGCATCCAGGCTCTGGAGTCTACCTTGGGAAAATAGCCCTTGCCCTCAATAGCGCCTAGCTTCGGCGGTTTTATGAGCTATTTCCATTCTCGCATGGATCCACTTTGCAGAAAAATTTCTTCCGGCTTATGCTTGATAATTTTCGATAACGGTTGACATTCCAGAGGTCACCCTATAGTACTTCGGACAGAAAGCAAAAGGCCGGAGTGGATGTCATTGCGTGGGGATTTGGCCGGAGGGCTCCCACGTCATGGAGGGCAATCCGGGAACCGGGGCCGTCGGCAGGTGGCCTGTGACAGCAAGGAGGGAGCAAGATGGATGATTATCGCCAAGATAATCAAACAGTACGGGGATACATAATCTCCGCGATTGTGTGGGGGGTGGTCGGGATTGTCATCGGCCTCTGGATATCCATCCAGATGTGGATGCCGTCGCTCAATTTCCCGCCATTCTTTACCTATGGGCGGATGCGTGTTGTCCATGTCAGCATCCTGGCCTATGGCCTCGGGATCGGAGCCATCTTCGGCATCACCTTCTACATCGTGATGCGCCTTGCGAAGCGGCCCCTCATGTTCCCGAAACTCGCGCGGCTCCAGCTCTGGGTCTTCAATGTGGCCATCTTCGCCGCGATGCTGAGTCTCTTCGCTGGCATGAACCAGTCCCTCGAATACGCTGAGTTTGAGTGGCCCATCGACATCGGGGTGGTCATTCTCTGGGTCATATTCGCGGTCAATGTTTTCGGCACGATCATCAAGCGCAGGGAAGAGCAGATGTACATCTCGCTCTGGTTCATCATCGCGATGGTGGTGACTGTGGCTGTCCTTTATATTGTGAACACCCTCGCCATCCCCGTGAGCTGGGACAAGTCCTACTCGCTCTACGTCGGCGTCAACAGCGCGAACGTCGAGTGGTGGTACGGCCAC
>CAIJMU010000139.1 GCA_903821875.1 uncultured Spirochaetota bacterium
GCTTTGGCCTTGGTCTACGAGCTCACCCGGGGGCAGCCCTGGCTGGTCAACGCGCTCCTGCAAAAATGCGTCTGGCAGCTCTGTCCTCATGGCGAGAGAGTGGGCATCGAGCAGATCGAGGCGGCCCGGGAACTCCTGATAACGGAGCGGGCGGTGCACCTGGACAGCCTGGCCGAGCGCCTCCGGGATCCACGAGTCAAGCGCATCGTGCAATCGATCATGGTCGGGGACAGCGATCCCGACCTAGGCGAGGGAGACGATTTTATTCTGACCCTGGACTTGGGACTGATACGGGTCGAAAACGGAACAGCGGTTGTCGCCAATCCCATCTATCGGGAAACCATCGCGAGGATCCTGTCCTACAGCTACCAATTGGCCATTCCTGCTCCCGAATTCCGCTGGCAGCGGCCAGACGGAACTTTGGACATGGAGGCCCTGTTCCACGAGTTCCAGGATTTCTGGGCCCAGCACGCGGATATTTGGGAGGAGAAGGCCGATTACACGGAGGCCTTCCCCCATCTCCTCTTGATGGCCTTTTTGCAGCGGGTGGTGAACGGCGGCGGTCGCATCGAGCGGGAGTATGCGGCCGGACGGGGCAGGATCGACCTGGCTGTGCTCTACGGTGGCCATTGGTCCATCATCGAGATCAAGCTGGTCAGCCGCCAGGGCCGCGAACGCACGGTCAAGCAGGGGCTCGAACAGGTGATCCGCTACCGCGACACCATCGATCGAGGCGCCGATGCCTGGCTGGTGGTCTTTGACCGCACCGTAAAGGGTCGCCGAAAGAGCTGGAAGAAGCGCCTGAGCTGGGAAGTGCTCGAAACCGTGGGTGGTGGCGTGACGGTTGTCGGGGGATGAAGAGGGAGAGGAAGAGAAGATAAAGAGGACAGGATAACAGGATTGGCAGGATGGACAGGAGGGACAGGAGAAGAGGGTAAGGAGGGTGTAAAGGGAAAGGGAATGAGATTCCTCCCTGCCACTTCTACCTCCTTTCCTGTTGATCCTGTCCTTCCTGTTATCCTGTCTGATTCTTTCAATATTGGGGGAGAGAGGGTGGGTGCTTGAAGTGGGTGCAAAATAGGCATATATTTGAATAAGACTTGATAATCGCTTCGTTTACGCGAAAAGCGAAGCGAAAATGGTGATGCCCCATGTTGATCGACTTTTCCTTTTCCAACTATCTCTCATTCAAGGAATCGGCCAGCCTCAGCCTTCTTGTGCCGGGTAAGATCGCTGAAGGGCGCGCTCGCCATCTGCTCATCCTGGAAGAGGGTCGCTATGCGCTTACCCCCTTTGTCGGCATCTATGGGCCGAATGCGGCGGGAAAGTCAAATGTCGCAAAAGCACTCATGGATTTTGTTTTCCTGATTCTGCAGTCGCACAACTTGGGAATCGATGCGCCGATCCCCTCCTATCGACCATTCAGGCTTGATCCAGCAAGCAGGGCCGCCCCTGTTTCCTTCGAAGCCGAATTTGCCATCGACGGGATTCGCCACTCCCTGAAAGTGAGATTCGACAGGCTCTCGATACTCGAGGAAGAACTGGTATTCTATCCCGAAGGACGCAGGGCCTTGCTCTATTCGCGGAAGGAAGGCGCCCCTCTTTCATTTGGGGGACACTTCAGGGGGCCGAAGAAGGGCATCGAGGCATTCCTCAGGAAAAATGCGCTATTCCTCTCAACTGCGGTCAATCTTTCAAACGAGCAACTTCGGCCAGTCTACAAGTACTTTCAGACTCACTATCAGTTCCATCTATCCATGGAGTCGATCGGGCGACCGCTCATGGCCACGACCAATGGCTTGCGGCAGAGGGGAGCGGAATACAGGAAGCTTGTGCTCGGCTTTTTGAATGCTGCCGACATCAGCGTCGCGGACCTGGATATCAGGCGGAACGAAACCCTGTTAAAAACCTTGGCCCTTCCTGCCGATATGCCTGCCGAGATCCGCAGCGCCGTCATGGAGACCCTTTCGAGCCAGGCCTTTTTGGGCCACCCCGTGTATTCAGGGGACAATTCCACCGGGGTCAATGAGTATTTCAGCCTCAACGACGAGGAATCCGGCGGTACGGCGAAGATGTACGAACTCGCGGGCGAGATCATCGATGCGGTCGCCATGGGTGGCGTCCTTGTCATCGACGAATTCAACAGCGGCCTTCATCCTCGTTTATGCGAACATATCGTCGGCATATTCAGGAACTCCGCATCCAACCCCAGGGGGGCGCAACTCATCGTTACGACCCATGATACCAATCTCATGGCGCGTGACGGGATATTCCGGGATGAGCTGTGGCTGGTGGACCGGGATTCCCGAGGCGCTTCCGAGCTGTATTCATTGGATGAATTCAGCAAGGACGAAGTCAGGAAGGGCGCCAACCTGGAACGCTGGTATCTTGATGGTCGCTTCCGTGCCATCCCCTCGCTCGATTCTTCCTCCCTCGATTTCGGAAGTCCCGATGCCCAAGAAACGACCTGATTCAGGGTATGGGTGGTCTACGACAAAGACGGCTATACGCTTCATCCCCAGACCTTCGACGAAGCGCACGCATCGAATGTGCGCATCGCATTCTCGTCGATCAGTTTCGAGTATTGGATAGTTCTCCATTTCGGATACACGACGCGTCCTTTCACAGATTCCGCGGATATAATCCGTTACCTTGAAACCACATATGGGTATCGCTACGGGAAGGGCGATCCCTTGACCTATGCCGGAACCAAGGCTTTCATCGCTGACGCGAAACTGCGCGCATCGCAGTGCCGGGATTATCAGAGACAGTCCAACCCCCCTGGTACTCCGGTCTATGAGATGAATCCCTGGACCGATGTCGATGAACTTGTCGAAAGGATAGAACGTCTCGCACTGGAGGCCTGAATACTCAGGAGAGGGAGAGGGAGAAGAGGACAGGATAACAGGATTGGCAGGAGGGACAGGAGAAGAGGGTAGGGAGGGCGTGAAGAGGGATTTTACCTTCTAATTCCTTTCCTGTTAATCCTGTCCATCCTGTTATCCTGTCTGATTCTCTTGGGATCCTGCGATGGCTTGTTATGAGGTTATGGAGGGAGCGCGGATGAGCGCCGAATTTCAGATAAACACTGAATGGGACTCGCCGTTCGACGACGAACCTGAAATCAGTCTCACGGCGGCCCTCATCTCGATGACGGTCAAGGGCCACTGCATAACACGGAACGAAAACACCATTTCGATGAGCAACCGGGATCACGTCTATCTCTCCGCATATCCGCTCGCGCTCTGGCTGGCTCTTTCGTGGTGGCGCTTGCGGTGGGAAACATCCAAGGAAGGCGTCGCGCCGCCATTTGGCTGGCATATGACGCATGAAATGCCCGCCGCCGGTCACGGATTCATCTGGCCGGTGGTGACCTTTGAGAGTGATGGAGAGGCGATAAGCGTGAAGGCGCGCGGTACGAGCAGCGGGCCGAAAGAGATGATCATCTACCTCGTGGACAACGAGGAAAGCATCAGCGCGGCGAGCTTCGAACGAGCCATAGGGCTCTTCATCGAGCAGACGCTCAGTCGCCTCGACGACAGGGATAAGCGCGGGACGGCGCTTCATGCGTTGTGGAAGGACATTCAAGAGCAGCGGCAGGACCCTGTATCCGCGCTTGCGCGCCAGATGGAGGCCCGCCTTGGCTTCGATCCGGATGAAATGCCGGACTCGTTGGGCCGGCTCATGGTGGATCTTGGAGATCGTGCGGGGACGGCGGCGGCTAAGGAACTGGCCTCAGGATGCGCGGGGGAAGAGGCCGAACGCGTGCTTAAGGAGCTCGTCGATATCGACAGGAATGGCGCGGCAAAAGGCCGCCTTCAGCCCGGGCTTCGGGAGGGAGCGCACGAGGTAATGGCGCATCTCCCTTGGGATCTGGGCTGGGAGCTCGCGCGCAAGGTGCGTCGCACCATGGGGATTGGCACCGAGCCCATCAATGACGCAAGGCTTTGCGAGGTGCTCGGGCTTCCGTCACGAGTGCTGCCCGAGCCGCTATATCGAGGCGAGCGCAGGAGCATTGGGCTGTGCGTGCGCACCGATGACCGAGGGACGCTCGCCTTCTACCCGCGCAAGCAGTACGAGACGGGGAAACGCTTCGAATTCGCGCGTTTCGTCTGCGAAAGCATCATTGCCGGTGAGGATGACCGATGGCTTCTCGATTCCGATGCCAAGACCTATCGTCAGAAAGTACAGCGGGCCTTTGCCGCAGAATGGCTTTGCCCCGTAGAGGGGATCCTGAATATGATAGGAAGCGACCATTCCGAAGGCGCGCGGGAGGATGCGGCGAGTTACTACAATGTCTCTCCCGAGCTGGTGCGGAGCCTCCTCGTCAACTCAGGATCCGCACGCCGAGAAGAGCTGTACCTTTAAGCCGCAGGAAGCTGTTACAAAGTTATCTGAACTGATTCTTTCTGAAGAGAAGAGGAAGAGGACAGGATAACAGGATTGGCAGGAGGGACAGGAGAAGAGGGTAGGGAGGGTTAAGAGGGGGAGGGAATAGGATTCCTACCTGCCAATTCTAGATTCTTTCCTGTTAATCCTGTCTATCCTGTTATCCTGTCTGATTCTTTCTGAAGAGAAGAGGAAGAGGACAGGATAACAGGA
>CAIJMU010000140.1 GCA_903821875.1 uncultured Spirochaetota bacterium
ATCTGCACTCCGCATAGCCCGACACAATGGGGTGGTCGTGATCCTGGATGCGTTCCTCGATGAGGCGGAAGCGGCGGCCGGCATCGCGGGCGGCTTCCTCTACGGTGCGTGAAAACAACTCCCGGTCGAACCAGAAGGAGCAGGAGCAGGTGACCAGGACCCCGCCCGGTTCGAGGAGTTTCAAGGCGCGGAGGTTGAGGTCCTTGTAACCGCGGTGGGCCCCCTCGACGGAGGCGCGGTTCTTCGCGAAGGCCGGAGGATCGAGAATCACCAGGCCGAAGCGCTCGTGGGCTCGTTCGAGGTTGCGGAGCTGGTCGAAGGCGTTGGCCTCGACGGCGCTGACACAGTCAGACAGGCCATTTCGCTCGGCATTTGAGAGCGCTGCGGCGACGGCGACGCTTGAGGAATCCACACAACTGACAGAAATTGCACCGGCCTTTGCCGCAGCGAGCCCGAAGCCCCCCGCGTTGGAAAAGCAGTCGAGGACACGGCGTCCCTTCCCCGTGAGAGGATCGATGGCGTGGCGCGCAGCCGCAGCCCGGTTGGAGCGCTGGTCGAGGAACCATCCGGTCTTCTGGCCCTCGAGGAGGTCCACGGCGAACTCGAGGCCGTTTTCCTCTATCGCAAGACCTGATGGTGCCTCACCGGCCAGAAGTCCCACAACCGCTTTGAGTCCCTCGTAGGCGCGCACAGGGGCTTCGGAGCGCTCGACGATGCCCTGGGCCGGGAACACTGAGGCGAGCGCAGCGAGAATTTCAGCCTTTCGCGTGTCGACACCGAGGGAGAGGAACTGCGCTGAGAGCCAGCGCCTGCCTGAGCCCGCATCGACAAAAGAATCAATTATCAAGCCCGGGATCCCGTCAGCCTCGCCAAAAACGAGCCTCAGGCTCTGTTTTTCCGGATCGAAGAAGTTTTTACGCCACGACAGGGACGCCGTGATGGCATCCCGGAAAAAAGCCTCGTCGGCCTCGCGCGGCTTTTTCGAAAAGAGCCTGCAACGGATCTTGGAAGCCGGATTGAAGAAGGCGCTGCCTACGGGAATGCCGCGCGCATCGACGATATCGACGGCGTCGCCGGGTGCAGGCTGCCCCTCGACCTTGGCGATCTCGTTGTCGTAGATCCAGGGATGCCCCCACCTGATCCTGAGGTCTTCCTTGGGTTTGAGGGTTATCGTGGCTCTGCTCATGGTTCAAGGATACGCGCGAAGGCGGGCCTGGCACAAGGCTGCCTGCCCAAGGGTGGAAGCCTTCTGCGCCTGCCCTTGCCTCCTGCTCCCGCTGGACAGAGGCCCCGGTCATGGAACATCATCGGCCCACCATGGCAAACCTACAATTCCCTCCGGGGTACCGATCCCTCCTCGACGTCAAGCAGACCGAGACGGCCATCATGCAGATCAAGGATTTCTTCCAGCTCAACCTCTCCACCGAGCTCCGCCTCCGTCGCGTCACCGCGCCGCTCTTCCTCGAAAAGGGCACGGGAATCAACGACGACCTGAATGGCATCGAAAAGCCGGTTTCTTTCAATGTGAAGGACATGGGCGTCGAGGCGGAGATCGTGCAGTCGCTGGCCAAGTGGAAGCGCATGGCCCTCGCCGAGTACGACATCGAAACAGGCCTCGGCCTCTACACCGACATGAACGCCATCAGGCCCGATGAGGAGCTCGACAACATCCACTCCCTCTATGTGGACCAGTGGGACTGGGAGCGTTCCATCCGCCGCGAGGACAGGAACCTCGGCTTCCTCACCCGTATCGTCGAGCGCATCTACAGCGTCATCGTACGCACCGAATACTGGATGAGCGAGTTGTACGGTACCATCGTTCCCATTCTCCCTGAGGCGATCACCTTCATCCATTCCGAGGAACTCAGGACCCGCTGGCCCGACCTGTCGCCACGGCAGCGGGAGGACCGGATCTGCGAAGAGAGGAAGGCCGTCTTCGTGATCGGCATCGGCCACCCGCTTTCGGACGGAGCCATCCATGACGGAAGGGCTCCCGACTATGACGATTGGTCGACGCCCAACGAGGCCGGCTACCACGGGCTCAACGGGGACATCCTGGTGTGGAACCCCGTGCTCGGGCGGAGTTTCGAGCTTTCATCCATGGGAATACGCGTCGACGAGGTTGCCATGAGGAGGCAGCTCGCCATGCGCGGCTGCGAAGAAAGGGCCAAACTCCTCTACCACGCCAGCCTCCTGTCCGGGAAGCTGCCCCTGTCCATCGGCGGCGGCATCGGACAGTCCCGGCTCTGCATGTATTTCCTCAGGAAGGCCCATATCGGCGAGATCCAGGTCAGCCTCTGGTCGGGGGAAACCCGCAAGGCCTGCAAGGAGCATGGAATATCACTGTTGTGATGATAGTTCCTGAAGGCATCGCCTGAAGGGATGACAGGCCTCAGGGCGGCTGATCTAGCGGACCGAAATGCGCCCGGCTCCAGGGGCCAGCACCCTCCCCACGACCGCAGCCTCGGCGCAGCCACTGCCCCACAGCGCCTTCACGAGCGCTTGGGCCTGACCGGCTGCGACGGAGGCCAGCAAGCCCCCGCTCGTCTGTGCGTCGCAGAGGAGGGTCTTCAGGTCGGCCGGAAGCGAGGGCGCCCAGTCTGCCACATCTCCGACGAGCTCCTCGTTGGCCTTCGAGCCGCCCGACACCATGCCCTCGCGGACAAGGGCCAGGGCTCCGGGAATCAGGGGCACGGTAGAAGCAACTAGCTCCATATCCATCCCGCTCCCCCGCGACATCTCCCTGAGGTGGCCCATGAGGCCGAAGCCCGTCACGTCGGTGACTGAGCCGACATCGTAACCTGCCAGGATGCGCGCCGCCGGACCGTTCAGCATTGTCATGACTTCGATGGCGCGCGCGGCTGTTTCTGCGGCTGCCGCACCGCGCTTCATGGCGGTGGTGATGACGCCAGTCCCGATGGGCTTGGTGAGCACCAGGACGTCCCCCGCGCGGGCGCCCGAGTTCTTCCATAGTCTGCGCGGATCGACGCGACCGGTTACGGACATGCCGAACTTGGGCTCGGTGTCGTCAATGCTGTGGCCGCCTATGACCGACACCCCCGCTTCGGTGGCCTTGTCAGAGGCCCCGCGGAGTATTTCCTCGAGCACCGACAGGGGGAGGCCGCCAACGGGAAAGGCGACGATATTGAGGGCGAAGAGGGGCACTCCGCCCATGGCCCAGATGTCCGACAGTGCGTTGGCAGCAGCAATGGCCCCGAAGGTCCAGGGGTCGTCCACGATCGGCGTGAAGAAGTCGAGGGTACCCACAATTGCGAACTCATCGGAGATGCGATAGACCGCTGCATCGTCCGAGGTCTCGGCGCCGACGAGCACGGCCGGGTCGGTCACCTTCGGCAGCCCCGCGAGTATCTTCTCGAGGGTGCGGGGGCCTATCTTGCAGGCGCAACCGAGACCCTTGGTGTGCTCTGTCAGTCGGATCGGACCTGTGGCGGAGCCGAGCGCCGGGGAAGCAGCTCCGGCCAGGCGCCGCACTGCGGCGATGACCTGGGCGGCAGCCGATTCGACTTCGCTCTTCGAAAGGAAGGCTCCCGTGGAAAAGCGCAGTGTTCCCATGGCCTGGCGGGGCGGGACACCCATTGCGGCCAGGACGTGGGACATCTCCACACGGTCAGCGTGACAAGCCGCTCCGGCTGAAGCCGCTACTCCGGGCAGGGCCGACAGGAGGGCGCCGGCGTCGACACCCGGAAAGCTGATGCTCAGCGTGTTCGGCAGCCGGGAATCCCTGTCGCCGTTCACGATGGCCTCGGGGAGGGCCGTGAGGATGAGCGATTCAAGGAGGTCGCGAAGCTCGCGGTAGTGGCCTGAGCGGGTAGCCAGTTCGCGGCCAGCGAGGGTACAGGCTGCCCCGAGGCCCGCGATGCACAGGAGGTTTTCCGTGCCCGCACGCCGGCCCGATTCGTGGGCCGCTCCGTGGACGAGCCGGTCGAGTTCGATGCCAGTCCTCACGTACAGGGCGCCGATGCCCTTGGGAGCATAGAGCTTGTGCCCCGCGATGGAAAGGAGATCTATACCAAGATCATCGCAATTGACAGGAATCTTGCCGACAGACTGGGCTGCGTCGCAGTGGACGACAAGACCCGCGCGGTGGGCGATGTCGGCCAGGGCGCGGACAGCCTGGATGGTCCCCACCTCGTTGTTGGCGTGCATCACCGACAGGAGGATGGTATCGGGCCTGATGGCAGCTTCGAAGTCGGCGGGATCGACCCTGCCCAGGGAATCCACGGGAATAAGCGTAGAGCTAAACCCTTGTTTTTCCAGCCAGGCCAGGACCTCCAGGACCGCGGGATGCTCCACCGCAGTAGAAATGATGTGCCGCCCGCGGTCGCGCCTGGCAAAGGCGATGCCCTTTATCGCAAGGTTGTTGGCTTCGCTGCCCCCGCTGGTGAAGATGATCTCGGAGGCTTGGGCACCGAGGAGGGTGGCAACTTCGCTGCGCGCCGATTCGACGGCCTTTTTCGCCTCCACGCCATAAGGATGCGTCGATGATGGATTGCCGAAGCCCCCTCCAATGGCGCCTTCGAGGAAGGGCCGCATGGCCAGGGCGACGGCCGGGTCGATGGGGGTCGTGGCGTTGTAGTCGAGGTAGATGGGGCGGTCGGCTGGATGTAGCACTTAGTGATCCTTCGGGTTACAGGTTCCGGTGGTGTTGAAAAAGCGTGCCATGGCCAGGAGTATAGCAGGCCGAAGGGGCTAGAACAGCCCGATGATGAGCTTGATGGCCAGGAAGGACAGGGCCGCCACGGTAGCCGCGAAGGGAATGGTCAGGAACCAGGCCCACACGATCTTCCTTGCCGTTACCCAGCGCACCCCGGCCGCGCGCTCGACCGTACCAACCCCCATGATCGAGCCAGCGATGACGTGGGTGGTCGAGACAGGGATGCCGAAATGCGCCGTCACGAGCATGACGGCCGAGGAGGCTGTCTCCGCGCAGAAGCCTTCCATCGCGCGTATCTTCGTGATGCGCGTGCCCATGGTGCGGACGATGCGCCAGCCACCCATCATCGTGCCGAGGGCCATGGCCGAGTAGCAGGAAAGCACGACCCACTGGTTCGGCCCGACAAGGCTGAAGTCGGGGCTTACGCCACCAGCAACAAGGGCCAGTGCAATTATGCCCATCGTCTTCTGCGCGTCGTTGGTGCCATGGGAAAAGGCGTAGACCGAGGCGGAAAACAGCTGGAGGATCTTGAAGGTCTTCGCGGCGGGCTTGGGCTTCGCCTTGCGCGAGAGCGCGAGGACGACGTTCGTGAGGAGGATGGCCGCGATGCCTCCGAGGAGGGGCGCGAGCACGATGAACTCGACGATGGTCGTGACGCCCGTTGCGATGACAGCCTTCGGCCCCGCCGCTGCGAGGGCTGCGCCGACGAGTCCACCGATGAGGGCGTGGCTCGAGGAGGTCGGCAGGCCAAGGAGCCAGGTGATGATGTTCCAGAGAATGGCGCCCAGAAGGGCCGAGGCCAGGACGGGCAGGAGAAGCTCGCCTGGGAAGAGCTTGATGTCGATGACGCCCTTGCCGACCGTCTTGGCCACGGCGACACCGAAGGTGAAGTAGCCCAGGAAATTGGCCAGCCCGGCGAGGACGACTGCCTGGGCCGGATTCAAGGTCTTCGTAACTACGATGGTCGCGATCGCGTTGGCGGCATCGTGGAAGCCGTTGAAGAAATCGAAGGCAAGGGCGACGGCGATGACCCCCACCATGAACCAATATTCCATGCGGCTCAGCCCTGCTTTATCATGACACGGCGGAGGAGCTTGCCCGCCCCGTCGATCTTGTTCACGATCTCCTCGAGGCCCTCGTAGACCTCCTTGGTCTTGATCATCTCGACGGCATCCGCGCCACCCGCACGGGTTGCGGCCTCCTTGAAAAGGTCGCCGATGGCTATCGAGAACAGGACGTCGGCGCGGCGCTCGGCCTCACCGATGGCCTTGACCTGCGAGCTTACGGATTCCTTCTTTTTCATCCTCTCGAAGGCCTCGTGGAGTTTCTGCGAACAATCGAGGATGATGTCCGCGAAGTCGGCGCTCCTCGAAGGAAGGCGCACGATTCCATAGGTCTCGATCTTTTCGACGAGGGCCTTGATCTCATCCACCGTATTGTCGACAAAGGCGGCGATCATGTGGATATCCTCGCGGTCGAAGGGCGTGATGAAGCTCTCCTCGAGGGCGATGTCGATCTTCGACTCGATCTTGTCAGCCTTGCGCTCGATTTCCTTGATCTCGGTGATGATGGCCATCAGCGATTCGTGGCCCGCATCCCCGGAATCGAGGCCGGCGGCGAGTTTCCGGAGCCTGCGGGCTGCATCGAGGAGGGTATCCGTATGCTCGAGGAAAAGATCGTAGAACTTGGTTTCGCGGGGGAGGAGGAGATCGAGGAAGTTGAAGCGCATGGGAGCTCCTTGGAGACGGTGCCTGGCAGGTCGGAGCCTGGCCGGATGGCCGACCCTCGAGGCCGGCGGATACCGCCTGCATGGTGCACGGAACGAGAGCCCGATGCAACGTGGGAGGGCTGCTTTTCCTCCACTTCGACGCAATGGCAGGCAGTGCGGGAAGGAAGGCCCGGGATGGTTGACGGAGAGGGCCGCCGACAGGGAGGATGACCCATGAACCATCCACCTGCCCTCCTCGAGCTGGACCTTCGAAGTCACATCGACTATCCGGGAAAGTTAGTAATTCCTGGCAATCCGACAGGCTTCTTTCCCCCTGGCCCCGGCGCCGCTGAGGCTGAGGAACTCTACCTTTTTTCGCCCGACATCTTCGAACTCACCGAAGACGGTCCCCGTGCCCGACTGGGGCAGCCCCTGCCCGAGGCAGCCTTTGCCAGCGCTGCAGCTCTGGATGGCGGAGCGGGGACTCCGTGCTTTTGCATCGAGACAGGAACCTGGCTCTTCGCGCAGTGGCGGCCAGCTTCGGCGGAGGACCTGGCCGAGGGCATGGAATGGTGCGCGCGGGAAGCCTGGTGGGAGCAGCGGCGGCTCGAGGGTCCCTGGCTCCTCAGGCTCGTCAGGGAAGATGGCCAGACTGCCTACCAGCTCCTCCGAAGGCTTGCGAAGTGAAGGCCTCCCCAGCCAGACCCCGGGGACCTTTCCAAGGAGCCAGACATGGACACTGCTGAGATCAAGCGCCCCCAGCAGAACGACGCAGTGCTCGCCCGCATCCTCTCTGGCCACCGGAAGCTTTCGATGAAGCGGACCATGACAGTCCGTGCCGAGGAATACCTCGACCACATGACCTTCAGGAGCAATGAACGGAGCCTTTACAGGGAACATCTGGGTCCCTTTGTCGGAGTCAAGGAAGAATGGGCTGCGGAGGGTGCCAGCGAGGACGAACTGGACCTCTCGGCCTTCCACTACAACGAAGCGCTCTTCCATGACTCGGGCATCTTCACCGGCTACTACGGTCCTGACCTCTCCGAAGTGCTGTCGGAGGACGAGGATGAGATCGTCTATCGCGATTTCATGGGCATCAGGCACAGGACCATCAAGGCCAGCTCCACCCTGGGGCATCCCCTCGAGTTCCCCGTCGTCAGCCCTGAGGACTGGGAGCGCATCAAGCCCTTCTACCAGGACTGCGAGGGACGCATCCCGGAAAGCGCCGCCGCTGCGGTCCGACGGGCGCGGGAAGAGGGCTTTGTCATAACTGCCTCTATTCCGGGCGGCTACGACGAGCTCAGGGTCCTCCTCGGCGACGAGGGTTCCCTCATCGGGACCTACACCGAGCCAGGGCTCCTCCACGATATCCTCGACACCATAGGCAGCACCGCTTCCGCCGTGCTCGAGAAAGCCCTCGGAACCATGCGTATCGACCAGCTCAACATCCACGAGGACATGGCGGGAAAGAGCGGTCCCCTCTGGGGGCCAAAACAGGTCGATGAATTCATTGTGCCTTACTACCGCAGCTGTATCGAGGTCGCGGGAAAGGGCGGGGTGAGGCTGTTCAATGTGGACAGCGATGGTGACTGCATGGCCATCCTCCCCTCCTTCGTCGAGGCGGGAGTGAACATGTTCCATCCCTGCGAACCGACTGCCGGGATGGATATCGTCGCAATCAGGCAGCGCTTCGGCACAGGCCTTGCCCTTGAAGGCGGAATAGACAAGCACGCCCTCCGCCGCAGCACCGCCGACATCGACGCTGAACTCGAACTCCGCGTCCCGCCCATGCTGCGCTCGGGAGGCTGCGTGCTGGGCCTCGACCACCGGATCCCCAACGGTGTGAGCATCGCGAATTACCGGCACTACCTCGCGAAGCTCAAGGAGATAGTCGAACGGGAGCGCCATGCCATGGCGGGCCAGACAGCGATGGCATGAGCCCCTCCGCTTCGGGTTGCGGTGCGCCATTTCCTGCCCTATAATCGCTCGTTGGGGCGCTGCGGAAGAGGCGCGCGAGGTTTCGGTAGTTGGAATCGACACGAACTTACTCTTTCCCCTCCGGACCCCGAATCCCTGACAAGTGAGGAAAGAATGGCTGAAACCGCTTCCCTGAAAGTGGATCCCTCCAGCGCGAAACCCATCGGAGAGGTCTTTGGAGGCCTGGCCGCCGTACTCGTCGCCCTCCCCTCCGCAATCGCCTATGGCCTTGTAATCTACGGCCCCCTGGGACCCGAGTTCTCGGGAACTGCAATAATCGCCGGCATTACCGGCACCATATTCATCGGACTCCTGGCTGCGATCTTCGGGGGCACACCCGCCCTCATCTCGGCGCCCTGCGCCCCCGCTGCTGCAGTGCTCTCGGTCTTTGCCCTGGAACTCTCGCAGGGAGGGAAGGTCGATCCCCTCCTCATTCCGCAGGTGCTTGCGGTTGCGGCCTTCGGCGCAGGGCTCCTCCAGCTCGCGCTCGGCGCCCTCGGGGGCGGCAAGCTCATCAAGTTCATTCCCTACCCCGTAGTCGCCGGCTACCTCTCGGGCGTCGGCCTGACCATCATCATCGGGCAGGTCCCCAAGTTCTTCGGCTACGACAAGCACCTGGACCTCTGGACCGGGCTCTCGAACCCGGCGGGATGGAAGCCCACGGGACTGGCCGTCGGAATCATCACAGTACTTACGATGATCCTCGCACCGAAGGTCACGAAAAAGGTGCCGGCCGCCATCCTGTCCCTCGTAGCTGGCCTTGCGTCCTATTTCGCCCTGTCGGCCTTCTTTCCCGAACTCCGCGTCCTCGAGCACAATAAACAGGTAATTGGAATGATACAGGCCACCCTGCCGGACCTTGCGGCCAATCTCGGCAAGCACTGGGGCGGACTGCTCTCGCTTGGGCCCACCGCCCTTGCCACGGTCTTCGTTCCGGCCGCAACACTGGCGGTACTCCTGTCCATAGACACCCTCAAGACCTGTGTGGTCCTCGGCGTGATGACCGGCCAGCGCAACGATTCCAACCGCGAACTAGTGGCCCAGGGCATCGGCAACGGCGTCTCGGCCCTCTTCGGCGGAATGCCGGGCGCGGGCACGATGGGCGCAACCCTCGTCAACCTCTCAAGCGGTGGCCGCACGAGGCTTTCGGGAATACTCGAGGGCGCCTTCGGCGTCGCCATATTGCTGCTCCTCGCGCAGTTCATCGCCTGGATACCCATCTCCGCACTCGCGGGCATCCTCCTGGTGGTCGGTTTCAGGATGATCGACTTGAAGAGCCTCGACCTGGTGAAGCACAAGTCGACGCGCCTCGACTTCGCGGTGATTGTGGCAGTCGTCGTAGCAGCCCTCTCCTACAGCCTCCTGGTGGCCTCGGGTGTCGGCATCGCGATGGCGATAATCCTCTTCCTCCGCGAGCAGGTGGGTTTCCCCGTGATCCGCCACAAGCGCGATGGCTCCAAGGTCTTCTCGAAGAAGCGGCGCACCGAAGAGGAGCGCGCCGTCCTCGAAGCCCACGGTGGTTCGACCACGGTCTGTGAGCTTCAGGGGCAGCTCTTCTTCGGCACCGCCGACCAGTTGTACACCCAATTGGAAGGTTCTTTCGCAACCTCGCGTCGCCTCATCATCGACTTGAAGCGGGTCAGGTCCATCGACTTCACCGCGGTCAACATGCTCAAGCAGATCCACCGCAAGGTGCATGAGCACGACGGCATACTCTGCCTGTCCTCAATCAAAGCTGGCCTGGCCGGCGGGATTACAATGCTCGAATACATGAATGAGCTTGGCTTCGCCCAGGAGAACGAAAGCCTCAAGATCACAGCCAGCCTCGAGGAGGCTATCCAGTGGAGCGAGGACAGCCTTCTGGCAGAACACCAGGTCGTCCGGGATCCCCGTCCCTTCGAGATCGAACAGTTCAGCCTCTTCCGCGGGATACCCGAGGAGGTCATGGCCATAATCGCAGGCAGCATCGAACTACGGCAATTGCCCGCAGGGCAGAAGGTCTTCTCGCAAGGCGAGATGAGCGACGAGATCTTCTTCATACGGAGCGGGGCAGTGAAGATCTCGCTCGCGCTGCAGGGCGGTGGGAGCCACGAACTCGCGACCTTCCAGAAGGGCGACTTCTTCGGAGAGATGGCCTTCCTCGACAAGGACCGCCGTTCCGCCGACGCGATAGCTGACGGGGATGCAAGCATCTATGCCTTTTCCCACGCGCGCTTCAGGGAAATAGCCCGCGGTCACCCGGACGCGGGCACCATCGTGTTCTCGCGGCTCGCCAAGGAGATATCGCACCGGCTGCGCCTGAACAACATAGAGCTGAAGGGGCTGGAGGAGAGCTAGCGGGAAACCCTACTCGAGCACTGCGTAAATTCGCCGGATGCCAGCGGCATCCGGCCTTGTTCCCCTACTCGAGCACTGCGTAAATTCGCCGGATGCCGGCGGCGGAGGACTGCTCCTTCTGGACGCGGAACTTCCCGAGGAGGCTGCTGCGCTCGACGTGCGGGCCTCCGCAGACTTCCTTCGAAAAGTCACCAATTGTGTAGACCTTGACGGTTTCCTCGTACTTCTCGCCGAAGAGGGCGGTAGCACCCGAAGCCTTGGCCTCGTCGAGCTTCATCATCGTCATCGTCACCGCGAGGTCGCGCCCGATCTGCTCGTTGACGATGGCCTGCACCTTCGCGACTTCTTCGGCGGTCATCGGCGCGCCGTGGGAAAAGTCGAAGCGCAGGCGCTCGGAGGTAATGTTGGAACCCTTCTGGTTGACATGCTCGCCGAGCACGTTCTTGAGGGCGCGGTGGAGGAGATGGGTAGCGGTGTGGTACCTGACCGAGACGTCGGAGGTGTCGGCCATGCCGCCCTTGAAAAGCTGGTCGGCACCGGCGCGCGACAGCTCCTGGTGCTTCTTGAAGGCCTCGTCGAACTCGGCCCTGTTCACCTTCATGCCGTTCTCGCCGGCGAGTTCCTCGGTCAGCTCGATGGGGAAGCCGTAAGTATCGTACAACTTGAAGGCGAGGCGGCCCGACATGACCTTGCTGGGATTCTTTAGGAGGTTGGGCAGCATCTTCTCGAATTCGTGCTCGCCGGTCTTCAGCGTCTCGAGGAACTTGACTTCCTCGGCATCGAGGCCCTCGAGGATCTTCGCGCGGTTGACCTCGAGTTCGGGATAGGCCCCGAGGAAATTGTCGATGACCGCGGTCGCCGGCCTGACGAGGAAGGTGCCCTCGATGCCGAGCTTGCGCCCGTGCCGCACCGCGCGGCGGATGAGGCGTCGGAGCACGTAACCAGCGCCCACGTTGGAGGGGAGCGGCCCCTTGGGATCGCCGATGATGAAGGTGGCGGAGCGGATGTGGTCGGTGACGATCCTCACGGACCTGTCCTTCTCTTCATCCTTCCCATATTCATAATTGGCTGCAGTGCAGATGGCCGAGATGACCGGGGCGAAGATCTCGGTCTGGTAGACGCTCGTCTTGCCCTGGAGGACGGTGACCGTGCGCTCGAGCCCCATACCCGTGTCGACATTCTGTGCGGGGAGCCTGACAAGGGTCTTTTCGTCGACACGGTTGTATTCCATGAAGACGTTGTTCCAGATCTCCATCCAGTTCCCCGGATCGCTGCCCTTGTTGGAGAGCGCAGGCGGCAGCCCCTCTCCCACCCACCAGAAGATCTCGGAGTCGGGACCGCAGGGACCGGTGGCGCCGGCGGCCCACCAGTTGTCGCTCGCGGGAAGATAGGCGATCCGGTTGACCGGAACCCCGATGGAAGCCCAGCACTCGGCCGAGTACTCGTCGCGCGGCGCATTCTCGTCCCCGGCGAAGACCGTGACGGAGATCCGCAGTGGATCGAGGGCGAGCCAGGCGGGGTCGGTGAGGAACTCCCAGGACCAGGCGAGGGATTCCTTCTTGAAGTAGTCGCCCAGCGACCAGTTGCCCAGCATCTCGAAGCAGGTGAGGTGGGCGGGGTCGCCTACCTCGTCGATGTCGCCCGTGCGGACACACTTCTGGTAGTCGACGAGGCGCTTGCCCGCAGGGTGTGGTTCGCCCAACAGATAGGGCACCAGGGGGTGCATGCCCGCTGTCGTAAAGAGGACCGTGGGGTCGTTCTCGGGGATGAGGGACTTGCCGGAGATTTCGGCGTGGCCCTTGGTCTTGAAAAACTCGATGTACTTCGAGCGGAGTTCGTTGGCTGTCAGCATGGTTGGCGATAATAATTCGGAGGGGCGGCAGGGGTCAAGCTTGGGGAGGGAGGGGTCCGGCCCAGGAAACGGCCCGGCTGCGCCCCGGGTTGCCACTGCTAGGCCCCCTCCCTCCGCGCCAGGATCGAGCGTATCTGGAAGGGTCCGAAGTGGAGGTTTCCGGAGTCGACCGGCCCGAGCTCCTGTTCAAGGAGGTTGGTCTCCACGACATGCGTCCAGCCCTCGGGCAGGCTGATGACAGTAATTGTGTCCTTACCCTGGGCTTCGTAGAGGCGGAGCACCAGGCCTTCCCCCGATTCGGCTACCTTGATCGTATCGAGCACGACATTCTCCGGCTCGACGGAAAAGCGCGGGAGCCCCTCCGGGCCATCCTCGACGACGAGGGGACTCTGGTTGAAAAGCGTAGCCTCGCGGATCACGCCCCCTTCGAAGGCGTCACCCGCGTGGGTCAAGAGGCCGTAGCGGAAGCGATGCTCCCCCCGGTCGGCCTTTGGGTCAGGGTAGAGCGGCGAACGGAGGAGGGCGAGGCTCACAAGGCCGCCCTTGACGCGGTGGCCGTACTTGCAGTCGTTGAGGAGGGCCAGACCCCTTTGGCCGTCAGAAACGTCCACGTAGCGGTGGGCACAAACCTCGAACTGGGCGCGCTCAGGCCTGCTGTCATTGCGCGTGCTCCGCTCGATGCTACCGAACTGGATATCGCAGCGCACCTTGTCGAAGGTGAAGGAAGGCCTGAAATCGGCACGCAGCATCCTGAAAGTCTCGTGCCACTCGACGAGGGTTTCGAACTCGAGGACCGCGCTGCCCTCCTCGAGGATGGCATCCTGCACGATGTAACTGTGGCCGTGCCTGTAGGTGGAACGGCAGATGACCCGAGGTCCGTCGACGCTCGTTTCGATTGCACGTGCCGAAAGGACTTTTTTCGGCAGGCGCCAGTAGCCGTCAAGAAGGTCCCAGGCATTGAAGTAGCGCCAGGGATCACTGTAGACGACGAGCCGGTTGAGCCAGGCTCCGCAGCTCTCGAAGCCCGTGGCCTTGTCGACCAGCGATACCAGGGAGCCATTGGGGGAAAAGACGGCGCGAAGGAGGTCATTCTCCAGGATTTCGCGAGAAGCCGAATGTTCGTATGTGGTACTGAATGATGTCGCGGCAGGGCGGAGCCGGGACGCCCCGTAGGCAGGCACTTCTGCCCGCATCCAGGAGCCGTCTACCTTCGCGTAGGCCTGGCGGGAAAAGGGTGCCTGGTTCACCAGGGAGGCTCCGCTTTCGCTCGGCCTGAGTTCCGACAGGATACGCAGGCCTTCTGCCTCCGCCTCGTTCCGGAGGAGGGCCAGGCGGGCGAGGCTCTCGAGGTAGACGCGCCCGACGCTGGAGCCCGGCAGGATGTCGTGGAACTGGTAGAGGAGGGTCTCCTTCCACAGCTCCCCGGTTCGTACGCGCGAGCTCGGCAGCCCGACCATGTAGGCGAGGGCCTGGGCGTGCTCGAGGTTATGGAGGGATGTCTCCATGAGTCGGTTGGCCCGCTTCTGCCGCCCCTGCGTGGTGTAGGTGCCCTGATGCTTCTCAAGGTAAAGCTCGCCCCGCCAGGTCGGCAGGGCCTCGCGGAAGCGTTCAAGGCTCTCGAAGAAGCCGATCGCGCTGCCCTGCCTGACACGGGGGAGTCCGGCGATGGAACGCTGGCGACTCACAAACTCGAGGTGGCCCTCTCCCGGGCCACCGCCTCCATCACCGGCACCGTAGACCAGGAGTGCGAGTGGGGCGACCTGCGCCTCCGGATTGTTGCGGCAGGCCTGGCGCACGCAGAGGGGGGTCCCTCCCGAGTTGTAGTCGCCCTCAGGTGGCATGTGCACGAGGACCTCGCTGCCGTCGATGCCCAGCCAGCGGAAGCTCCGGTGCGGGAAGACGGTACGTTCGTTCCAGGAGAGTTTAATTGTCATGAAGTAGTCGATGTCCGCGCCCCGGAGGATCTGGGGGAGGCTGGCCGGGAAACCGAAGGCATCGGGGAGCCAGCAGATGCGCATGTCCCGGCCGAACTCGTCGCGGAAAAAGCGCTTGCCGTAGAGGAGCTGCCGGACGAGGGCTTCGCCTGAGGGGAGGTTGGCGTCGCTTTCGACCCACATGCCCCCCTGAAGCTCGATGCGCCCCTCCGCTACGGCAGCCTTGATCCGCGGCCAGAGCTCGGGCCGTTCATCCTTGATCCAGGCGAACTGCTGGCCCTGGCTTGCCCCGAAGACATGGCCGGGATAGCGCTCGAGGTTTTCGAGGGCGGCCGCGAAAGTGCGCGCGGCCTTGCGATGCGTCTCCCGGAGCGGCCAGAGCCAGGCGAGGTCGAGGTGGGCGTGGCCGATGGCGGTGAAGGAAGGAAAGCCGCTCTCGTCGGGCCCGGGATCGGCTTGGTAGAGCTCGGGAGCGAGGATCCCCCGTGCCTTCGCCACCGATCCGGTATCGGGGTCGCCTAACTTTCCGCTGGGCTGCACCAGCGCGGCCCAGGCCTCATCGAGGATGGAGCGGAGCCTCGCTGCGCGGACCCTGCCTTTGGCCTGCATCCCCTGGAGGGCTGCGACGGCGAAGGCGAGGACAGCATAGTCATAATGCAGACTAAAGAGGTCGTCGCGACGGATGGCCAGGCGGGCCTGCCTGAAGCGGGCACGGCCGAAGGGCTGGACGATCTTGCCATTGAAGCCCGCATCGATCCAGAGGGCGAGCTCTTCGCCGCCCTCTGCCATCGGGAAGAGCTCCACGGTGGAGCGGCCGCGGCCGGTCTGCACGCGGTCCATCCAGGTGCCGACGCTCGTGATCGAGGCGAGGGCCTTCCCCTCCTGGTCGACGACAAGGCCCTCACCGTCGAGGTCGACGAGGGCCACGACGTGGGCGCCGTGCGCCGATTCGGGAACGCGGCCGCTGAGGTGGAACCAGGCACAGGAATAGGCCTTCCCCCAGGACTGCCCCCGCGCGATCGGAGCCCACTCGAGCTCCATGCGTCGGTCGAAGGGCTCGGGCTCCGAGGAGACCGCCACGCTCGCAGCGAGTTCCACAAGCGGCCTGTCGATGCACGCCTTGATGGCCTGGATGCGCCGCCAGAGCCTGCGCTCCCTCAGAATGCCAGCTTCGCTTTCCATACAGATACTCTCGGGGCCCGAGGGTGCCGCGTCAAGGACGCGTTAGTGGTTCTCCTCTTCGACAAGGATGGGCTCCGAGGCTATTTCGATCGTGCCGGACAGCATGACAGGGGCGCCGGTCAGGAGGTCGCGGCCGTGAAGCCTGCTGCCGGGGGGCAGCTTGACGCTGCCGGAGAGGTGCCGGAGATTGAGGAGGGCGCTGACGGGCCTCGGGCCGCCACTCCGTTCGATGAGTACGAGGCCATCTGCGAGCTCGGTCGCCGCAAAGCGCTCCTCGCGGGCACGGATCGCCTTGGTAAGCGAATGGGCCTTGGTGAACCAGGGCTCGAAGGAAGCATCTCCGGAGGTCCAGGGCACGGGATCCGCTTCGAAGAGGGAGGGCTTCCTGGCGATGGCGCGCTCCTGTCCCATGTAGGCGAGGAAGCAGCCCTCGAGGAGCATCGCGAAAAGGGTCCAATTGCGAAGGAGTGCGCCGCTGCCGAAGCGCTCGGCCGCGCGGGCCTGGTCGTGGTTCTCCAGGAAGCGCGCCTTGACTGCGTGCGCGGGGAGCATGGTCTTCTGGAGCCTGAGGTGGTCGAGATAGCGTGAGAGGGGAGCTCGGCCTGCCCAGGCTGCCTCAAGGGTCTCGCGGCCGTCATAGTCGTAGCTGAGGTCAAAGGCCTCGTGGAGTTCCGCGTCGCAGGCTGCCGCGTGCCCCTGGGCGCGGAGATGCTCGATAAAGCCCAGGTGGACGCTCTCCGCCAGCCAGAGGCAGGCCGGGAAGCCCGTCCTCTTTGTAGCCTCGACCGCGCAACGCCTCCGAGCCTCGACCCAGAAATCGACGGGCACCATGCTTGCGACATCGCAGCGGAAGCCGTCGACCCCGAAGCGCAACCAGTGGATGAGGGTTTCGATGAGGTACTCGCGGAGCTCAGGATGCGAGTAATCGAGGTCGACTACGTCTGACCATTCGGGAAATCGTGGCGAGGGCCTGCCGTCCGGACCCTTCCAGAACCATTGGGGATGCTCTCTGGAAAGGACCGAGTCCGGGCTCGTGTGGTTGAACACGACATCGATGATGACCTTGAGTCCCCGGGAATGGGCTGCGTCGAGAAAGCGCCGGAAGGCTGCCTCGCCTCCTAAGGAAGGCTCGACGGCGCGATAGTCGGCGATGGCGTAAGGACTTCCCGCACTGCCCTTCCTTGCAAGCCTGCCGACGGGGTGGATCGGCGTGAGGTAGAGGATGTCGAAGCCCATCCGGACCGCTGCGTCGATGGAGGGGAGGGCGGCGTCAAAGGTCCCTTCCCCGGACCAGTTCCTTACGAAAACCTGGTAGATGGAGGCGGAGCGAAGTGATAGAGGAGTGTCTCGGGCCATGGTTCCTCCTGGAATTGGAAAGAGCCGCAAGGTTGCGAAGGCTGGGAGCGCCCCCTATACTCTTCCATGAAGGGTGTCTGCGTCAAACGCAGCTGCGTTACACGCAAAGGGCCGGGATCAGAGGGCTAGCCTCCTGGCAGCACAGGCAGCCCCAACCCGACCTGGAGGGAAAATGGACCAAAGGGAAGAAAACTGGAGCGATAGCCCCATCCTCGATTTCGCGGTCTTCGACGACATGGTGCTACGAATGGAGGAAGTTGCCGTCGAAATCGTGCAGCTCTTTCTCATCGAGAGTCCGGCACGCATGGTGATCCTCGCAAAGGCCCTCGAAGGCGGTGACCTGGAGGGGGTCCTTGACGTGGTGCACCGCTTCAAGTCCTCGAGTGCACTGCTTGGCGGCATGAGGCTTTCGAGGCTCTGCGAGATGCTGGAGCTGCGACTCAGGAAGGAGCGGAAGCTCAGGGGGCTCGAAGCCGAACTCAAGGCAGCCCAGGAACTCCTCGGACCTACCTTGGCTGCTATCGAATTACGATGGGAAAAGAGCGTCGGCACAGCCTGAACAGCCCTCTTCCCAGGCAATTTCAGCCACCAACGCCGTTTAGGGAGTATCGAGGGCCTTGTTCCAGAGGCAGAATCGTCCTCCCCTATCCTCTCAGGGCAGTTTTGGAGTATCTTCAGTCCCTCATCTACGGGCAGGCGCGCGCAATTGCTGCGTCACCCCACAACCAAGGAACATGATGCACGAGTCCACGTTCGCGTCCCTCGGCCTTGCGGAGGCCCTCCTTTCCGCCGTTGCCGCTGAAGGTTACACCACGCCGACCCCGATCCAGACGGCCTCCATCCCGCCCCTCCTCGAGGGCAAGGATCTTCTGGCCACTGCCCAGACCGGCACCGGCAAGACTGCGGCCTTCGCCCTCCCGATCATCCAGCTCCTGGCAGCGCGCCCCGGCAGGCCCGGCCCGAGATCGGCCCGAGCCCTCGTCGTAGCCCCCACCCGCGAGCTCGCCGCCCAGATCGACGCCAGCTTCGAAACCTACGGGCGCGGCTCCCGCTGCACCCATGCCTGCGTCTTCGGCGGCGTCGGCAAGAGTCCCCAGGCCAAGGCCCTCGGGCGCGGCGTCGATGTCCTAGTGGCAACACCTGGCCGACTCCTGGACCTCCACTCAGATGGCTCGATCCGCCTCGACCATGTCGAGATCGCCGTCCTCGACGAGGCCGACCGCATGCTCGACATGGGCTTTATCCACGACGTGCGCCGCGTGATCTCCCTCCTCCCGGAGCGACGGCAGACGATGCTCTTTTCGGCAACCATGCCCAAGGACATCGCCAACCTCGCCGCTACGATCCTCAAGAACCCCACGCGCGTCGCCGTCAGCCCCGAAAAGCCGACCGTGGAACTGATCGACCAGGTTGTCGCCTATGTCGAAAAGAGCGACAAGCGCGCCTTCCTGGCCAGCCTCGTCGCCTCCAAGGAAGTGGACCGCGCCATCGTCTTTACGCGCACCAAGCACGGCGCCGACCGCCTGGCCAAGGCCCTCAACGCTGGCGGAACCCCCGCCGCGGCCATCCACGCCAACAAGAGCCAGGGCGCTCGGACCCGCACGATGGAAGACTTCCGCTCCGGCTCCATCCGCATCCTCATCGCCACCGACCTGGCGGCGCGCGGCATCGACGTCGACGGCATCTCCCATGTGTTCAATTATGAGCTTCCCGAAGTGGCGGAGACCTACATCCACCGTATCGGCCGCACTGCCCGCGCCGGAGCTTCAGGCCGCGCCGTCGCCCTCTGCGACAGCGAGGAGAAGCCCCTCCTCAAGGCCATCGAGAAACTCATGCGACAGAACGTGGCGACCGCCTCCGGTCCCGAGTTTGACGCCGCCTACGAGGCAGCCAAGGCCGCCCGAGCCCTTGCACCCACGGCTACGGAAATCGCCGAGCGCGAGCGCGACCGCATGTACGAGAGCCGCGGTTCCTTCCGGGGCCGTGGCACGGGTCAGGGCAACAGGCAGCGGGCCAAGGCCGTAGGTGGCAGTCCGCGCGCAGCCGACAGCGAATATCGGAGCGGCAGCACAGAGCACCGAAGCGGCGCCGCCGAACACCGAAGCGGCGCCGGTGCACCAGCCGCGCGCCGGTCGGCAGCATCCGCTGGCAGGCCTTCTGGCGCACGGAAACCTTCAGGTCCCGGTGGGCCCCGCCCGCGAACGGGATTGGGCGGCCCTCCCACCTCCCCCCGTGGCCCCCAGGGCAGGTCGCAGCCCAGGCCCTGAGACTGACAAGGACCGCCCTGCCCCCCTTAATCCTTCTCGAAGGGCGTCCCCAGAGCGGCCGGTGGCGTTGCCCGCATCGCACGGAGGATGCCTGCCACCCGCTTCCGCAGCTTCGGAGGCATCCGCGCGAGGCTCCGCTCCACCCACTCCGCATTGCCGACATTCACGAGCAAGAGGGTCAGGATCATGAGGGGGAAGGGAGCGACCTGGAGGACCTGCGAGGGAACACCGGGGAGGACCGGCTGGAGCACGAGGCCGAGCCACTGGAGGAAGGCGAAGAGCCAGGCGCCGAGGGCTGCCCTGAAGGGGTTCCATCCACCGAAGATGGTAATTGCCAAGGCTATCCAGCCAATTCCATCCAATCCTGAAATCGTGCCCTTCCATCCCGCCTTGACTGACAGGGAGTACATCGGCCCCGCAATGCCAGCAAGCGCTCCGCCGAGGGCAGTGTAGAAGTAGCGGAGACGCTCGACATTGGCGCCGCGCACGTAGGAGGCGGCGGGCTTTTCGCCAATGCCCCGCAGCTCGAGCCCGGGCCTCGTCTTGAAAATAAAGAGCCAGGTCGCGATCACGAGGATGAAGGACAGATAGGTCATCAGGTCCTGGGTGAAGAAGAGCCGGCCGATGATCGGTATCTGGGTGAGCCCCGGCACAGGAATCTCCGGCAGGCGGGGGCCGACCTGGCCCATGATGGGGTTGCCCAGGAAATACGCAAGGTCACGGCAGAGGAGGGTGAGCACAAAGCCCACGGCCACCTGCGACTGCTTCAGCGTTATGGACGCAAAGGCCACGATGAGGGCGACGAGGGCCCCGATGACCGCCCCGGCCACAAAGCCAAGAATGAGGGAATTGGTAGCAACCGAGACGGCAAAGCCTCCCATGGCCGACAGGAGTATGGTGCCGTTCATCGAGAGGTTGATGACGCCCGCGCGCTCGGAGATGGTCTCGCCCATCACG
>CAIJMU010000141.1 GCA_903821875.1 uncultured Spirochaetota bacterium
CCTTCGCCTCACGAAGCTCCGAATTCACTTCCTGCAATTGCATGGTACGTTCAATTACCCTTTGTTCCAGATCGGCATTGAGTGTTTTGATCTCGGCCTCATCCCTCTTGCGATCGGTGATGTCGTTGATGCTGGAAATAATGAAGGGCTCGCCTCCGATCTGGATTGCATGTGCGGACAGCTGCCCCGTCCTTTCCTCCCCGTCCTTTTTCCTGAAGCAGAACTCCATCCCGACCACTTCACCGCCCGCAAGAAGCCTGGATAGCACACTGTCCTGATCCTTGACTTCCGACCAGAGGCCCAGGCTCACCGACTGGTCGGCCAAGGCTTCTTCGCGGGTGAACCCTGAAATCGCCTGGAAGGCATCATTGACTTCGATAAACCTTCCATCCTTGATGCTGGCAATGGTGATGGCATACGGAGACGATCGAAATGCGATGGAATACTTCTCCTCGCTTTCATGAAGCCTGTTCCTGGAATCCTTCTCATCCTCCAGGATGCTGAGAAGCGACAGCCTCGACCGTTCCTGGTTGTTCAGGACCTCCTCGAGATAGGCGTTGGCGGCCTTGAGATCCTCACTCTGTTTCCGTGCCAGATCCTCCAGTTTCCTGCTCTCTGTCATGTCCCGGATGAGCTCCAGGACGACCTTCCTGCCCTCGAGTCCGATCAGTGAAGTGCTGATGCTGACCGCTATTGTCCGGCCGCTCCGGTCTACCATCTTCGACTCGGATTCCGTGGTCTGGCCGGCCTCAACTAGGAAACTGATACCACCCTTCTGTTCCCCGCCCTGCTGGTGAAAGAGAGTCCTGTTCATGCCGATGATTTCCTGACTCGGCAGGTCCAGCAGCTTCTCGGCACCCTTGTTCGCATCCACGATCACCGCAGTTTCCACATCGGTGACAAGGATGGCATCTGCGGCATTTTCGAAGAGCTGGCGGTATTTTTCCTCGCCCTTCAGCACGCTCTCGGCGGCTTCCGCCCTTCCCCGGTCGACGAGGGTCTTCTGCCTGCGCCAGAAAAGCCAGAAACCCGCCCATACTGCCGCGAGAAGGGCGCACATGAGGACGATCAAGAGCCCCAGCCAGCTTTGCAGCGGCGCGTACACCTCGGAGAGATTGATGCGGGCAACGATCTTCCAGGGCGAATCGGGAATCGCCCTGAGCATGGCCATCACCGGAAGGCCCTGGTAGTCGATGCCTTCCACCAGGCCCTCGCGCCCCAGCACCGCCATCACCGCCGGTCGGTCTTCAGCGCTGAGGGGCACGCGCAGGCTCAGGGCCGGGTCCTTCCGGAACCTGAGTTCATTCAGGTACAGCGCGTCATCGCCGTCGCGGCGGACAAGCAGTGTCTCGGCCGTGCTGCTTGGCGTCGGCCAGCGCTGTATCAGCGGGTAGAGGTAGATCGTAGGATCGATGAGTACGGCGAGCAGGGCCAGCGTTCGGCCGTTCTCGATGATCGGTGCCGCGATCGTCAGATGTATCATTCCCCCCTGATCATTCTGGTGAAGATCGATGAAGGTGATCGTGCCGCTACGCATGATTTCCGCCCTCTGCAGGAGGAGCTCCCTGCAGGGCGGCAGGGTGGATGACTGCGGCAGAGACAGCCTGGGCCTGCCCTCGGCATCGAGCAGGTCGATATGCTGGTACTTATAGATGGTCAGGACTTTCCCGAGCCAGTTCAGAAGCTGTACCCTTGCCTCGCCCTCCGTCGAATCGGCAAGAGTCCGCCGCACGAGTCCGGAAAAGGCCGTGTTCTCGGAGAGTACACCTACGTCGTGCAGCATCTCCATTCTCCATTGCGTGATCTCGCTCATCTTGAGATCGGCGATGGACGAGAGTTGCTGCCCCATCGCGGCCTTGAAATCACGTTGATAGCTCCGGTAGGCGAAATATCCCGCTGTGAGGATGCCTCCTGAAATGAGTACGAAGACAAGTGCAAGTCCAAAGGGGACGCGCCTTTGCTCGTCGAACACGGGGGAGGCGCCGAGGAAGCTGTGGCGGAACAAGCCCCAGGCGATGACAAGGGATCCAAGCGCGAAGCTCTGTGGCATGGGGTTGAGGTCCATGCCAGGGACCAGGTTGAAGGAGGGGAAGAGGGTGCCGATGATCATGACCAGGGTGCCGGCGATGAGCGTGACCGCCTGGCCCCGGTACTGGCGCTTCAGGCGCAGGGACGACAGGAAGAGGATGACCAGCCCCGCCAGCATCATTCCGTAGGTATAGAGGTTATGCACCGCATACCAGGGGCCGGGGATCCGGGCGCTAGTGTCGGGAATGATAAAGGGGCCTGCCTGGCGAAACGCGACCTCGCGGACCGCCCACCAGCCATGAAGGTCGTTGGTCCAGAGCAGCGCCTGGGTGACGACCGGCAGCACGAAGAGGATGGCGAGGCGCGCCTTCGAAAGCAGCGCCGGCTTCCCGACGAAGCGGAGCACGAAGGCCAGCCAGAGCACCGGGAGGGCCGCGAAGCAGGCGATCCTCAGGTTGAACCAGAATCGTGCCCACTCGACCGAGAGACCAAGCATCGACAGGCCCTGGAAAACCGACAAAAGGCTGACGAGGGCGGCTATCCACAGGTACGTGCCCGCCCCGGCCACGGAAGTTCGCCGTTTCCAGGAATACCAGGCTATCGATCCCATCACCGCCGCCGAGATGATGATGGAGGCGAGATAGCCGATATTCTGCCAGGTCATGCCGCCATTCTCCCTTTCCGGTTCGCCGAATTCACTCGCCGTACCTGCCGGGTCTGCCTGCTTCCTTGAGCAGGTCATTGACTTCCTTTTTCAGCTCAATAACCCGTTCCTCGCGGTCTACCGTGACGGTCTGCCACCGCTTGAGCTCATCGAGCTGGCGAAGAAGCGACTCCTCCACCTGCCTGCGGGCGGTGACGTTTATTACAATGCCGGCCACTGTGTGGGGCGCGCCATTCGAATCCATTTTTTCAATAGCGCCAATATCATGAAACCATTTATACTCGCCCGTTTTTGTCAGGATTCTGTATTCAACCTCATATTTCTCGACTGTTCCCTCCAGATGCGCCTTCATTGCGTTCATTGCTGTATCGTGATCGTCTGGATGCACCAGCGCCATGAAATCGTTGTAATGCTGGAATTTCCCTGAAGGATAGCCGAGCATCTCTGCTTTTCGCTCATCGAAAACAACGTGACCTGTGTTGATATCCATTTCCCACCAGGCCATATTGGCGGCCTTCATGCTGAGACTGAGCCGTGTAGCGTAACTTGAAATTACTGCCTCCGCCTGCTTGCGCTCGGTGACGTCATGGATCACGGAGAATAGCACCTTCTTTTCATTTATTGAAATTGGGGACGAATGTACTTCCACAATGCGCTCCGCGCCATTTGCCATGCGGTGTGTAAAAACAAAGTAGTTGCGCTCTTCATTGAGTGCTTTGCGACGTTCCTCCGCCACCTGCTCTTGTGGCTGGGTGTTGAGGTCATTGATGTTCATCATGAGGAGTCTGGATTTCTCATAGCCGTAAAATTTAGCGGCGGACTGGTTGGCATCCAGTATCAAGCCGGTTTGCGGCTCGATGAGCAACATGATGGTATCATGTTTTTCAAACATTTGGTGGAAGCGCAACTCACTTTCTCTCAGCGCATCCACCACGTGCCTGCGCTCGGTGATATCCTGGATGGAGCCGTATATTTTTGTTATTTTGCCATTTTCCTGATAAACCTCTCCAATAGAATGAACCCAACGATGGTTAGCTTTGTATGTAAAAAACTCCAATTCCACATCAAAAGGCTCGCCAAAATTGATCGCTCTTTGTACTGCCTTTTCTATGACAGGCCTGGCTGACGGTGCATAGAATGCTATCCCATTGGCAACATTAGGATTGAAATAACGATCAACTTCGTATATTGCGTAAGTCTCATCAGTCCAGGTTTGCTGCCCTGTTTTCACATCTATCTCCCAGCCTCCAACCTTAGCCATTCGCCCGGTTAATTTTAGTAAAGCATCTTTCCTTAATAGCGCCTCCTCCGCCTGCTTGCGCCCGGTGATGTCATAGATCGAGCCCACCATGAACCTGTTCCCGGATTCGTCGATGAAGCGCGTCTTCCTGGTGATTATTGTTCGCGTGAAACCCCCGACAGTCAGTTCTTCCTCCCGCTGGTCGGTCACCCCGGTATCGAGTACCCGCCGGTCTACCTCGAGGAAATGCTTCCTCTCGTTTTCCGGAACGGCTTCCACAAGGGTGCGGCCAATCACGTCGTCCAGACCGAACATCTCGCAGAAGGCACGGTTGGCGCTGGTGATGCGATGGTCATTGTCCTTGACGAATATGGGCATGCCGACCAGGTCGAGGATGGTCGTGAGACGGGCCTTCTCATCCCTCAACGCGATTTCCGCCTGCTTGCGCCCGCTTATGTCGCGGACGATCGCCTGGATATGCGGCTTGCCTGCCAGATCCATCCGACTGAGATTGACTTCTGCAGTGAAGGTGGTCCCATCCGCGCGACAGTGTTCCCATTCGAAGGACTGCGGTCCTGTCGTGTAGGCAAGGCCGATCAGTCTGCAAGCCTCTTCTTCCGAAGGCCGCCCATCGGGTTGCGTCGGAGGGGAGAAGCTGCCCGGGTTCGAGCCTATGATCTGCTCGCGAAGGCAGCCGAACACGCTCGTCGCCCTCGCGTTGCAGTCCACCCAGCCACCATTGGCAAACAGCAAAACGGCATCATCCGAGGCCTCGAACAGGAACCGGTATTTCTCCTCGCTCTCTCTCAGCAGCTCGGACTTCCGCGCCGTCTCGACCTGGAGGCTGTGGCGGGCCAAGGCCTCTTCGACCGCGAAGGGAAGGCGGGTCATGTGTTCCTTGATCACGTAGTCACTCGCGTTGGCCTTCATGCACTCGACCGCCGTATCCTCGTTCATGGACCCGGTCAGGATGATGAAGGGCAGGATCGGGTCCAACTCCCTGGCGAGCCTGAGGGCGGACATGCCGTCGAAGGAGGGCATGGAAAAGTCGGAGATGATCACATCGGGGCAGAAGCCATCGAGGGCACTGAGGAAGTCTTCGCGCGTATCGACCCGCCTCCACTCCGCATCGATCCCTCCTCCTTTCAGGGCCCTCACGACCAGCTCCGCGTCGGTGGGCAAGTCCTCGACCAGGAGAACCTTCAGCCTGAGCCTGGCCGTCATGCCGAGCCTCCCAGGGCCCGCGCCAGCGTCGCGGCCGTCGCGGCCGTCGCCACCGTCGCCACCGTCGCCACCGTCGCCACCGTCGCGGCCGCGTGGGGAAGCGTAAACCAGAAGGTGGCGCCCTCTCCCTTCCTTCCCTCAGCCCCGACCCTGCCGCCGTGACGTTCGATGATGCTCTTCACGATGACCAGCCCTAGGCCCGAGCCCTCGAACTCTTCGGACGAGTGGAGACGCTGGAATACCTGGAAAAGCTTGTCGACATACGCCATGTCGAAGCCCGTCCCCGTGTCGGATACCGAGTATCGGGTCTCCGCCTCCCTCGTCTCCGAGCCTACCCGGATCTCCCTGCGCTTCGCAGATCTGGTGAACTTGACCGCATTCTCCAGAAGCTCGCGCCAGGCCAGGCGGATCAGGATGGAGTCGCCCTCTGCCTCGGGTATGTCGTCCACAGCGAAGGAAAGGATGGCTCGTTCCTCGGGATCTGCAGATTCGCAGAACATCGCGATGGCCATCGACTTCATGTCTATCCTCGAGCTCTCGATCTGCAGGCGCTCGACGCGGGAAAGTTTCAGGAGATCGGCGATCAGTCTCTGCATCGTCCCCGCGTTCTCGACGACGAGGCCCAGGAGGCGCCGCCCCTCATCGTCCAGAATCGCCTGGTAGTCCTCAAGGAGGGCCTTGGAGAATCCCGAGATGGCGCGGAGGGGAGCCTTCAGGCTATGTGCAACCAAATATGCGAAGGATTCCATCTGGGCCCTTCGCTCCACGACGCAGCGCTCGGGGTCCTGCTTTACGCCCGGGTCCAGGATGGTAGCTTTCGGGTCTTCTTTCATGTCGCCTCCACCGCGCCAGGCAGGGAAAAATAGAAAGTGGCACCCAGGCCCACCTCGCCCTCGGCCCAGGCCCTGCCCCCGTGCCTCGCGACTATCCGCTTCACTATCGCGAGGCCCACGCCGTTACCCGAAAAGTCCTTCTGGTCGTGGAGGCGCTCGAACATCCCGAAGAGCTTGCCTGCGTAGCGCTGGTCGAAGCCGACACCCTGATCCTTGACGAAGTAGGTGCTCATCCCCTCCTTCACGTATCCACCGACCTCTATCGCGTGAACCGGGCTCGGAAGGGAATACTTGATGGCGTTGGAGAGGAGGTTGGCCCAGACCCTGGCGATCATCGCGCTGTCCGCTTCGGCTTCGGGCAAGACGCCAATGCAAAAATTGAAATCGTCGGCTGTATCGGGACCGGCGACGGTGGAAAAGGCTTCGGCAGCTGCCGCCCCCATATCGACGCGCGACAGGCTGAGCGCGGTCCTCCCGAGCCGGGTGATGTCCAGCAGTTCGGAGATCAGGATGTTCATCTTCCCGGCGCTCTCCCTGATTATGCCGAGGATCCGCACTGTCTCGCCGCTCACGGAAGGGCCAAGCTCCTCCTCCAGCACGCTCGCAAAGCCGCTGATCGAACGCAGGGGCGCACGGAGGTCGTGGGCGACGGAGTAGGCGAAGGCCTCGAGTTCGGAGTTCGAGACTGCGAGTTCCAGGGCTCTCCGCTTGGCCTCGAGCTCCAGGACCTGGACAGCGGAAAAGGAGGCCTCCAGGGATTCGGCCATAGTGTTGATGCTCCGCTCCACGTCACCGATCTCGTCGTCGGAGCGGAGCTCGAACCTGAAGTGGAGGTTGCCACCACCGACGCTTTTTGAGCCGTCCTGAAGGCGCCGGATGCCCGCGCCGAGCGTCCTGCCGATCAAGCTGCTGTTGACGAGGATCAGGGCCACGACAATGGCCAGGCAGGCTGAGATCAGCCAGATGGAGGTCCTGTTGAGCGAAGCAAGCGCTGCCATGCTTCGCAATTCCAGTCTCGCAGCATCGTCATTGAGTATGTAGCCCTTGGCAAGAAGCTGGCTGAAGAGCATTTTCCCGTACTCGGAAGCCACGCCGTTTCGGGAGTCATCGTCGGCAAGTTTTTGGAAGATCGAGAGGGTCTTGTCCAGGCTGGCCTTGATCTCGGCGATAATCGCCCTGTCCTTGGGATCCCTGAACGAAACCAGAGCCTCCTCCAGTTGGGCCGCAAGAAGCCCGGATTTCTGGACGAATTGCCACTTGGTCCGATCCGTCCTGCGGGCGTAGAACTCGTCCCTCAGGAATATCCGTTCCAGGATAGTCGTACGCATCGAGCGCGCAAGGAGGAGGTTCGAGGTCGTCGTGCCGATGGCGAAAAAGGAGAGGCTCAGCGCCACTCCCAAAACGGCGGTCAGGCCGAGCGAGATGCCGGAAGCCAGGTTCAGGAGGGACCTGACCCTCATTTTATGAACCTCACCCTCTCCGGCGCCACGGAGGAAAGGGCTTCTGAATCGATGAGGCCGAGGATGTCGGGCTTTGCCTCCAGGCTGGTCGTCCGGCTCCGAATCACCCAATTGATCTCGTCCTCGAGGACCAGGAGGAAGGACTTGTCGATACCGACCCTGAATTTGAAGGCATCGAGAATCGTGGCGAGGGATGCCTCGTCGCTGCCGCTGTCTTTTCCGATCATGGCCCTGGCCTGGACGGGATTGTCCGTCATGAAGGCCTCGGCGCTGATGAGGGCCCGCAGGAAAGCGCGCATCGCCTCGGGGTGTTTCGAAACAAAGTCCTGCGTGCCGGCTATGCAGAAACTCGCGGTATAGAAATCCTCACCGTCGAAGACCCTGCCCTTGCCGGCCAGGCTGTTCTTCATGTGCAGCAGCGTGGGGTTCCAGGCCACTGCAGCGGCAATCCGTCCCGACTGGATTGCATGCAGCATTTGATCGGGCTGCAGGTCCACGATGCGGACGCTCCGCTTCTCGATTCCGCGCGCGATCAGGAAGGCATCCAGGAAATATTCGCCGTTGGTCCCCAGAGGGACACCGATTGCCTTCCCCACGAGGTCGGACGGAAGCGTAACGCCTTGGCTCTCGCTTGCGACTACCGCCATGTTCCTGTCAGAGTTCGCGATTACCGCAGAGATGCTCAGCTTCTCTCCGGCCATGATGGCGAGGACGAAGGGCGTCTCCGCGACGGTGGCGAGATCGGAACTGCCGCCGAGGACCGACGCCAGGGCGAGCTTTCCGAAGGCGAAGGGTTTCGCATTCACGACGAGGCCCTCTGCTGCAAAGAAGCCCCGATCGAGGGCAAGCCGGACCAGACTGGTATCGGGCAGGGTCGCATAGGCCAGGTTTACCACCTGTCCGCGCGCTCCAGCCTTGTCGGAGTCCCTGTGGCAGGCAGCCAGGAGAAGGACCACAAGGGCGATCAAGGCTAGCTGTCTCATGGCTGTTGGTTGAGGAGGAGCCAGTAGTAGCCGAGCTCGCGGACTACATCGACGAACTTCTCGAAGTCTACCGGCTTCACGATGTAGCTGTTCACACCCAGGCGGTAGGTCTCGATGAGGTCCCTCTCCTCTTTGGAGCTGGTGAGCACGACAACGGGAATCGACGCCGTGCGGGGATCGGACTTCACGGCCTTGAGCACTTCCATCCCGTCCACCTTGGGCAGCTTGAGGTCGAGGAGGATGAGCCTGGGCGTGACCCTGGCGTCGCGCCTCGCGTACTCACCGCGCGCAAAAAGGAAGTCGAGGGCAATCGCTCCATCGGCCACATGGACGAGGTTGTTCGCAAGCTTATGCTTCCTGAGCGCCCGTATCGCCAGCTCGGCGTCGTTGAAATTGTCCTCGACGAGGAGGATCTCCACCTGGCCCTTTTCTTCCATGCCATCTCCCTTTCGCCTAGAAGGCTTGAACCGACTCCTTCATCGCCGGAATGTCCACCTGGAAACGCGCGCCCTTTCCGCCTTTCCAGCTGAACCTTCCTCCCATCTGCTGGGCGAGGCCGGCTACGATGGACATGCCGAGCCCCTTCGAAAGCGAGGGATCGAAATCATGGGGAAGCGCGGCTCCGTCGTTCGAGACGGAGAGCACGATGCGATCGTCCTCTTGTTTGATGTCAAGGATGATCTCTCCCCGGCCCTTCCCGGAGAAGGAGTATTTGACGGCGTTCGTGATCAGTTCGTTGAGGATCAGGCCCATGTTCGCAGCCTGCTTGCCATCCATGGTGACAGGCTCGAGCTTGAGCGAGAGGCTGATACCAGGAACCGCGCCCTTCGCAGCAGCGACCAGGCGCTGTGCGACATCGGCGAGGTAGGAGTCGAGCCTGACCCTCCCCGGCTTCCCGCCCGAATCGAGCATGGTGAAAAGGCCGGAAAGGGCCCCGACGCGATCCGCGAAAATGATGAGGGCCTCGCTGATGCCCGGATCCATCGAAAGGCTCGCTTCGGTCCGGGCGATCGCATCGATCTGGGCGAGGGTGTTCTTGATGCGGTGGAGGAGCTCTACGAGGCGGTCCTTCTCACGCCTGAGCCCCGCCTCCGCCATGTTGATGCCACTGAGGTCGGTGAAGACCACGCCCAATCCCGCGGCCAGGTCACGGCCCAGCATTCCGAAGGAGAACAGCACTGGAATCGTTCTGCCGGAACCGGTCAGGAGGGAGATTCCTTCCTCCCGCTTTTGACCGGAGGGACCCGCGATTCGGAGTGAGAAATATTCCCTGTCCTCCGGGACGACATAGGAGCTGAGCTTGGTACCGATGAGCTTCTCGAGGGGTGTTTCGAGCATGCCGGCGAGGCAGGAGTTGCAATAGAGGATGGTACCGTCGGGGCCGAGACTGACCGCGCCCTCGTTCATGGTTTCCACGAGGACCCGATAGGGTGTATCTGCGTCTGTCAGCGTGAAGACCCGCTCGCCCTCCTCGCCGGAGACAACGAAGGCGTCGACTTCCCCCTGGCCGATGGCGCGCAGGGTCGCCTCAGCCTCCTCCAGGCGCAGACGGAGGGCCCTGTTCTCGATGAGGAGCTCGTCGAGCGATCCAGGGTCGTTCATCCTCGATCAACCTCCCCGATCAGTCTTTCTTGCGGATGTCGAAGCCAAGCAGCAGCTTTTCGACACTCGACATGTCCCCGATGAATTTGCGCAGCGGCAGAGGCAGCTCCTTCACAAGGGTCGGGGCCGCTACGATCTGGGCCTCCTTCGCGAAGTTCGGCTGCTGGTGGATATCGATGATCTCGAGGGTATAACGGCCCTCGAGATGCTCGGCGCAGATGCTGCGCACCTTCTCGATGGCCCTGATCGATCTGGGCGTCAGGCCGGAGACGTAGAGGCGCAGGACGTAGGTTCCGCCCCCGGTTTCGCCCAGGGCCTTCTCGAAGTCGTCCTTCGAATCGACCAAGGCTGGCCCGAGGGGTTCAGGCCTTTTTTTCATCGTCCCCCTCCTTCGAGCCCTCGCCCAGCGGACGGATATCGAGGCCGACAAGGACGCGCTCGGTGTCGGAGAGGTCGCCGATGATCTTCTTGACTGGTTCTGGAAGCCTGCGGACAAGGGTCGGCAGGGCAAGGATCTGGTCGCCCCTCGCCAACACCGGGTTGAACATGAGATCCACCACTTCAATCCGGTAGCGGCCCGCGAGATGCTGCTCGCAGATGATCTTCAGGTTGGCGAAGGCTGCGAGGGACTTGCGCGTCTGGCCCGCAACGTAGAGCCTGAGCTCGAAGACTTCTGACTTCGATTCATCGGCATGGGCTGTCATGAAGAGCCTCGCTTTGCGCCATGTGCGCGCGCTCCGGGCTCCGGAGGCTCCTTGTCCGCCATGCGGAGCCTGACGAGCTCGGAGCTTTCCGCAGCGGATGAGACCTTGCCCTGGGCTATTTCCTCGGCCAGGCGATCCAGTTCCTCCATTTCGCCCTCGAAACGCGTCCGCAGGGCCAGGATCCTCGCATCGATGACGTTTTTCTTCCTCTCGATCGCCCGCTTCTTCCGCTCGAAATCCCTCGATCGCGCGAGAATCTCACCCCGCTCGCGCGAGTCCTGGGCAGCCCGTGCCGCTCCCGTCAGGACCCCACCCGGTCCTACATAGACATCCTGGAGCTGGATGCCCCGGTCGCTCATCAGGAACTCCCTGATCTGGTTGGAATGCCCCATGCCGCGGGATTTAAGGACATAGAGACCCCGGTTCCTCTCGCCACTGCTTTCCAGGACCTGAAGCAGGAGCCAGGAATCCATCAGCGAGGAAACTCCTATTTCAGAGCGCTGGAGACTCCCGCTGGAGGGCAGTAGGTCGGTGCAGACGGCGGTGATCTGCTTCATCTTGAGGTAGTCGATCAGGCGCGAGAGCATGGACTTGACCTCCGCATCGCTGCCGGAGGAGTTGAGGTTGGAGATCGGGTCGACGACCACGATCGAAGGGCCGAAGGCGTCCACCTCCTTGTGGATGAGCACGAGGTGCATTTCAAGCCCGTAGAGCGTCGGTCTCGAGTTCATGAAGCGGAGTTGCCCCTTCTCTACCCAGCGCTTCAGATCGATGCCGATGGAAAGCATGTTGCGCATGATCTGGTTCTGCGATTCCTCGAAGGAGAAGTAGAGGCAGCGCTCTCCCCGCGCGCAGGCAGCGTCCACGAACTGGGCTGCGACGGAGGACTTGCCGGTGCCCGCGACGCCGGAAATGAGGATGCTGCTTCCACGGAAGTAGCCCTTCCCGCCCAGCATGGTGTCGAGCCGGTCGATACCCGTGGCAATGCGCTCACTCGACGCCTCGTGGATGAGGCCCAGCGAAGAGAGGGGCAGGACGGAGAAGCCCTGCGCATCGATCATGAAGGGATACTCGTTCGTGCCGTGTGCAGTGCCCCGGTATTTCACGATGCGGAGGCGGCGCGTCGCTATCTGGTTGGACACATGGTGAGAAAGAAGGATCACGCAGTCTGCGACATACTCCTCGAGGCCGAAACGCGTCAAGGACCGCTCGCCCTGCTCGCCCGTAATGATGGCGGTGACTCCCTTCGATTTGAGAAAGGAAAACAGGCGTCGGAGCTCGGCACGCAGCACCATCTCGTTCGAGAACCCGGAGAAGAGCGCCTCGATGGTATCGAGGACCACCCGTTTGGCTCCGATCAGGTCGATCGCGTGCCCGATGCGGATAAAGAGTCCCTCGAGATCGTAGTCCCCCGTCTCCTCGATCTCGCTCTTGTCGATGTGGACGTAATCGAAGGAGAGGATTCCGCTATCCGAGAGGTCGAGGAGGTCGAAGCCGAGAGAGGCGAAATTGGCTACCAGCTCTTCTACTTTCTCTTCGAAGGATATAAAGACACCCTTCTCGCCAAACCTCACCGCCCCCCGGACGAGGAACTCCATGGCGAGGAGGGTCTTGCCGCAGCCTGTCCCCCCGCAGACGAGGGTGGGGCGTCCCTTTGGCAGGCCGCCGCCGGTTATCTCATCCAGACCCCGGATACCGATCGGGGTCTTCTCCAGAGCCAGCATGCCGTTTTCGGCTTCATGAGGCGTCTTTTTCATACACCCTCTCCTTTATCCCATCTCGAAACTCCCGCATCAAGTCTAGTCCGAGACGGGTCGAAGCGGGATGAGACGATGGCTGAGAATTGTGTAGGCGCAGGCTTACACGAATCACGCTCACCCCTGATCATCGCCCGGAGCTCAGCAGCGAAGGCTGCAGCCTGGACCGCCTCGGGTCCCTGCCCCGAATCGCAGACCCCAAGGTAATCGGCGCCTTCGCAGACAAGATCCGGGTTCGGGTGATGGGCCTTGGCGTGGTCGCGCCAGGCCTTGTTGACGGCGATGATGAAGCCACGCCCATCGATGACTGCTATGCTGGCAGTGAGGGCATCCAGCAGCGAATGTGCGAACGACGCCGGTGTTTCCATGGCTATCCACACAATTCTATGGCGGTCGAATCCATGCATCAAGGGTTTTCTGAAAGACAATCCTGCATTGCTTTCTGTCAATGTGGGCCTGGCCAGGAGGGAAACCGGCCGGCAGCCTGCGCGCTGTCGTTACGCATCCCGCGTTGACTGCGAAGGCATCAACCTGTAGCCTATTCCCTGATAAAGTGCCCATGGCTGCCGAAGCCACAGGGGTGAAGATGATTTTCGCAGCATTTTCAGTCAGGACCACCAGGTGAAAGTAAACGGAAAGCCCTATCGCAGCATCTGGCTCAAAGCTGACGACGAGCGGATCGTCCAGGTCATCGATCAGGCTAGGCTGCCTCACGAATTCAGAATCATGGATCTCTGCAGCGTCGAAGACGCCCGGGTCGCGATAAGGGACATGCATATCCGCGGCGCCGGCCTCATTGGCGCTACGGCTGGATACGGCATGTACCTCGCCGCGCTCGGAGGTCCGGAACGGGACTTTGACCGCTATTTCGAAGACTCTGGAGAGGCACTGAAGGCGACCCGGCCAACAGCCTTCAACCTGGCCTGGGCAGTCGACAGAGTGTTCCGGGCAGTCTCAGGCGAAGCCACGCTGGCCGGGAAGCAGGCCATCGCCAAGCGAGAAGCCCTGGCCATCGCCGACGAGGATGCCGAGCATTGCCGGCGCATCGGCGAGCGTGGGCTCGTCATCATCCGGGAAACCTCGCGGCGCAAAAATGGCGCAATTGTCAACATCTTGACCCATTGCAACGCAGGCTGGCTCGCCTTTGTCGATTTTGGCTCGGCAACGGCGCCCATCTACGCGGCACATGACGCGGGTATCAAGCTCCATGTCTGGGTCGATGAGACGCGGCCGCGGAACCAGGGTGCGAGTCTGACCGCATGGGAGCTGGGCCAGCACGGCGTTCCGCATTCCCTGATCGCCGACAACGCCGGCGGGCACCTGATGCAGCATGGAATGGTCGACCTGGTGATCACCGGCGCTGACCGGGTGACCCGCGACGGCGATGCCGCCAACAAGATCGGCACCTACCTGAAGGCCCTGGCGGCCAGGGACAACCAGCTTCCCTTCTATGTGGCCCTTCCCTCCTCGACCTTCGATTTTGCCCTGCGGGAAGGGCTGGCCACCATCCCTATAGAAGAGCGCGACGCGGGCGAGCTGCGCTTCGTGAGCGGCAAGACCGCAGGGGGGCGCATCGAGACCGTGTTGATCTGCCCTGAATCCACGCCAGCCCGCAACTGGGGTTTCGATGTCACGCCTGCCCGCCTGATAACGGGTCTGATCTGCGAGCGCGGCATCTGCGAGGCAAACGAGGCAGCCATCATGGCGCTCTTTCCTGAGCAGGCACATGCGCCGGCCGCGGTCGCGGCTCCGGTGGACGGCTACATCAAGTACTCGAGCGAGCGCAGCGATGGCGAAGTGCCTCACCCGGCAGCGCTGGATGAACTCAACCATGTGCGGACCGAGCTTTTCGATCGGGGCCTGATCGGCTGTCTTCCCAATGGCATCGGCTTCGGAAACCTGAGCATCCGGCACGGGGGCACGGGCTTTTTGATAAGTGGCAGCGCGACCGGTGCGGACAGGGTTCTGAACCATGGCCAGTTCTGTCTAGTTGAATCGTATTCGCTGGAAGAAAACCGGGTGCGCTCACGGGGCAATCTCAACGCTTCCTCGGAATCCATGAGCCATGGCGCGATCTATTCCGCCGACCCCGCGGTGAACTGCGTCATCCACATCCATAGCAGGTCGATGTTCGATAGCCTCCTGGCCAGGGGCCAGATCCATACTCCGGCCGACGTGCCCTATGGGACCCCGGCCATGGCCCGGGCAGTCGCCGAACTTGTACGCAGTCAAGTGGATTTGCCGGTCCTCTTCGTGATGGCCGGCCATGACGAGGGGGTCGTCGCCTACGGGGCGGACATCGCCTCCGTCGGGACTCTCCTCGTGGAAACCTTTGAAAAGGGGGCAGCATATGGCTAGGATCGGCATCATAGGCGGCAGCGGGCTCGACAATCCGGACATCCTCGAAAATCCCAGGGATCTGGCGGTCGGCACTGCATGGGGCGCGCCTTCGTCCCCGCTCAAGATGGGCACAATTGGCGGCGTCGAAGTGGCCATCCTTGCCCGCCATGAGCTACCACGAGCGCTTCGAGCCCCATGCGCCCATCCACACGCCGATGGCCGATCCCTTCGACCCCCGCCTGCGCGGGATCCTGATAGATGTGTGCACGGGGAAGGGTTTTGCCTTTCATCCGACCGGGACAGTTGTCACGATCGAGGGGCCGCGCTTTTCCACCCGGGCCGAATCGCGGATGTTCCGCGCCTGGGGTGCCGACATCATCAACATGTCGATCGCCACCGAAGCCTCCCTGGCCAGGGAGGCCGGCATCCCCTACGCAGCGGTAGCCATGAGCACCGATTACGATTGCTGGAAGGAAGATGAAGAACCAGTCAGCTGGGAGGCCATCCTGGCTGTTTTTGCGAGCAATGCCGAAAAGGTGACCGAGCTCCTGGTCGAAGCGATCCCCCAGGTGGATCGGATGACCTGAGGACTAAGGGTCATCCATCGATCACCTCAATCAGTTCAATTGTCCATGTTCGAAGGAGATCGTCGCCGCTACGAAGCGCAAGCGGAACCCCCTTTCAGGAAAGGGCGAGATCCCCTCACCTTCGGCCTCTCAAGTGTCAGTTTCTCGATAAGAGCCTTCCTGACCTCGGCGGAAAGTTCGGAGAATTGCTTTCCTTTCCCCTCAACTCCGGGATTCTCGTTCCAATAGCCCTCGACCCATTCATGGACTTTCTGGTCAAGCTCCTTCGTCCTCTCGATGAAATGCCCAAGCTCTTTTCCATCCTTGTCAAAGAAGACATGGATGGGGATGTGGACGTCACCGTCGGTATGCCCTATCGCGGCGTTCTTTAGTCAATGGCATCGTATTCCCTCCACGTGGTGAAATGAAGATAGCGACAGAAGATGCGAACAGCCAGTGGCGAAAGAAAACATCTTCCATCGGCGCCGGAGATTGCATCCTTGGGTGGGTTTGAAGTCTCCATGTAGTCCGTCACCGCCACAGAACATGACTGAGGGCCACGTCTTCGATGCTTGCCCCGGTAACCTTCTGTTTCTCCTGACCTTGAGGCGCTCACAGAACCCATTTTGCTTCACAAAACTCAGGAACTCAATATGAAGCAACCTTTCCTTAAGGTTAGCAGAACCTGCTTCTGAAGGTGGCCCTGAATGACTTTGGTAGGATGGTTTTCAGGAAGGGTAGGACATAGGGGGAGTCTCCTATCCTACCCTACATTTTTTCATTTCCATCATCCAGTCCACAGGGGGGGGGCTTGAACACCCGATTTTGCCCTCCAAAGGTGTGGAATTTTCTCCCCGTTCGTTTAGAACTTTTCCACTTTGATCGAGGACAATCGAGCACAGAGGACACTTTCCTGCTCCTCCCAGCAGCCTGGAAGCGATTTAGCCAAACTCTCATGTTCACATCGGATATCATGCACTTCGGCACGGTAAACGGAGGCAGGCATGGGCAAGTTGGATGGGAAGGTCGCGTTGATCACCGGAGGCAATTCTGGGATCGGGCTGGCCGCGGCCCGGCTATTCATGGAGGAAGGCGCGCGCATCGTCCTGGCGGCACGAGGCGAGGAACGGGGACGCGAGGCAGCGGAATCGCTGGTCCGCACGGGGGGGCAGGCCATCTTTGCTCCCTGTGACCTGCGACGCTCGGCCGATTGCCAGCGCCTCGTCGAGCTTGCCATCGAGACCTACGGCCGCCTGGATATCCTCTTCAACAATGCCGGCGTGATCCACATCGACCGAAGTGTGGTGACCACATCCGAGGAGGAGTGGGACGAGACGATGGACGTGAATGTGAAGGGGATTTTCCTGATGTCGCGGGCGGCCATCCCCTGGATGAGGAAGAATCAGGGCGGCGCTATCGTCAACACGGCTTCCATCTTCGGCCTGGTGGGCGGCTCAGGGGCGGCGGCCTACTGCGCCTCGAAAGGGGCGGTCATCCTTTTGACCAAGGCCATGGCGCTGGATCATGCGGGAGAAAAAATCCGAGTCAATTGTGTGTGCCCTGGAAGTGTCGACACGCCTATGTTACAAGGGGAGATGGATACGCTTGGCGGCGTGGAGAAGATGCGCGCCTCCTTCGCAGCGCGCCACCCCCTCAACCGCATCGCCACCCCGGATGAAATCGCGCGGGCTGTCCTCTACCTGGCCTCCGACGACTCCTCCTTCGTGACCGGCATCGCCCTGCCCGTGGATGGGGGCCGCTCTGCCTGGTAAAGATGCAATTGGGGCCACCCGGCATTAGCCATTGCAGTCAGAACTCAGGAAGGACTCTCGACAAGGAAAACCCCTTCGCCGCGGACAATGCGGATCGGCTCCAACAAAGCCCCGGTCGGTTTCGTCTGAGTCACAATGGGATAGGTCCAATCCCGGTTCAGGCCTCCCACAGCATGCGTTTTTCCGCCAGCCTTCCGTGCGGATGGTCACAAAGCTCTGGATGCCGATGGGCAATTTCAGGGGGCTCACCTGCGCGTTTCAGGTTTTTTGGGCTGGGGCGTCAACGCGGCTGTGGCATGCGGTAGCCTGCCCTTCTTCGCCGCCTTTTCCTTCGGCGGCAGGGATTGGGATATCATCCAGCACTACGATTTCATACATCGAGTCACTTGTCTTGTTCTCGGGAGAAATCGCGACATGGATGTCATTGCCTGCAATGGCTTTAAAGGATATGCCGCCCCTGCCGGCAGCGGGTAATTTCCAGCCTGCCTTCCATGAGGTATAGGCACCCGATTCCGATTTCCAGATGCCCCTGTTTTTTTTTATCATGAAGCATCCCCCTCTTAGCATGAACAGCCGTATATTTGATGTATCAACTAAAGGTGCAATTTTTTCAACCAACACATCATGCTGTTCAAATATCAGCAGTTTGCTGCATGATGAGCATAAACAGGTAAAATTGATTTTCAGTCAATCTATAAAAGTTATAGCCCTACGCCAACCCCGAAGCCTCGTCGAAGGCTCCAGGACCGCCATTCGGAGCCCGATTCGCCGCTCGGGCGTAGCCCGACGATCCCGGGGAGTCCATCGCGACCGTAAAATCGCTCGAAATCAACCGCACGCTCCGTTTTCCTCGACCTCACATTCCATCCACTTGCAGACTTCTCCCTGATGTCCTAGCTGTCAACTTCGCTTTTGTTGGCATGGTTGACGAACTTGAGAGTACCGAGTTCTAGCTTGAAAACAGTGCCTTAACGGCACGCGGATGCCCGTTCACCCGGCCTCATTGCCGGATTATGAAACGCCTTGTTGGTTGGGCGGAAAGCTACGC
>CAIJMU010000142.1 GCA_903821875.1 uncultured Spirochaetota bacterium
ATACGGCTTCCCCTGGCTGGCCATCCGGGCGATAAAGGGCGTTTTATCGATGTAGATATAGCCCTCGGTGCGGATCGTCAGGAAACTCTGGATGCCGATGGGCAGCTTCGCGGATTGCATGCCGTGATTTTAGGCCTTTGCCCCCAGGGGGTCAATGTCGAGGCTGTGCGACGACTCCGGCTCTCGCCGTTCGAATCCATCCCTCTTCCCCGGCAGCTGTCTCATTGCCTGCACCTTTTGCCTCGGCTTGACCGCGAAGGCCCGGGCCATTATGTTGTATATACAAATGAAGAATTCCGACCATCTTCTGGACAACTGCCTCTACTTTACCGCCGGCAAGCTGCATCGTGCCCTCGAGCGCATGGCCGAGGAGTGCTTCGCGGATTCCGGCCTCTCCCCCAGCCACGCCTTCCTCATCCTGGCGGTGGAGGACAAGCCCGGGATCTCCGTCGGAGAGCTGGCCCGCGTCCTCCATCTCGCGCCATCGACCCTCACGCGTTTTGTCGACAAGCTCGCGCTCGAGGGCCTGGTGAAGAGAACCAGGGAAGGACGCTCGACGACGATCCACACGACAGGGAAGGGACGGCGCCTGCGCCCGAAGCTGGTCCTGGGCTGGCAGGACCTGTATCGCCGCTATTCCCTGGTGCTGGGCGAGAAAGCGGGCGAGGCGCTCTCGTCCCGCGTCAATGCGGCGGGGGCGGCCCTCGAAGCCCAGGAAGGCGGTGCGTAGCCTCGTCGGGTGACGACAGGCAGGCCTGGGTCTTATTAATAAGGACTATTGTTGTATATACAAGCAAAGGAGCAGGACATGAAATTTGCGGTTATCGGAACGGGCGACGTCGGCAGGGCGATCGCGGAAAAACTGGCTTCGGAGGGACACGAAGTGCGCTCCGCAAGCAGGACGGCGGGTGGGGGCAGGTATCCCCATGCGGAAGCGGCTGCCTGGGCCGAGGTCATCGTCAATGCCACCAAGGGCGATGCGAGCGTCGATGCCCTCCGTCTCGCCGGCAGGACGAACCTCGCCGGAAAGGTCCTCGTCGACGTCGCCAATCCCCTGGACTTCTCCAAGGGCATGCCGCCGACCCTCTTTGTGAAGGACGATGACAGCCTCGGCGAGCGTATCCAGAGGGAGTTCCCGGAAGCTCGGGTGGTCAAGACCCTCAACACTATGGCCAGCCGCCTCATGGTGGCTCCCGGGCTGGTCAAAGGCCAGCATTCCGTCTTCATGAGCGGCAATGACAAGGATGCAAAGCGCCTCGTCGAAGACCTCCTGCGTGCCTGGGGATGGAAGGACATCGTGGACCTCGGCGACATCACGACTGCCCGCGGCACCGAGATGCTCATGCCCCTGTGGATCCGCCTCTGGGCTGCCTTCGGGAATACGGACTTCAATTTCCATATCGCACGCTGAGCGCCTTCGCGCCTTAAAAAAAGGGAAGCATTATGAAAGTACAGCTTGGAGCCAGGAACGTCCCCTACCCAATGCCCGTCACGCTGGTCGGCACCCTTGTGGATGGCAGGCCCGCTGCTGGAGCATTGGCAAGGAATTCCGGCCGAGCGGACAATGATGCTTCGAGTTAGTTCCTCTTTCTGAGTGCTGGCGGGGCAGGCCCTTGCGTGCCGCCCCCGCTGGCTCTCAGCCCACCGACACCATCGAGCCGACTGCCATGGCGACATAGGCGATGGCCACAACCCAGTCCCAGGCGGGCGACGCAAGGCGGTTCCCGAGGACGACGGCGACCTCCCGTCCCTTACGGCTCCGACGGTAGGTCGGAACGAGGAGGACGGCGACTATGACGGCGATGCCGCCTCCGGCCGTGCGCATGAAGTCCATGAAGCCGCCAAGGCCGGCGAGGGAGAGGGCGAGGGGCGGAAGGGTGGCGAGGATCCAGGCTGGAAAGCGACCGAGACCGAGGCGCTCGCGGACAATGTCGGAGAGGGCCATGGAAATGGACCAGAAGGAGGTGAGCATCGCCAGGATCACGAAGGCAGCACCTATGATTTCCGCGATCGGACCGAGGGCCTTCGACCAGCCCACTGTGGCAATTGCGGTCGGCTCGGAACTGAGAAGGAGGGAGAGCGTGGTGACAACGAGCATGATGCCGAAGTTGATGCCGAGGCCGGCGGCGACAACCTTGCCGATGAGCTTGGGCCGATCCATGAGCCCTTTCACGGCCTGGGGAATCGAGAAAAAGGCGGCAAAACAGAACATCGCCATGCCGTAAAGGGCCAGGATGCGCGTCGCATCGGGGGAGGGCGTCTGCACAGGCACTGCAGGGCCTGTCGAGGCGAGCTTCACTGCCGAGAAAGCGACAAGGCCCGCGAAAAGGACGGCCATTGCGATGACAGACCATTTTTCGGCAATCCCGAGCACCTTGAGCCCGAAAATTGCCACCGCCGCGGCGGCGACATAGAAGGCAATGGCTCCCCAGGGGGCAGGGAGACCGACGGTTGCAAGGACCTCTCCACCGCCCGAGACATAGGCTGCCAGGTTGGCGAGGAAAACGACTCCGAGCACTACGAAAAAGAACCAGGTGAGGCCGGCGCCGATCTTTCCCTTGAAGAGGTGCTTCCTGAACAGCTCGATGATCTGGAGCCTGCCCCCGTCCGCCGCAGTGAGCTCGGCGATCATGAGGTGGAGGGCGAGGCTCAGGGCGTAGGCGGCTACGAGCACTATGATCGAGGGCAGGATGCCATTCAGTGAAACGAACCAGGGGAGGGCGAGTATGCCCCCACCGATGCCGTAGCCCGCGATGATGCTCGCAGCCTCCAGAAAAGTCAGGCGCACCGCGCCTTCCGATGCATCGCTTGAACTCACATGGTCCTCCTTCTCGCGGCCACTGCCGCAGCGACAAAGCCCGCGAGTCCGGGAGGCGGGGCAGCGAGGGGCTTCCCCTTCTTCCAGGTCGCGATAGCCTTTATTTCATGAATCTTGTCCGAGGGCGTTTCGAAGGGGTCGCGGTCGAGGAGGGCGAGGTCGGCTACCTTGCCCACCTCGATGGTACCTGCCTCGCCCTCGTCGAAGGCTGCGTAGGCCCCACCGAAGGTGGCGGCGCGCAGGGCCTCGAAGACGGAGAGGCGCTCCGAGGCGACCGGGTGCTCGACAGCGCCAGCCACCTGCACAAAGGGCTCAATGGGCTGCACTGGCGAGTCGCTCGAAAGGGCAGGAATAGCCCCCGCCTCAAGAAGCGACCGGAGCGGGGTGAAGAGCCTGAGTGTTTCCTCGTCAAAGCCCTGCTCGTAGGAATGCACATAGCGGGCGTCAAACCAGGCAAAGCCCGGCTGCACCACGGTGACGAGCCCCAGCTTCCCCGCGCGCTCGACCTGGTCGGGCCGGGGGAACTCAAAGTGCTCGATCCTGTGTCGCCTCTCCCTCGCCCGAGGGCCTTCGCCCGAAAGGAGGCGCTCGAGGGCCAGGAGGGCAGACTCGATGCCGCGCGGGCCGATGGCGTGGGTGGAAATCTGATAGCCCGCACGATGGAAGGGTTCCATGAGGGCGAAGGCCTCATCGGCCGTCTTGTAGAGCTTGCCCGCAGCTCCATGGTCGAGATAGGGCCGATCGAAGGCTGCGGTCCGCGAGGATATGGACCCATCCATTTCCCAGGCCACGCAGCCGCCTACCCGCTTACGACCCATGATGCGAAGATGTCGCGCCACGCGCTCGAGGCCCGTGTACTGGAGGTAGAGTCGCAGGGCAATGGGAAGCCGTGGCCCCGCCAGCGCGAGGACATCGACCGTTGGGTCAGGCCCCTCATCGCTGAAGCCCTCGAGGCAGTGGATCCGCGCGACGCCAGCCGAAGCGGCCTCCATGACAAGTCCGGATATCCCCCGCGCAAGGTCGGCGATCTTGATGCCGGACATCGCGCCATTCTGGATCTTGCCCATGTTCGTCTCGTGCGCCTCGCCCGAGAGGACACCGTCTTCGGCGAAGGCTTCGAGGCCGAGGCGCCGCAGGGCGATGGTGGTAAAGGAACTCGAGTGCCCGTCGTGGGAGATGAGGCCGACCTCGCGCCCCGGAAGCCAGGAATCGAGCTCAGTGGCACGGGGGAGCCTCTTTTCGGCAAGTGCTCCAACGCAGAGTCCGAAACCGAAGACAAAGCCGCCCGGTCGCCTTTCGGCAGCCTCGACAAGGAGGACACGAAGCTCGTCGAGGCAGTCTGGCCTGAGTTTTCCGCCCTCTACCCGGGCGAGCCGTAGGCCCGCCACCTTGAGGAGGGCAGCCGGCATGAAGTGGACGTGGGAGTCGGTAAAGGCGGGAATGGCTGCTGCCCCCGGGAGGTCTACAGTCTCGACTCCGGAGGGAAGGGTGGCCCCTGCCGCAAAGGTCTCGACGACCAGGCCGTCCCGATCCACAGCGATCGCGGAAAAGGTTTCGCCCTGGCGGGCAAGGCTGTGGATGTGGCCGCGAAGAATCTGTTTGATTCGCATCAGCGGACAGTAGTTCACTATTTTATTCTGTCAAGTGAAATATGGAATATCCGTCACATATGTTACAGCATTGGCTGCCAAGCCTTCACAGGCATCAGGCCTCCTCCCAGCCCACCACGTTCCGCTCCACCTCGTCGAATATGATTCCAATTAAGCGTATCGGCAGGCTCTGGCCATCGGAACCCAGGCGGCCCTGGTACGTGGCGGCATAGCCCTTTCGGAGGATCTGCGCCAG
>CAIJMU010000143.1 GCA_903821875.1 uncultured Spirochaetota bacterium
GAGGATCATTGACTTCGCCTCAGAGGCATTCATTTCCTCTGCTGTGAGGGACTACAGCCGTATTGATATCATCCTTGCCGGCAATGAGCTTCATGCCATCGAGATCAATGGCCAGCCTATGATACCTGACCGCTGGTTTCGGGAATGTGCAGCAAGTCAGGGTCTGGAAGACCACTACATATCGGCGATCTTTCTGGCTGCCCTTTTGCGTACTGCCGCCAGCCGAGATTCGGATGTGGAGTTCCCCGACGCATTGTTCAGCGGCATTCCCGAGGCGGCCTGTCGAAGGTTGGCTGCCACAGCTGCAGGATCATCGGTGAGAGCAGAAGCCGGATATGCGACACGCTGACCCCGCCACCGACCGCTTCGGATTCCTGCGTCTTCCTCCCGATGCACATACCCTTGGCGCGACCAACGCTGCAAGAGCTGTCGAGGCTTGTGGATTCAGGGTCCATCAAGCTGATGATGAAGTGAGGTCTGCGGCGAAGGAGCCTCTGGCAGCGGAAAACGGCAGGCGCATTCTCTCCTGGATTCGAGGCAAGGGCATCACGATGCTTGCCCTGAGCTGGCGGCTGGATCCCGAACTGGGATCAGAGCTCTTCGACCGATTTTATTACTTCCTCGACGCCACCGATCTCCTCGCGCGCTATGGCGGTCCGATACGTGGGGTTTTTTTCGCCGGTCTCCCATCCACCTGCGACCTGATCAGGGAACGACATCCCGACATCAGCGGTTTGTTCAGTGGCGAGGAAGATAGTGGCGAACTCCTCGATATTCTAGGAATCGCACGAGTCCTCTACCCGACAGAAATGCTTCAAAGCGTCGTCTATGACGAGGCAAGACTCGCTTTTGGCAAGGACCTGGTCCGCCGCGGTGATTTCGGCAGGATCGGGAAGATCGACCGTAGTGCCTCGCGACAATTCGGCAGGCGGGGAGACAGTCTTGCCTCGCGTCTCGCCCATGGCGAAGAGCATGGGCTTCCTCCGCTCGTTCGGGCGCACGCAGGACCATGGTTGCCCGACAGGAAGGAAGCGCTCAAGCTATTCATTGGCTGGGCCAGAAGCCTTGGCGCGGGAGGCATGCTGGATGTGTTGTCAATCGGAAGTTCCCAATTAAGTCAATCGCGCTTTGGAGAGGACTGGGGTGAATCACCGAACGGAGGTGGCGTACCCGTAAACTCCGCTGAGGAGTATGCCGCCATCTGGAATGCTGCACGGCCTATGCTGGTTCGCAGCTACTCAGGTGCCGGCAGCGCTGCCAGGCTCGTCCCTGTCTACGAGGCCAGTCTCGACATCGCATGGCACGCCCTGTCCTTCTGGTGGTTCAGTACGCTCGATGCGCGCGGTCCCCTCGGCGTTAGGGAGAACCTCGATGACCACTTTGCTGCCCTTCGTGCCATCGCAGCGACAGGCAAGCCTTTCGAGGCCAATGTGCCTCACCATTTCGCTTTCAGAGGAACAGATGATGCGAGCTATGTCGCAACGGGCTACCTTGCGGCCTGTGCTGCCAAGAAGGCCGGCATCCGTCTCTACATCCTCCAGGTGATGCTCCAGACACCTCGCTGGACCTGGGGTGTCCAGGATCTCGCCAAGGCCCGAGCCCTTCTGGCCATGACGAGGGACCTCCAGGACGGGACCTTCAAGGTCGTGCTCCAGCCGAGGGCCGGCCTCGACTACCTTTCCCGGGACACTACCCGGGCCAAGATCCAGCTGGCGGCAGCGACGGCACTGATGGATGACATCGAGCCTGGAAATTCAGGAAGTCCCTCGATCATACATGTTGTCAGCCATTCCGAAGCTACTGGGCTCGCCGATCCTCCAGTTATTGATGAAAGCATTAGGATCACCAGGATGGCTCTCGACAAATGGCGAGAGTCACGCGCGAACGGTTCGGTCCCCGATATGGGACTTGATGCCGAAGCCCGTGAACGAACACGGATTCTCCTTGCCGATGCTCGCGCCCTCGTGGCGGGCATCGAAAGCGCCATTCCCGATCTCTATACGCCAGAGGGATTTTACCTGGCCCTTGCTGCGGGTTTTTTCCCCCTACCCTGGCTTGCCGAACAGCGGGATATCTATCCACATGCGGCGGCTGGCCTCACGGCATTTTCGGACGGGGGCATGACGTCAATCGATGAAGATGGCAAGCCCTTGGCGATGAAGGAACGCCTTGTGCGTGCCTCCGAGGCACTCCGCCTGATCACGGGCGCCAAGGGTGGAGTGAATTGAAAATGCATCGAAAGGAAATTGCCCAGGACTGCGCCGAACCTCGTTCGGTCTATTGTGTTGTGGGCGCCGGTAACGGTGGCATGGCTATGGCGGCCCACCTCGGGGTCATGGGTTTCCGGGTGCGATTGTTCAATCGAACAGCCGAACACCTCGAGGGTGTCCGCTGGCATGGTGGTATCAAAGTCGAGGGGGAGATCGAGGGCTTTGGCCCCGTCGAGCTCGCGACTTCGTCAATGGAGGAAGCGCTCGAGGGTGTCGATATCGCCATGGTCGTCACACCATCGACAGCGCATCGCGGGCTCGCGAGCCTGATGGCTCCTCATCTTCGCGACAACCAGATCGTCGTCCTGAATCCAGGACGCACGGGGGGAGCCCTCGAGTTCCTCAAGCAGATCCGCCAGGACGGCCTCAGTGGAAAGCCCATTATCGCCGAAGCCCAGACCTTCCTCTATGCCTCACGCGCGCTTTCAAGGTACGAAGCCAGGATATTCCGAATCAAGAACGAGGTCCCTGTAGCTGCCCTGCCAGCCCACAAGACGGCCGAGGTACTCAGGCGTCTCGAACCAGCCTTCCCCTGGTTTTCACCAGGGGGGGATGTGCTGTCTACGAGCCTTGAGAATATTGGCGCGGTCTTCCATCCGGCACTCACCATCCTCAACGGAGGATGGATCGAGGCGACCCACGGAGATTTCGACTATTACTCTGATGGGATTACACCCTCGGTCGCCCTCGTCCTCGAACGTATCGATGCCGAACGGCTGCACGTCGCCCGCCTTCTCGGCGTCCGATCGCTGTCCTCGCGCGAGTGGCTCTACCAGAGCTACGACTCCCATGGAGACGACCTTTGTGAGGCTATCAAAAACACCGAGGCCTACCGGGGAATCCGCGCACCGGTCAATCTTCAGCACAGGTACATCTGGGAGGATGTTCCGATGAGCCTCGTCCCCTTGTCCTCCCTTGGGAAAGCGCTCGGTGCGCCCACGCCGACAATCGACCTGATAATAGAACTTGCTTCGATTCTTCACGGTCGCGACTATCGTGCCGAGGGACGAACAGTTGAGAGTCTCGGTCTCGCCGGACTCACTGTGAAGGAAATCCGGAAACTGGTAGACGAGGAAGCATGACCTTACCCGAGGAGCACTGAACATGGAAATCTTAATTCAGACAATCACCGCCCTATGGCTGAGCATCCCTCCGGCAGCACAGGCAGTACTAATTGTGGTCATGGGCTGGATTGCCGCCTTTCTCGTGAGATGGATCTTTTCCGGCCTTTTTTCGCGCCTGGGATTCAACCGCTTCTGCGACCGGGCAGGACTCAGCAAATTCCTTTTGACGGGCAATGTTTCCTACAAGCCTTCGAAGTTCCTCGGCGTCATTGCGTATTGGCTTATCTTGCTGCAGGTCTTTATCCTTGCCGCCAGGAGCCTCGACATCGGCCTGGTTAAATCGGTCGCAGACACAATCGCCCGGTTCCTGCCCTCATTTGTGGCCTTTGTGCTCATTTCCGTCACCGGACTTGTCATTGCGTCTTTCCTGGGAAACTTCACCCTGACGATTGCGAAGAATGCCGGGATGCACGGAGCCCGAATGATTTCCCGGGCGGTGAAGTACGCCGTGATCGCATTGGCTCTCGTATCAGCGCTCCGCCAGCTTGGGGTAGCTGCTGGGGTGCTCGAGAATGTGGTTTCCATCAGCTTTGCCGCCTTGGCTTTCGGAGCAGCCCTTGCATTCGGACTAGGCTGCAAAGACCTGGCGAAAGCGGCAATGGAGAAATTCCTCAGAAACATCAGGGAGAGCGAGCGGGAAGCGGTGGGAAAGGATATGGAAGGCTGATTTTCATCCGGGGCTGGCAGCTTCTGGTTTGAACGGAGCAGTCACAGGGAAGGATCAATGCGTATCGTATCCCTTTACTGCCTGAATATGCTGCATCGATAGACCAATGCGGCGAGATTTACTGTAATGCCAAGGAGGCACTGAATGGGAAAGGTCAGGTTTTTTGTGGTTCTTCTGAGCATCTTTATTTTGGCGACCTGCGCCACACCACCAAGGGAGTCACCTCCAGAAGATCCGCACAAGGGAGAGCTGCAGGGGCAAGTGGATGGTTTCCAGAAATCAGTCGCAGAAAAAGACGCCACCATCCTCCAGTTGCAGGGGCACGTGGATAGCCTTCAGAAAGCAATCCCTGAAAGGGATGCCACCATCCTGCAGTTACAAGGACAGATCGCAGACTTACAGAATCAGGGGACTGCGAAGGGCCCGACCATCGTACAGTTGCAGGATGGCAACACCGAAGTTGGAAGCTCCCAGGATGCGGCAACCAGAAGTGAAGCGGTCCTCGAACCCTTGCAGTACCAGAATATGGCTTCCGATGAACGCATCACTGCGGCAAGCGCCCGGGCAGGACAGTTGCAGGCGGAGCTGGATGCGCTCAAGAAGAGTGCTGCAGTCAAGGATTTGGAACTGGGCGTGCTAAGCGCGAAGCTCGCAGGCATGGGCACTACTGACGACGGACTAGCTGTCAACCTGCCTTCGCAGGAATCGGGAATAATCAATCTACAGGCTGACTTCCGTGCGCAAATCCGGTCACTTGACAAGGAGAAGGCCGAGCTTCAGGACAGGATCAGTGATCTTGAGAAAGAAAGTGATGCCCTCGCGATTCTGGCAGCAGCTGATGAGAAAGATCTCGACGCGAGGATCTCAAAGCTGAAAACCACCTTTGCCGCGGAAATTGCCCGAGGTGAGCTCGATATCAAGAAGGTCAAGGATGTCTTGATCGTCAGCGTCAGCGATGCCGTACTCTTCGATCCTGATTCTCCGAAGCTCAGGCCGACAAGTCTTGCGATCCTTTCGCAATTGGCAGCTATCTTCAAAAATGCGCCAGAGAAGATCGTCCGAGTGGAGGGGAATACAGCTATCGCTGTCTCCAGCGCAGATACATTGAGGCTGTACCCGACATCGTGGCACCTTGGTGCGGCGCGGGCGGCGAATGTCGTGCAGTACTTGCAGGAACAGTGCGGGATGGATCCTCACCAGCTAGTCGCCGCATCCCTCGGAGAGTACCGGCCGCAAGGCGACAACTCAACCGAAGCCGGAAAGGCGATAAACAGGCGAGTTGAGTTCGTCCTGGTAAGCCAGGATCTTTACGAGATAGAGCGACTTGGAAGCATGGCGAACTGAGTCGTACCGAATAGCGTCATAGCAGGTACAGGAGGCGGTATTTCCCGCCCCCTGTACTGAAGCAATGCAAGCACTGAACTTAGCCCTGCTCGGCGATGTAGCCGAGCCTCATTGTGGAGGCTTTCGTGAGATTCAGAGATACTGTTTTACTCTTCATCGGGCTTTCAGTCGGAGCGGCTGCGCTCGTCGCCGAACAACCCAGTGCTGCCCAGTTCCGGGCGGCGGAGGAGGCCAGGCTGGCCAGTGAGAAGTCGGCCCAGGCTGCGGCTACAGCCATGGATACGGGCGACGCTGACCTGAAGGCTGTCTGGGATACTGCTCGAAGCACACTAGAGGATGGCGTCTGGACTGTCGGCGCTGCTGAGCTCAGTCTTAGTCTCGGCGATTGGGACCGCAACAAGAAGCAATGGGATCTGGTAGTTGTCGGCCAGTACATGGGTTTCCCTGTGAACCTGCAATTCACATGGAACATCGCACAAACGAGTGATCCCAAACGGGCCTACGACCAGGTGAATGCCCAGGTCAAGGCGAAGGCCTTGGGCTGCCGAATTATCTACCATGTCAGCTGGCGGGGTGGAAGCCAGTGGAGAGCGGAGCAGGCCAGTCTTGAGCTGCTGGGGGAAGACGAAGTCGGCAAGGAAATGACCTTGGCAAGCTTCCAGATTGACCCCATGGTCGGCCACTATGACTTTGCGGCAAGCAGCCCGGACACGATCAGCAAGGTTGCATTTATCGACCTGGTAAGCGTTAGAGGCGGGAGTTTCACCATGGGCAGCCCAAAGAGCCAGGCTGACAGGCGAGACGACGAGGTAGAGCATACGGTTACGGTATCGGATTTCAGTATTGGGAAGACCGAGGTTACGCAGGTCCAGTACCAGGCAGTCATGGGGTGGAACCCGAGCTACTTCTCCAGGGTCGACAATGCGCCTCGGCATCCGGCAGAGCAGGTCAGCTGGTATGATGCCATAGCCTTTTGCAACAAGCTATCAGCCATGGCGGGCCTGATCCCCGCATACGAGATCAAGGGTACGACTATTAGCCATGTGGCCACGGCTACAGGCTATCGTCTGCCGACCGAAGCGGAGTGGGAGTACGCTGCGCGTGGCGGAGCTACGGCCGATGGGACGCTCTACGCGGGCTCAGCGTCCTTGGATGAGGCAGCCTGGTTTTACGGGAACTCTGACCAGTGGACCCACCCTTTCGGCCAGCTCAAAGCCAATGGGCTTGGTCTCGTGGATATGAGCGGGAACATATGGGAATGGTGCTACGACTGGTATGGGGATTACCCGACGATGGCTGGAGTGGATCCCGTCGGAGGCACCTCGGGGCCCTATCGCACCTTACGCGGCGGCAGCTGGGGCAGTACCGCCGACTACTGCACTGTCTCCAACCGGAACTACAACTATCCGAACTACAGGCACTACTACGTCGGGTTCCGGGTTGTCGCCCCTGCCAGCCTGTAAAAACGGAAGTGAGACCTGCCAGGAGCGGCGCAGGGGACGCGGGAAAAGTCGAAGCCTCCGCGCCCCAGGCGTCGCGAGAGGCAGGGCGGTATGGGTCCTGCTATCCGCTGTTACAAAAATGCGAGCTTTCCCGATTATAGTCGCGCTTGAAACCGAATATCCAGATCCTTTTTCAGCTCTTCGTCGCTGGCCATATCACCCACCGACTACCGTCACGCTTCCCCCCGCCGTCTCGCACAGCTCCCAGCTCAGGCGCTCTTCCCAGGTCTTTTGCCTGCCCGCGGGCGTGCGGTCGAAGACTACGAGCCAGGCATCGGCGCTGCGGTCGATCGTGTCGCGGTAGCGGATAACTTGTTCGAGACCCTCGGTCACGGTCGTGGTCCTGCCGTCGCCGGGATGAACGAGCTTGATCTCGATGATGGACCAGTGGCCGCTGTACAGCACGGCCAGATCCATGCGCCCGCGACCGGCGGCATATTCGCGCTCGATGCGGCCCCCGCCGTTTACCACGCGCTGCAGGAAGGCCATAAGCAGGAGGTGGGGAAAGGCCTTGGTGTAGTCGGCCTTCTCTTCCCAGATGTCAGCGTGCCTACGCCAGAAACGCTGGAACTCGTGGAAGAGGGCTTCCATGTCGAGCGTTCCGTCGGGCCGCTGCCAGCGGAACTCGGGCTCTGGAATGGCCAATTGGTACCTGTAGGACAGGACCCTGGCGATGGTTTCGCGGTAGATGGGATTGGCAATGACCGGTGTGCCTTTTTCGACACGTATGAGCCCTAGGTCGAGGGTCAGGAGAAAGTCGTCGCCTGCGGCAAGGTCGGGATCGATCTCCCCGATCATGATGGACTGTACGATGCGTTTAACTCGTGGATCCCGCAGTCGCTCGGCCAGGCTGTCCAAATGCACAGCCCGCTCGCTGATCAGGATCTCCCGTGCCTCCTCGATGTGCTCAACTCCGACGGGTTCGCCTTTGGAGCAAAGCTGCCAGACGCATTTTTTGCAGAGGTAGTTGACCAGCCAGGGCTGGCCTCGGGTGATCTCATAGATCAAGGCTAGAGCCTCGTCGCTGAAGACCTGGCCAGTCTCGTCGGTATGTTGGGACACCAGGCTGCGGACATCAGCGGCGGAAAAGGAACTCAGGCTGGCTGAATCTTCCTTGATGTTGAAGGGGCTGCCGGGATTGAGGGAAACACCGTCCTTGCTGCGCATGAGGTAGTCGCGGAGGTCACGCATGCCCACCAAGGCCACGCTGACGGGGAACTGTCCCACGCCACGGGCTGCAAAACCCCCGCGAAGCTGCCGGAGGAAGCTCACCATAGCCTGGTCCTGGAGCACATCCACCTCGTCGAAGAGGACCACGAGGGGCTTGGGGGCGACGAGGGCTGCCCAGGCCTTGAGGATAGCCGACAGGGCGCTGGCGGGCTCGGCTTCAGGCAGCCCGCGGGCTTCAGGAAGCCCGGGGACAAGGGCGGGGCCGAGAAAGGCATCGGCGTATTCCCTGATCGCGGCCGAGATCGCAGGAATCGCATCTTTGGCGTCGGGGAACTCCTGGCAGCGCTCCACACTTACGTAGCAGGCAACAGCCTGCCCTTCGGCATTGAGTTTCCGCATCCAGGACTGAAGAAAGGTCGTCTTGCCGCTCTGCCTGGGCGCATGGAGGACCCAGTAGAGCTTGGACTCGACGTAGCGATCCAGCTGGGCGCGCACCAGGCGGGCTTCCGGCGGAAGCAGGTAGTGATCGTCCGGATTGCAGGGGCCGGTGGTGTTGAAAAAGCGCTTCATGCCTAGACTATACGGAGGACGCGGGCAGGGGACAAGCCTTCTGCCGCCTGTCCGCTGGGGCAGGGTCGCTTCGCACAGCTTCCCTGCCTTGCAGCCCTAGCGTTTGCCTGTAACCCTGATGATGTGGTAGCCGAACTGCGTCGAGACGACGTCGGATATTGAACCAACTCCCAGGTTCTTGCAGGCGTTCTCGAAGGCGCTCACCATCTTTCCGGGGCCGAACCATCCCAGGTCGCCGCCTGAGCTTTTCGAGGGGCAGGTGGAGAACTCGCGGGCGAGACCCTCGAAATTGGCCCCTTGCTTGATCTTGACAAGCAGGGACTGGGCCTGGCCCTGGTCCTTGACGAGTATGTGGCTGGCTTTCCATTCCATGTAGTTGACTCCTTTTTCGGCAGCGCCGAATCATGTGTAGCTGGTGTGAAATGTCGCTATCCGCTCGACGACCTCGCGGATCTGGTCGGTCGGCGGCAGGATGGTCGTGCGGAAGTGGGCCGTGCCGGGCCTCTGGCCGAAGCCGGTGCCGGGGACGACGCAGATCCCGGTGGATTCGAGGAGGGCAAGGCTCCAGTCCTCGTCGGTCCTGCCGGCGGGAAGGGTGATCCGCGGGTAGGCGTACATGGCACCGGCGACCTCGTTGCATACAATTCCCGCTATCCTGTTGAGGCCCTCGGCCAGGAGCTTCGCCCGCGTGGCGAGCTCGGCCAGGATGGCGTCGCGTTCGGCCATGAATGTAGCCGCACCCGGGCTGCCCGGGGGAGGGGGGCTTACGAGGCACCAGGTGGCGATCTGACCGGGAAGGTTCGAGCAGAGGCTTATGGACTGGAGCTTGGTGATCTGGGCTACGACCTCGCCTGGGATATTGCGGATCTCCATGTAGCCGCCGCGATGTCCACACTCGCCGAGGAAGCCCTTGGAACAGGAATGGAAGGAAAAGAGGGACACATCCCTGATGTTCTTTTCAGTCAAGACCCTTGCAAATGAAACGAATTTCTCTCCGGCGCGGTAGATGTTTTCCTGGTAGACCTCGTCGGCGAGGAGGGCGATACCCTTGTCGCGGGCGAAGTCGACGATCATGCCGATGTTCGCGTGGTTGAGGACCGAGCCTGTGGGGTTGCCGGGATTGATGACACAGATGGCCTTGACACGCGTGCCTGCGGCGATGGCCTTGGCCCAGGACTCGTCGAGCATGGCGCGCGAAAGCCGCCAGTCCTGCCCCTCATCAAGGTAATAGGGAACCTGGCGGCCCTCGTAGAGGGTGATGGTTGCCGAGTAGAGCGGATACTGCGGGATGGGGATCATGATGCCATCCGACGGGTTGGCGATGAGGAGGCGGAGGGCAGCCTGCACCCCTTTTGAAGCACCGTCGGTGAGGTAGATGGCCTCGGGATCGGCCTCGATGCCATCCCGAGAGGTGATAAATGCGGCTACCGCGTCGCGTACGACCTTCAGGCCCTTGGACTCGGAGTATGCCCCGAGGCCGTGCTTCGAGCCCGCAAGAAGGCTCCGGGCAGCGCTGATGGCCTCGGCAGGGTAGAGGTCGACTGCCTTGTCGAGGAGTTCTGGCCACTCGCAGAGCGAGATGACCTGTCGGAGCCAGGTGAGGGGCTTCTGTCCGAGGGACTGGGGATTGCCGATGTTGCACCAGATGATGCGGCGTCCGGCTCGCTCGAGTTCCTGGGCCCGTGCGACGATGGGGCCGCGGACTGCGTATTCGGTCTCGAGGACCGCCTTGCCGAGGTCGGAAAGGGACAGAGGCACGTATCGCTCCTTTGGTCAGACTTGCGTGGCTGAGAGTAGCATTTGCGACCGTGATGGGCAAGCTTCGTGGCTCCTCTGCCTAGGGGGCGAACTTGTACCTGACGAAGCTCCTCGGGTATTCTCGCCGCACGATGAGCGAACTTCTTGAAACAGCCCTCCGGCCCGAGCGCAGCTGGCTTGTGGGGATACAGACCGACAAGGTCGGAAAGCACGAAGCTGAAAGCCTCCTTGGCGAACTGGGCAGCCTCGCGGCGACCCTTGGGCTCGAGGTGGTCGGCTCCACACCCGTACGCGTGCGCGAGCGCAATCCAGCGCTCTTCGTGGGCACGGGCAAGGCCGACGAGGTCGTTGCCTCCGCGAAGGCTGCCCTGGCCGACTCCATCCTCTTCGACCACGTGCTCTCCCCGGTCCAGCAGCGCAACTGGGAGGAACTCTCCGGCCTCAGCGTCTTCGACAGGGCGGAGCTCATAATTCGTATCTTCGCCGGCCGGGCCCTCACGAAGGAGGCCGGTCTCCAGGTCGAGCTCGCCGAACTCGAGTACGCGATCCCGCGGCTTTCGCATTCCTATTCCGCCCTGTCGCGGCAGCGGGGAGGCCGTTATGGCAACAAGGGCAAGGGCGAGCAGAAACTCGAGCTCGACCGCCGCGGGATAGAACGCCGGATCCATGAGATAAAAGAGGAAATGAAAACGGTCCGGAAGAGCCGCGACACACAGCGCAAGCGCCGCGAGAAGACCGCGGTGCCAAGGGCTGCCGTTGTAGGCTATACCAACGCCGGCAAGTCGAGCCTGCTCAACGCCCTTTCGAAGGCCGCAGTGCTGGCAGAGGACAAGCTCTTCGCTACCCTCGATCCGACCACGCGGCGGATGTCCGTCGGGAAGGGTGGAACCCTCCTCCTCACCGATACCGTCGGCTTTGTCCGCAACCTGCCCCACGGCCTCATCGAGGCCTTCAAGGCAACGCTCGAGGAAGCTGCCACCGCCGACCTCCTGGTGGAAGTCGCCGATGTCTCCGATCCCGAGTGCGAGAGGCACCTGGTGACCACTGCCTCGGTGCTCAGGGAGATCGGGGCGGGCGAGGTTCCCCGCGTCCTGGCCTTCAACAAGGCTGACCTGGTCGAGGAGCCCTCGGTGATCGCCGATTTCCTGGCTCGCCATCCTGGCGCCCTCGCCATCTCGGTGCGGACCGGTGCGGGTCTTCCCGAGCTCGCGGTCGCCATCGAGGCGGCCCTCACCGCTGGCGACGGCCGCGTACGGGTGCGCGTGCCCGATACCGACTACGCCCTCGTGGCTCTCCTGCACCGCGAGGCGCAGGTACTGTCCGAGACACGGGAAGACGATGCGACGGTCATCGAATGCCTCCTGCCGCAGAAATTCGCCGACCGCTTCAGGAGCTTCCAGGTCTGAGTCAGGGTCCTCGCAGACTTCCACTCACTCTGGATCCGTCGCTCCCTTCTTCACGAAGTTCTGGAGGAGCTGGACGATGTAGTAGATCTTCTTGTAGGCATCGGTAATGTGCTCTTTCAGTGATACATCGCCAATGTTCTCGATTTCCTTCCAGTTCATGATCTGCTCGTGCCTGCCTACCTTGCCCTGGTCTTCCAGGAGGGACTTGAACTGGCGTCCGATCTGGATGAGGTTGACCAGAGCCTTTGTTGCGAGTGCCGTGGCCTGGTCGTTGACGTCCTTGAGCATCGTGCGCAGATACTTGAGCTGCTCCTTGTCGCGATCGCTCTTGGCGAGTGCCTGCTTGAGTTTGGCTCCTATCCCGGTGTCCTCGGCGACGGAGTCGTCGAAGGCCAGGAGCGTGGTCGAGACTTCCATGAGGGCGTGGTAGGCGTCGGAGAGCTGCTGCGACTGGACGCCCGTCGTCCACTTTCCGCGGATGAGAAGGATGTCGACTATCTCGCGGATGTCCTTCTTGAAGTAGTCGATCAGATAAGCCTTGAGGTAGTTCAGGGCGGTGACCTGGGTGTAACCGCCGAGCATCTTCTTGGCGAAGACGACGTTGGCTTTCTCGGTATAGTTCTTCATCCGGACGACAATGCTGGTGCCAAAGACCTGGACTGCAACTTCGTCGATCTTGGCATTCCTCCGCTCGGCGCTGACCCGGTGGATGAGGGTCTCGACCTGGGCCTTGAGCTTCTGGATGTAGGGCTCGACGATGCGCTCGTTTGGATAGCGGGGCTGTATCGACCAGTAGGGATCCTTTTTTACGAAGCGTACGATCTGGTCGAGGGTCTGGCTGCGCCTGATGTCGAGGGAGACGGGGAGGATCTTGTTCCAGGAATCGATCTGCATGATCTCGCTGTCGCGGAAATTCCTCAGCGCTGTGAAGATCCGTTCCCATTCGGCCTCGAGGTCGAGGGTCATGAAGACTTCAAGGAAGTCGGCGAGGTCGTCGGCTATGTATTCGGCGTTGATCGCCTCGAACTTGGGCTTATAGGAGAAGTTGCGCTCCGGAATGCTCGAGTCGAATTTCCTGAGGAGGAAGTAGAAGTCGAAATTGACGAAATTGGTGAAGGAAAGCAGGGTGTTGAAGGAGGCGTCGATTTCCTTCGTTTTCTCGCCATCAAAGATGGCGAGGAAGGTTGCGAGTTCCGTCTGGCAGAGTTCCGACAGCTTCTTGACATCGAGGGTCTTGGACTTCTCGAGGATGTAGGCTTCGCTGAGGCGCTCGGTCAGGGCCATTTGCTCCGTGGTCAGGTAGCTCTCGATCACGAAGTTCCGCAGCGCACCTGATCCGCTCGCGTTCTGGAGCTGCATCTGCGCCGGTGCCGTCACCTTGTAGAGTTCGAAGAAGAAGCGGGCGAGCCCCGGCAGGGCCTCATTGCCCTTTGGTTTGAGGAATTTGTAGCGTGAGCGCGTCAGATCCCTGGCAATCGTCTTGAGGATCTTCTTCTTGTCCGAATCCGGATCACCCATGCTGACAAAAATCGAGAAGATTTTTTCGAGGAAGTTCCCTTTGTCGGACTCGGGCTTTGAGGGCGCACTCATAAGCATACCTTAGTTGATCGATGGATACGGGGTCAACGCTCCCCTGCCGGGCCTGGCTGATGAAATCTCCCCTGCAAGCAATTCCCTGACCCTTCCATCCGCTGTTTCTGCCAGAAGCTGGCCCGCAGGGCCAATTCCGATGATGGTGGCGGCAAAGCTTGCGCCGGAACCAGGGCGGCCCTCCTCGAAAACGCATTCCCGCCCGCGCATCCACAGGCGTGCTGTGAGCGCCTGGTGCCAATCCTCGCTCTCGGCCAGTCCGGCCAGAGTGGCAAGGCAGGTTTCGAGGAGGCGGTCACGAAGGCGCTCGCGCCTGCCCGCTGGGCGCGCATGTTCCGGAAGGGCCTCCTCGAGGCCGGCGGCAGCTGCTGCTCCGGCTGGAAGGACCGGTCTCGCGAGGTTGATGCCGAAACCCACAAGGAGGAGGCCTGGACCAGCCTCGCAGAGGATGCCTCCCAGCTTCCGGTCGATGCTGAGGGCTTCACCCTTGAACATGAGGTCATTGGGCCATTTCATTCTGATGTCGATCCTGCCGCCCTCTGTCTGGACTGTCGCTTCACAGGCTTCGGCGAGGGCAAGACCTATCCTCAGGGGGAGGGCGGGAAGGAGGGCCCAGGCCGGGTCGAGGATGACTGTGCAAAGGAGGGCCTCGCCCGGCTCGGCGATCCACTGCCTTCCTGGGAGCCGCCCTCGGCCCTGGGACTGCCGACCGGCGACGACGGCCGTTCCCCAGGGAGCCCCCTCGGCTGCCAGGGGCCGCGCCTCGTCCTGGGTCGAAGTAGTTTCGGCGAAAAGCCAGACGGGGCCGCCGAGGCGGTTGGCGACGGAAAGCGGTGCGGCTGGGTCCATTGCCCACGATACGCGGGAGGGGGCTACTGCCTCAAGGGCGCTGATTCCGGCAGCGGCCTCGTGGGCATCATCGCATCCTTCGGGCCCTAGCCCGGGCGTCGTGAAGCGCTCTTTTCGAGGGCGGCCATGCGCTTGATGGGAAGGGCAGCGAGGCTTGTGTACACCGCTCCGTCGGGCACTGTGGTGCCGCGCCGGAGGAAGGATCCGAGGCCTATCACGCAGCCGGTCCCGATCGTCACCCCCGGCGAGATGTAGCAGTGCGCCCCGATGAGGCTGCCCGAACCGATGCGGATCCTGTCCAGTATCAGTGTATTCCCCTCGAAGGAATGGGCTGACACGTCGGTCTGCCCGCCTATGGTCACGTCATCGCCGATCTCGATGAGGTAGGGGTCGAGAAGCATGTAACTATTAAGATAGACGCGCTTTCCGAAACGGCAGCCGATGATCCTGAAGTAGAGGTTCGAGAAAAAACTCACCGGGATGAGGGGAAGGATCGTTGTTGACGTAATCGTGTAGATCCCCGAGTAGATCAGCCAGCGCAGGGTCGTGGGCGAGGCAAGGGGATAGCGGCCCGGCCCGACTCCGAGGGACAGGAGTCGGAAGATCGATCCTTGCACGAGGATTCCCGCGATGAAGTAGAGGTAGACGGCGGCGCCGAGGCCCAGGGCGAAGAGGAGGATGTCTTCCGCGCCGACCGGAGCTCCGAGGAGGCTTCCCGCAGTCCAGTACACGAAGGCGACCGATGGCGCGAGCGAAAGGCCCAGCACGGTCGCGTAGACTCCGTAGATCACCAGCGTGATGAGGATCTGCGCAGGCGTGGAATCGGCCAGGCGCTGGAGGGGGCTGCTCATGGAGCTATCCTCTCCGAGGATGGGCGGGGAGTCAACCGGGCTGCGAATACGCATTTTGCCCAGCATCGGCGATGCGGAATGCGCTCTCGCTCAGGCTGTTTGAAGACCTGGAAGCACGCTGGAAACCACAGCGCTTGCCGTGCTATCCTGTCCTCCGATACCACGAAGCCTTCCTCCGGATGGTTGCAGCCGACTAGGGCGGTTCCGCGGACCAGGGGGCGAAGGATCGACAGGAGCATTTCATGTGCGGAATCATCGGCTATGTCGGCCCCAAGCGGGCCACTCCCATCCTGCTCGAGGGCCTGAAGCGCCTCGAATACCGCGGTTACGACTCGGCGGGCGTCGCGGTCGGGCTTCCGGGCTCGCTCACCGTCGTCAAGAAGACAGGGAAGATCGCGGCGCTGCGCTCGGTGACGCCGAAGGAACTTCCGGGCAACTGGGGCATCGGCCACACGCGTTGGGCGACCCATGGCGGCGTCAACGATGTCAACGCACACCCACACCTCGACAGCTCGGGCAAGATCGCGGTCGTACACAACGGGATCATCGAGAACTACCGCACCCTCCGAGGCATGCTCGAGCACGATGGGGTCGTCTTCAAGAGCGACACCGACTCCGAGGTCATCCCCAATCTCATCGCCCGCTACTTCGAGGGCGACCTCGAGGCGGCGGTGAAGGCAGCGCTCAACCATCTCGAGGGGACCTACGGCATCGCAGTCGTGCACGCGGACAGGCCCGGCGAGATCGTCGGCGCGAGGAACGGAAGTCCCCTGGTGATCGGCATCGGCGAGGGCGAGATGCTCCTGGCCAGTGATGTGACGGCGATGATCGCCCATACCAAGCAGGTGGTCTACCTGAACGACGGGGAGGTCGTCTTCATCGACGCGGAGGGCTACCGGACGACGGACCGCGACGACCAGCCGGTGCGCAAGCAGGTCGACGAGGTAACCTGGGAGCTCAACCACATCGAGAAGGGCGACTACCCCTGCTACATGGAAAAGGAGATATTCGAGCAACCCGAGTCCATCGCGCGGGCCCTGTCGGGGCGCATCGAAAGGGACATAGCTACAGCCAAGCTCGGGGGCCTCAACCTCGACCGGCGTCACCTCCGCGAGGTCAACAGGGTACGGATAATCGCTGCCGGCACGAGCTGGCACGCTGGTCTCGTCGGCGCCTCCCTCCTCGAAAGCGTTGCACGCATCCCCGCCCAGGCGGAACTTGCCAGCGAACTCCGCTACCGCAATCCGGTGGTGGAAAAGGACTCGCTGTGGTTCGCGGTGTCACAGTCGGGGGAGACGGCCGACACGCTCTACGCGATGCGGGAGATCAAGCGGAAGGGCGGGACCGTGCTCGGCATCTGCAACGTCGTCGGCTCGACGATCGCGCGCGAATCCGACGGCGGCGTCTATGTGCACTCCGGCCCCGAGATCGCAGTAGCCTCCACCAAGGCCTTTACGAGCCAGCTCGCTGCCTTCTACCTGTTTACGCTCTTTGAGGCCCGCATGCGGGACCTCTCACAGGAGGAGGGGAAGCGCTTTGTCGAGGCCCTCGAGTCGGTGCCGGCGGCAGTCGCGAAGGTCCTGGCCGGCCGCGACGAGATCCAGCGGATCGGGAAGAAATATTCCAAGGCGCGCGACTTCCTCTTCCTCGGACGTGGGCTCATGTATCCCATCGCCCTCGAAGGCGCGCTCAAGCTCAAGGAAATCTCCTATATCCACGCCGAGGGCTACGCCTCGGGCGAGATCAAGCACGGTCCCATCGCCTTAGTGAGCGAGGAGGTGCCGAGCGTCTTTATCGTGCCCAACGATGGCCTCCGGGAAAAGAACATCTCCAACATGCGCGAGATCAAGGCGCGTGGTGGCCCCATCATCGCGGTCGGTGTCGAGGGTGACGAGGAGGTGGCCTCGATAGCAGATGACTTCATCGCTACGCCGCGCATGGACCCGCGATTCTATCCCTTTACGATGGTGGTGCCGCTTCAGCTGCTGGCATATTTCTGTGCGCTGGACCTCGGACGGGACGTGGACCAGCCTCGCAATCTTGCCAAATCGGTGACCGTCGAATGAGGACGGTCCCCTGGGCTTCTGCCTGAGCCCTCGTCTACCACCCTGCGTGCTGGCGCTCCTTGTGCTGGCAGCGGGCGGCCTTGCCGGCGGTGCCCAGACCGCCGCGCCCCCCGGCGGAATCGTCGCGGGCGGCATGCCCCTGGCTGCCCCTCCCGGCCGAGGCCTCCTGGCGGAGGGTCCCGCCAGGGTGGGGGGGCTGCCATTTTTCCCTTCCAATGCGACGCCTGCGCTTTCGGGAACCTATCTTGTCGGCCCGGATCGCATCACTTTCTGGTTTACCCGTTCGGCGCAATTTTTCAGCGAGTCCTGGAAGGACTATCCCGCCCTGGCAAGCGCTACGGGAGTGCCCTCCTCGCTGCTTGTCCTTGATGGCCGGCAGGTTTTCGCCCTTCGGTGGAAGGATCACTGCCTTTTCCTCTCTGCCCCTGCCGGGCGCGAACTGTCTCGTGCCTTTATCGTAGCCTTTGTCCGGCGATTTTCGTTTTTCTACGGGACTGCCGCCACTGACGCCGAACTTTCCTTCCCTGCAGCCGTCGACTTCTGATTTTTCGATTGTGCCTCTGCCCACCCTCGTCTATACTTCCCCTACGTTTACGCATTGGCTGACCAGTCCTCGATCGGATTCCGATCCCTGCCCTCCGCGGAGCAGAACTCTGTGGGCAGGGTAGTGTACTGGTTTGCCGGAACCAACAGGAGGTTTCAATGCGACTTCGCACTTTTGGTATCGCGCTTCTCGTCGCCTCGATCGCACTGGCCGGATCACTCGCCCTTGTGGGCTGTGCGGGCAGCGGCTCGTCCGGCAACACGGTCAAGATCGGCTGGTTCGGCCCGCTCACCGGCGACAGTGCCCTGTGGGGACAGGCCGAGTTCAACACCTTCAAGATGATGGCCGACGACTACAATGCCGCGGGCGGCATCGACGTCGGTGGCAAGAAGTACAAGATCGAGGCCATCGGCTACGATGACAAGGGCGATTCCACCGAAGCCGTCAATGTCGCCAAGCGCCTGATCACCCAGGACAAGGTCTCGGCCATCGTCGGACCCCAGGGTTCGGGCGAAGCCATCCCGATCGTACCTATTGCGAACGAGAACAAGATTCCCGTAGTCGCCACCACGGCGACCAACCCCAAGGTCACGGTTGCGGATGATGGCAGCGTCAATCCCTACATGTACCGCGCCTGCTTCACCGACCCCTACCAGGGCAAGGTCGCCGCCTTCTACGCATTCCAGAAACTCGGCAAGAAGTCCGCCGCCATCCTCATGACGATCGACGATCCCTATTCGGCGGGCCTCTCCCAGTACTTCAAGGAAGCCTTCGAGAAGCTGGGCGGAAAGGTCGTCGAGGAAGTGAGCTTCACCTCCGGCGAAAAGGATTTCCGTGCGCCCCTCACCAAGATCAAGGCTGCCAAGCCCGACATCATTTTCATGCCTAACTATTACAATGATGTCGCTCTCTCGGCCAGGCAGGCCCGCGACCTCGGCATCGACCAGGTCCTGCTGGGCGGCGACGGCTGGCCCTCGGAGAACCTCATCGAGCTCGCAGGCAATGCCCTCGAGGGTGGCTACTTCATCAACCACCTCGACTTCGACGGAGCCGCCGCCAAGCCCTTCCGTGACGAGTACAAGACCAAGTACCAGAAGAACGCCGAGCTCAATTCCTACATGGTCCACGACGCCCTTGTCATGGTCATCGATGCCATCAAGCGCGCCAAGTCGATCAAGGGCGAGGACATCAAGAAGGCCCTCGATACCTGCGATCTCCAGGCCGCCACCGGCGCCAACGGCGATACCATGACCAACCCGATCACCGGTCACATCAAGATCGGTCCAAACCACGACCCCGTCGGCAAGACCGCCTGGCTCACCAAGATCATCGGTCCCGACATGAAGTTCCAGGAATCCTTCGCAGCGGAAGAATAATCCCGGAGGAAGCAAACCACGGGGCACGGAGGAGTACTCAACTCCTCCGTGTTCTCTATTCTACCGTGGTGACCCCAACTATCTCCCGCCCACCCAAGGAGAGCCACGGATGCTCCAGTTCGTACAGCAGCTCGTCAATGGACTTTCGATCGGTTCGATCTATGCCCTTATGGCCGTCGGTTATTCGCTCGTGTACTCGATCATGAACTTCTCGAACTTCGCCCATGGCTCGGTTATAATGCTCGGGGCCTATTTCGGTTTCTTTGCCATGCGGCTTTTGGGCCTGCCCTTCGCCGTGGCTGTCCTCGTCGCCGCTGCGGGCACTGCCCTCGTCGCAGTTGTGCTTGAGCGCCTTGCCTACAAGCCGCTCCGCGACAGGAAGGCGCCCTTCCTGTATTTCATCATCACCGCGATGGGCGCTTCCATCTTCATCGACAATTTCGTCATTGCCACGATCGGTCCGACCCCGAAGATGTATCCCGATGTCTTCGGCCAGGGGCCCATCATTCTCGGCGACATCGCGATAGGCCGGGTAGACCTTGCGATGTTCGCCATCTCGGCTGTCTGCCTTGCCGCCCTCATCGTGTTCATCGACCACACGAGGCTCGGAAAGGCCATCCAGGCAACTGCCTACAACATGAAAGCCAGCGCCCTCATGGGCATCAACCCCAGTTTTGTCATAATACTGGTATTCGCCATCGGAGGGGCCCTCGCCGGCATCGCGGGAGTCCTCTACGGCATGAAGTACCAGGTCTTTCCGCAGATTGGCGCAATTACCCTTAAATCGTTCATAGCGGCGGTCTTCGGCGGCCTCGGCAGCCTTCCCGGCGCCCTTCTGGGCGCCCTCCTCCTCGGGCTCATCGAGACTTTCGTTTCCGGCTACCTTTCCACCCAGTACCGCGACCTCATCGCCTTCATCATCCTCATTGCGATGCTCGTCGTGCGCCCCTCCGGCATCATGGGCAAGAGTTCGGAAGACAAGGCCTAAGGAGCACCCATGGAATACATACTCGGCATCTTCGAGCTGTCGGCGATCAACCTGGTTGCCGTCCTGGGGCTCTCTATACTCACCGGTTTCACGGGGCTGTTTTCCTTTGGACACGCTGGCTTCATGGCGATCGGGGCCTACCTTTCAGCCATCCTCACGAAGAACTTCCACCTTCCCTTCGTGGTCGGCATCCTGGCGGCAGGGCTGGCTGCGGGGCTCGTGAGCCTCCTCCTCGGACGGCTCACCCTCAAGCTCAAGGGAGACTATTTCTGCATCGCCACGATGGGCTTCGGCGAGGCGGTTCGGCTGGTCTTCTCGAACTGGACCTATGTCAATGGCGCGCGGGGAATGGCAAGCATTCCTAAGTACGATGATCTTTCCCTCGCGATTCCCTTTGTCACGGCCCTTGTCGCTGTGGTCGTCTCGTGGAACCTCGTGAACTCGAGGCAGGGACGCAACATGGTCGCCGTCCGCGAGGAGGAACTCGCCGCGCAGATGGCCGGAATCGACGTGCTGCGGTCCAAGATGACCGCCCTCGTGGTCAGCGCGATCCTTGCAGGCATCGCCGGGGCGTTGATGGCGAACTTCATCGGCTTCATCGCCCCGAAGACCTTCAACATGACCAAGTCCACGGAACTTACCATAATCGTGATATTCGGCGGCCTGGGTTCCATCTCGGGATCGGTCGTCGGGGCCTTTATCCTGACTGCGCTGCCCGAGGTCTTCCGCGCCTTCTCCGACTGGCGCCTGGTGTTCTACGGGCTGGCGGTCATCGTCATCATGGTAGGACGCCCCCAGGGCCTCCTCGGGGGCATGGAACTCACGCCGTCGGGCTTCAGGAAAAGCATGGCAGCCAGGAGGGCCCGGGCTGAATTCGCCAGGCTCAAGGCAGAGGGCGGGGGTGCTGCGTGAGTCCGGAAAACAGCCAGGCGGGAAGCGGCGGCGCGCAACCCATCCTCGAGCTCAAGGGCCTCACCAAGCGCTTCGGCGGCCTCACTGCGGTCAACGAGGTGAGCTTCACGGTCACCGAGGGCGGAATATCGGGCCTGATTGGCCCCAATGGAGCCGGCAAGACGACGGTCTTCAACCTCATCACCGGCGTCTACAGGGTTTCTTCAGGCGATATCCTCTTCAGGGGCAGATCCATCGCAAACCAGGAACCCTTCAGGATCGCTGACGCCGGCGTGACACGTACCTTCCAGAACATCAGGCTTTTCAAGAACCTTTCGGTCCTCGACAACGTCCTGACAGCCTGCCATACCAGCGCGCGCTATGGCCTGTTCGAGGCCTTCTTCAGGCTGCCGATCTTTGCGCGGGAGGAGAAGGCCCTGCGTGAGAAGGCCATGGAGCTCCTCGGAATCATGGGCCTGGCCGAACGGGCCGACATCATTTCCAACAACCTGCCTTACGGACTCCAGCGCCGCCTTGAGATAACACGCGCCCTTGCCCTCGATCCGAAGCTCCTCCTCCTCGACGAGCCAGCTGCGGGCATGAATCCCGACGAGACCATCCAGCTCATGAACCTGATCGCGGAGATCCGGAGGAAGTTCAAGCTTTCGGTCCTCGTCATCGAGCACCATATGGACCTGATCATGGGGATCTGCGAGCACATCCACGTGCTCAATTTCGGATGTACCCTCGCTGACGGCCAGCCCGAGCTTGTAGCCAACGATCCGAAGGTGGTCGAAGCCTACCTTGGCGCGGAGGAAACGGAATGAGCATGCTTGAAGTCAGGGACCTCCATGTTTCCTACGGAGGCATCCGCGCCTTGAAAGGTGTTTCGCTCAGGGTGGAGGAGGGCGAGATCGTGACCATAATCGGGGCCAATGGCGCAGGGAAGTCGACCCTCCTCAACGCGATCTCGGGTTTCCTCAAGCCCGGCAATGGCGAGGTGACCTTCAAGGGCGGGAAGATCGGCATGAAGGCCTCGAAGATCGTCAAGGCCGGCATCTGCCACGTCCCCGAGGGCAGGCTCATCTTCGCCAACCTCAGCGTCGAGGACAACCTCAGGCTCGGAGCCTACCTGCGCAACGACCGGAAGAAGATCGCCGCCGACCTCGAGCGGGTCTACGAACTCTTCCCCCGGCTCAGGGAGAGAATGAAGCAATTGTCAGGAACCCTGTCCGGGGGCGAGCAGCAGATGCTCGCGATGGGGCGGGCCCTGATGACGGACGGGGACCTGGTGCTCCTCGACGAGCCCTCCCTCGGCCTGGCACCCCTCCTCGTAAAGACTGTCTTTGACATAATCGTGGAGTTCCGGGGCCTCGGGAAGACGATCCTCCTGGTCGAGCAGAACGCCTACAAGGCACTCCGGATCGCCGACAGGGCCTATGTCCTCGAGCAGGGGCACATCGTGAAGACCGGAGTGGCCCGCGAGATCGCGGAGGACCCGGCCATCAAGGCAGCCTATCTCGGCGCGAAATCGACGCCGGTTACCTAGCCGGCGGCCGGGGAGGCCGGCGGCCGGGGAGGCCGGCGGCGCGATCCGGTCAGTTGGTGGGCGGCCCTGAGAGGGTCATCCGATTAGTGAAGGAGGCCTGGTCCGGTTCGGAGCCAGGCTTCCGGGCCAATGCTTCCTGCGCCGGATCAAAGAGCCCGGCGAGGTCGAAGAGGAGGGGGAAGTCGCTTGGTACCCTGGTGTTGAGGTACTCCTCGCTGCGGTCGCCCCGGGCTTGTTCGGCCGGGACGCGTCCGGCGAGGGCCACCCAGGTACGGAGCGGAGAAGAGGTCGATTCGCCCCGCTCGAAACTGAGTTCCTGTGCGCGGAGGATATCCCTGATCCGGGTGTGGAGGGCGGGGGCATAGTAGCTGGGATTGAGGAGCTCGTCGAATTGCCAGTCGATCCAGGTCCTCCAGTCGAAGGTGGCTACTCGCTCGAGGGATCCATCGTCCTCGAAGCTGAAATAGTGTGAAAGCTCCTTGAAAAACTGATAGCCCTTCCAGTTGGCCCGCAGGTCTCCGAAGGAAAAGACCCCATCGATAGCCACGCCATACCAGCCCCACTCGGTGCCGACTCCGTAGTCGATGGCGGCCTGGTCGTCCCTGCCATGCCGGGAAACAAGCCAGTACTCGTAGCCCTGGTCGAAGAAATGGTCGATCTTGTCGGTGCCGGTAAGGACGCCATTGATCTTCATCACCTGGGCTTCATTGAAGCCGGGGAGGTAAATGTCCCTGTATATATTGTCCCGGATAGTCAGGACATAACTGCCCTGGTCGGAACGGTTTTCCAGCCAGGACTGGAGGGGACCGCGACCTACCTTGCTGAAGGCGCGCATCAAGGTGAGTTCTGGCGGAAAAACTTCCTCTTCCTGGGGAAGGAAGAGGCGGTTTTCCCTGGCCAGGGCGTTATGGATCATCAGGGCAAGGTAGCCTTCGCGCTCGGAGTCGTCTGGCTGTTTCTGTGCGCTGCGGAAGCGGAGGTTGTAGTCCTCTACAGCGAGGTCGAGAAAGGCGTTGGTCTGGGCGTTGACCCTGTCTATGGAGTCAGGCAGGGTCGTTTCGTAGACATCCCGGAGGGTAAACTGGTCGCACTCCGTCGCCAAGGCCATGGTGACGACCGAGCCGGACAGGAGTAGCGCAGAGACAAGCCGAAGCTGCATCATATGCCCCCCAAATCTAGCGCATCATGCCGTGAATTCCTGCATCATGACAATGTGCCTTTCCTTTAGTCCGTGAAGAGTTCGACTGGCACGAAGCGGTCGACGTCGATGAGGCCGCGGTCGGTGATCTTGAGGCTCGGGATGACCGGCAGGGCCATGAAGGAGAGGGTCATGAGGGGCGAGGGATTGGCAAAGCCCTCACGCCGGAAGAGCTCTTCAAACTCATGGAGTCGCTCGACGACGAAACGCGCGTCCCGGTCGCTCATGAGGCCGGCGATGGGGAGGGGAAGGTCGAGGAGGACCTCGTCGCCCACGGCGAAGACGAGCCCGCCACGGAGCTTGTTGAGGTGCCGCGCCGCCTTGAAGATCGAGGCGTCATCGACGCCTGCGATGATCATGTTGTGCGAATCGTGGCTGATTGTGCAGCCGAGGGCGCCGCGCTTCATGCCAAAGCCCGTGATGAAGCCCTTGCCTATGCTTCCCGACCCGGTATGGCGTTCGATCACGAAGAGCTTCATGAGGTCCCGCCCTGTGTCCGAGACTGCGTGGCCGTCCACGATCAGCGGCTCGATGAGGAGCTCCCCGGTGATGATGGAGTTGGGGCGGGCCTCGATGACGCGGATGCGCCCCCTCCCTGCCGTGAAGGCTGCCGGCAGGGGTATCCTGAAATCCTCCAGGGTGAGCCACTTGATGTTGACCGAATCGCGGAGGGGAGGGCGCATCGCCTGGGGTTCCTCGCGGAGCTTGCCGTCCTCGGCGACAACCTGGCCCGCTTTCCAGACGATCTTCGCCTCGAAGCGGTCGAGGGACTCGAAGGCGACGAGGTCGGCCTTCCAACCGGGGGCGACGGCGCCCATGCCGGGCAGGCCGAACCAGGTGCCGGGGTTGCGGCAGGCGATGCGGAAGGCATCGATCGGGTCTACTCCGCCAGCGAGGAGGAGGCGGAGGGCGTGGTCCATGTGCCCCTCGTCGACGAGGTCATCGGGGTGGCGGTCGTCGGAGCAGATGAGGAAGCGGTCGGCGGTGGAGCGTGTGATCGCGGGGATGAGGTTGCGAAGGTCCTTCGCGGTGGAACCCTCCCGCAGCATTATATACATCCCCTTCGCGAGCTTTTCCCGCGCCTCCGCGGGCGTGGTGCACTCGTGGTCGGAGCCGATGCCGGCAGCGATATAGGCGGAGAGGTCCTTGCCCGCAAGACCGGGTGCGTGGCCGTCGATTGGCTTGCCGGCTCCGCGGAAGATCGCGATCTTGTCGAGGAGTTTCTGGTCCTTCGACAGGACCCCGGGATAGTTCATCACCTCACCGAGCCCGAGTACGCGCTCTTCGCGGAGGAAGGGGTACATGTCAGATGCGAAGAGGGCCGCTCCCGCCGTGTCGAAGTCGGTGGCTGGGACGCAGGAGGGAACCATGAAGTAGATGTCCAGGGGGAGGCCCTCGCTGGCGGCGAGCATGTAGCGCATGCCGTCGTAGCCCTGGACGTTCGCGATCTCGTGGGGGTCGGCTATGACCGAAGTGGTCCCCCTCGGGACAACGACCCTGGCGTATTCGGCAGGCGTGAGGAAGGATGATTCGATGTGGACATGCGAATCCACCAGGCCTGGCGCGAGGTAGAGGCCCTTCAAGTCGATGGTTTTCGCTGCGCGGAGCCCGTCGTTCACGCCTACGACAACGCCTTTCCGGATCGATACCGTCATGCCCTTGCGGATCTCCCCGGCGAGGAGGTCGATGAGCTGGCAATTCGCGAGGTTGAGGTCGCAGGGCAGGGCGCCACGCGCCGCGTCGATGAGGTCCTTGTCGAGCATCGAATGTCCTCCGGCCTCACTGTAGGCGGGGGCCTTGCGCAGCGCAAGGGCGTGGATCGCGCCGGAGGCCATCCGGGAACTTCAAGATTGACAAGCCCTGCAGCGATGCTATGGTTGCCATCGTGTTGACCAAACCGAAATCTCCCCTGGGCAAGGGCCCCCTCCCCGTTGATGTTGTCTTTCACCCCTCCTGGTGGCATCGCGCAGCGGGGATCATCTTCGACGAGGACTTCTTCTACCACCCGGCCAAGCGGGTCGAGTCGGAGCGCTTGATGGAGCAGGTGCTCCACGAACGCTTTGGGGACTGCGGACTCGGTGGAGACCACGAGAGCGACAGGCCGGTGATAGGGGCGGTTCACCTGGCCGCCGGCTACATAGTCTCCGAAATGCTTGGCTGCGAGGTCAGCTACGCTGCGGATGCCGCCCCCCAGGTGCACTGCGCCCAGCGGGAGGAACTCTCGATAGATCCCGATGAGGCGAGTTCGAGTCCTGCATGGAAGCGCTTCGAGAACCTTGCCGATTCCCTGAAGAAGCGCTTTGGCTACCTCTCGGGCGACATCAACTGGGGAGGCATCCTCAACACGGCGATCGACCTTCGCGGCCAGGAGCTCTTCCTGGACATGACAGACAGGCCCGGGGAGCTGAAGACCTGCTTTTCCGGAATCGCATCGGTCATCGAGGCCTTCACCCGGAGGATCGAGGCTGCCACGGGCACGAGCTCCATTTCAGTGAACCGCAACCTCGTCAACCTCGACGCAGCGGTCTTCCTCCATTCAGAGTGCTCGCACACCATGATCTCGGTCGCCGACTACGAGGACTACCTCCTCGGCTACGACATCGCCTGGAGCGGGTCGCACCGGCCCTTCGGAATCCACTTCTGCGGCAAGGATCCCCATCGCTTCGCCGATTCCTTCGCGAAGATACCCCGGCTCGATTTCCTCGATCTCGGCTGGGGCGGAGATGTGGCTGCCCTGCGGAAGAGCCTGCCTGACACCTTCTTCAATATCAGGCTCGATCCCGTCCAGATCGGCGCCTGGTCAACCGACGAGATCGCCAGGACGATCGGGACTCTGGTCGGGGAATCGGCGAATCCCTGGCTTACGGGGCTCTGCTGCATCAACATGGACGAGAAGGTCCCTGACGAGAAGGTGCGGGCGATATTCCAGGCTGTCTTCGAACTCCGACAGCGGGCCTGGAGGGATTCAGCGGCGTAGTGAGGCGCCGGCCCGGCCGGTGCCCGGGGGGGCTATTTCCTCAGTATTCCCACGATCGACAGGTCATCATACTGCTCATCCTCCCTGATGCCGCGGAAAAGGAAATAGTTGGGATCTTCCACGATCTCGTCCTTGCCTTCACGATCCTTCCTGCCAGTCTTGACCATTATGGATTCCTTCCTCCGGAACACCAGGGAGTACTGGTCGAAGAAGACCGACAGGAAAGCGTCCACCCTCCGGTCGACCATGATGGTCGCGTCGTCACCGGCGTTCCAGTCGTAGATCGAGAAGACCTTCCCGATTCCGAGGTAGGAGATCAGTCGCTCCTCCAGGGCGCCTGTGGCCTTGGTGAAATCGAAGCTCATCACCAGGTCGCGGTCGGTTTCGTGGTCGTGGCGGATGGTGAAGACCTCGCGCCTGTCATAGGAGGCGATGAAGGCGTCGAGGCGCTCGGGTCCCAGGTGCTCGGCGTCGCCGGGGTCGTGGTGGAGGTCCTTGTGGTCCATGCCTGCGCAACCCGGCATTTCGGCGCACTGCCTGACGGCACCGCTTAGGTCGCGGAAGCGGTGGATGGGATCCTCCATGCCGTCAGAGTACAAAAGGAGGACGTCGCCTCGCTCGAGCTTGCGCCGGTAGCTGTAGAAGCCGGTTCCCCCAAGCTCCATCATGTCCTGCGGGATCAGCCCCGTGGCCGGCGAGGATTTCCTCAAGTCCGGCTGGAAGGGCTCGGAGACGGTCGTGCCGGTGGAGGCCTTCCAGACGCGGTACATGTTGTCGCCCGCATGGCAGAGCTGGCAGCTGCCATCGGAGAGGTTGATGACACCGAGGGTGAAGGCCGCGAACTTGCCCTTGTAGTCGCGTGCGACGAGGAAGTCGTTGACCCGGTAGGTGAGCTTTACCAGCTCGTAGTCGGGTACCCGCTGCAGGCGCTGCCACTCGTTGAAATGGTTGATGACGATCGTACCGACCTGTACCATGATGAAGGCGGCGGCGACGTCCTTGCCGGAGACGTCGCACTTGATGAAGTAATAGTACTTGCCTTCGGCATCGAGCTTCTCGAAGTTCCAGTAGTCTCCCGATACCTTTTTGGCGCCCTTGTAGTAGCCGTACATCTCGTGGTACTTGCCGCTCTCCTTGGCGATGGACAATGTGATTGCCCCCGCCTTGAGCAGGGGGATGAAGTGGTTCTGGATGTCGGAGCCCTCGATGAGGGCGTGCGACTGCTTGGCTCCCTCCACGAGCTCGACGGCGAGGGCCTTGGCGGCCATGGCAAGGGTCGCGATCTCGTCCCGGCCGCGCACGACTATGTCGAAGCCCGCCAGCGAGGCCTTGTCTTCTGTCGTACGCATTGTGTCTATCTTGGCGACGATCTCGCGGATCGGCCTGACGATCGACCGGGCGAGGAAGAAGGCACCCAGGATGCCGCCAAGGAGGACCAAGGCGGCGATCTGCGCGGTGCTCAGGATGAGGGCCGTCGTCCGGGCGGCGACGTCGGCGACGATGAGGGCGGTGTTGGCCGAGAGCCGGACCATCCCCCGGTAGAGTATCGAGTCTCCGGGGCGGTACTCGAGGATGGGCTTGAAGAAGAGGTAGGAGGAGGCGGTCTGCGACAGGACCGTGGGGTCGAAGGCAGGGACCGAATCGACAGCCTCGTCGGAGATGGCGCGGAGCCGGTCCCTGATGGTGCGGTCGATCTCGTCGAGGCTTGCGTTGAGCCTCTTCCTGTCCTCGTCGCCGGCTGAGCCAGGGGGGAGGGCCGTCTTCTGCTTCTGGAGCTCGGCCTTGCGGTCGAGGTCTCCCTTGATGGCCTCCGCCGACTTCGTCTCGAGTTCCCGGGCCATGTCGCCGACCCGGGCGGCCAGGGGGTCGACCGTCAGGTTCAGGGGCGAGACGCCGAGCTCGAGCCGCGACGAGCTGATCTTGCCTGCGATGGCGGGATCGTTGGTCGAGAAGACGACGTCGCGTCCGGCGACCTTCGGATCCTGGGAATTGCCGGTAATTGTTATGTATTCGGCCCCGGGGAGGGCCTTGACCTGTGTGGGAAGGAATCCGAGCTGGGTAACCGCGCCTTCGCGGTCGAGGAAGAAGCGTCCTCCCTGGGCCGCAGACTCCAGGAGGACCCTGGCTGCGTCCTCGAGGCCCCTGGCCAGGGCCGCGCTCTGGTTGCGCACCATGGACACGCCAAGGGAGAAGGCGACCAGGAAGACGACCATGAGGATGAGGATGGCGATGAAGAAGGTGAAACGCACCGCGAGGTGGCCGCGATTCGTCCTGGCCTTCCTGATGGCCTTGTCCTTGACAGCGTCTGGCATTGGACCTCCGTCCACGAGGGCGAGCACCTGGAGCCGCACCGACCGGGCGTCGCCGAGGGTGGCGACTGCCTGCCAGAGCGACAGGAAGATTCCGAGGCCGAAGAAGATCCAGGCCGCGGCGACTATGAGATCGTAGATCGAATAACGAGAGGAGGGCTGGGGCGCGAGGGTCCAGGAGGGACGGTACTCGTATTCGATGCCGTACTTCAAGGTTCCGCTCGCATCGAAGGTCACACGGCGCGGGGCCCAGTACATCCCGCGCAGGGGGTGCTGGATGCCGAGCCAGTACTCGCCCTCGGGGATGTCCTCGACGGCGACCTCCTCGATGAGGCGGTTCGTGGAGATGCTGAAGCCGCCTGTGGCCAGTTCGCGACGGAAGTCCCAGGGCTCGGCCCGCGACTTCGTAAGGACTACGCGCGTCACCGGACCCTGGTCGGTGAAGCCGCGGCCGACGATGGACAGGCTCCGCCTCCCGATGAGGTCCGTGGTCTGGCGTATGTCGGTAATCAGGGTGAAAGGAACCTGTTTGTCCGCGCGGAACAGGACGGTGGAGATGTCGGAGACGTTTGCCGTGCCGTCTATGGCCGCTACGGAAAGGAGCCAATACCCATCATCGATATTGTCGAGGACCAGGAGGGGCGAGTGCCCCTGGATGGCCGGGGGCGGCCGAGGAAGTCCGTAGCGCTCGATGATCGCCGCCTCGATCGGGGACTGCCCTTCGATGACGCTGCGGCCGGGACGCCGGGCCTCCTTCGTGATGCCCGCAAGGTCGAGGGGCCCGACGAGGGTCCAGGTGTAGCCCTGGGTATCGTCGGCCAGGGGCGGCAGCCAGGCGATGTCCGCGCTGTTCGAAATGATGCTGCCCCCGGCGTCGAGCGGGGGGGGAAGGATGATGGGGGGGTCGGGCGGGGTGCGGTCGCGGAACCAGGTCAGGGTGACCGGCACCGACCTGTTGCCCGCGTTGTCCTCAACCGAGACTGCCAGGGCCCAGGCCCCGTCTTCAGGGGCACGAAGGGTGAGCGAGCCGGGGGAACCGTTGATGACCGTCCCCTTTGACCAGAGCCCGTCGCGTCCGGGGACGCCCCCCGGGTAGCCCTCGAGCATGGCATCGCCGGTCCGCGTCCAGAGGCTCACGACCTTCCCTATGCCTGCGGAGGTCTGGGGCATGCGAAGCACGACGGTCACCACCTCGTCCCGGGAGCGGCGGCCCGCCACATAGTTGGGAACCGATATGGCCGGGGGATCGACGTGGAGTACGGGTTCGAGGAGGAAGATGCGCTGCCTGACAAGGGGCGCGTTCCTCGTTCCGACCTGGTCGTCATATTGCCATAATGCGTACAATCTTCCGGCCATCGTGACGGCGTATGCGAAGGAGGTGGCGCCCCGCCGGGCCGGATCGGATAGTGCGGTGAAGCCCATCGCCTCGGGGGCGACCCAGGTGCCTGCATCGTTCATGCGCCGCCGCCAGACCTCGTTGGCGGCGACCTGGTCCTGGATGTAGACCGCAGTGGTGCGCCCGGCATCGTTGAGGAAATCGGCGAGGATGAAGGAGGAGGCGGGGTCCGAGATGTAGAGGAGGTCCTTTGTTTCCAGCCTTCCGCCGGCGTCGAGGCTGGAGGTGACAATGCGGACGGGATTGTCCCGGTTGTCCTCCTCCCGCTTCCTTGTGTCCCTCCGCTGCCATGCGATGCGCAGTCTGCCTCCGGATTCGATGAGCCGCGGAGCCTGGTTGTCGAAATATCGGTGGTTCGGTGTCTTGCTGGCTGCCTGGCTGCCCGGCTCCTGGTACTCGGTCAGGGGCAGGGCCTTCGACCAGGTTACCCCCCCGTCCTCGGAGGCCTTGGAGTAGAGCGCGTAGTGGGAAGCCGCGTCTTCGGTCCCGTTGACCTGGTGCTGGAACACCACGAGATCCCTGCTGCCGTAGGCGAGCGAGTAGGGCAGGTAGTTGTTCACCAGACCCTCGTCAGGCGCGACAAGGGCTGATGGGGAGGACCAGGTCGATCCGTCTTCGCTGTGCGCGACCTGGATCGAGTTCGTGTTGTCGAGCGAAAAGCCTTTTTCGGTTCCACTCGCCGCCGGGGTGCCGGACGCAGCCGGGCTTCCCGCTGCAGCCGCCGCCTCTCCCTGGCCTGCCGGGCCTGTCGACGTGACGCCCGCCAAAGGCTGGGTCACGAAGAGGAGCCATCCGCCCCTGGCGTTCGGGAAGAGCCTCGGTGCGACCACTGTCGAGTCCGATCGGACAGTTCCTGCTCGGGCGAAGCTGGCTCCCGCGTCGTGGGAAAGGAGGATTGCGATCTCGCTGCCTGACATGGCGATGGCGAGCCCGATCGTGCCATTGCGGGCTACTGCCACCGAGTAGAGGATCGGAACGGCGCCCCGGAAATCCAGGGGGCCAGCCACGCGCGAGGTAATCCACTTGCCCTCGACCCTGCGCGAACGGACTATCCAGGCCTGGCCCTGCGCCTTTGTATCGGAGGCTTCCTGCCAGAACAGGAGGGGCTCGTCGCCGGACTGGATGAAGGTGGGGGCGATGCCTCGACCCACGGGACGCGGCGGTTCCGATCGATCCGAAGCCGCGCTGGCAGGACCCGAGGTCGCCACGAGGGCGAGGAGGGCGACGACGAGGGCTGACAGCGGAAGGAGGGTGCGGAGGCCTTGACGCATCAGTGTCCTTGTTCTGCCCTCAGCATCGGGTCGGGGCTGCACGAATTGTGTTCTCGCTTGGCTGGGTGGCTGAGAATGGCATCCGGCAGGGCGGGCATGCAAGGCAAATCTCATGGTCTCCGTCCGTCCCTAATAGTTCAGCTGGTTGAGCTGCTGGTCGAGGAGGAGGACGTCCCGCGTCTTTGTGCCCTCGCTCTTGAGCAGGGCGTTGAGGGTGTCCCTCGCCTGGTTGTACTGGCCCTGCGAGAAATAGAGCCGTGCCTCGTTGAGATTCTGCGAATCCGTGAGGCCGAGGACCTTCTCAGGCCCCCCTCCCTTCAAGGTCTGGATGTTGAGTGAGACAGTCTGGGCGTCGCGGTCGTTCGGATCGAGTTCCATGGCCTGGGCGAGGAGCTGCTCTGCCCTCGTGAGGTCGACCGCCCGTCCTGTCTTGATGAGTTGCCGGGCCTGTTCCGCGAGCCTGAGCGATTGTGCCTTCTGCGATGCCGTGGGTTCGGGGCGGCGTTTTCCGATGGCTATCTCTGCCTGGACGAGGAGTCGGCCAAGCCGGCTGTTGTTCGGTTCGATGTGAGAGAGGTCGGCGATGCGCGCGTAGCCTGCCGGCGGGTTCTTCTTGAGGAGGGCTGCCGCGTCGTCGATGCGGTTCGGGAGGGAGGACTGGAAGTCGGCCTCGTTGGTGGCTTTCAGGATCTGGAGGGAGAGGAAGCCTGCATCTTCGTTGAGGGGGAAGGTCTGTGTCACGTTGGCAACGATGGCGAGGGCCGAGGCGAAGGTCTGCCTCGCATCGGTCCTCTTGCCGGATTTCTGCAGCGTGATGCCCTTTTCGTAGGTGAGGCGAGCAAGCGACAGGTATTGGGTCATCTCCCGGTACAGCGGGTCGTTCTGCCGGATTATGCGGCTGTTGCCGGTGTCGCGCGCCATTCGCACGAGTGAGAGCCAGAAGTCGAGGGGCGGATAGGTCAGGCTGGGGTAGCGCTCCTTCCAGAGCGTATTGGCCTTGGACAGGGAATTGTAGGCATCGTCGAAGTTGGCAAGGCTGTATGAATGCTGGGCGTCTGCCAGGAGGCGGTCCACCTCGAGCTTGGCGTACTGGTCGCGCGCCTCGTTGATGGCCCGGCCGATGGCGGCATAGCGCGTGACTCCCTCGTCCCAGACCTGCCGGTCGAAGTCGCTGCCCAGAGCGTCCAGGAAGCGGCTGTAGCCGACCTCCCTGGCATTCGTGGCTTCCTCGAGGGCATTGCGTGCCGTCTGCCGCCTGGCGAGGGTGGAGAGGCCGCTGACCGATCCTGCGAGGGTAGCTTCTGCTTCGGTGAAGGACTTGCGGGCTCCTGCCAGGGCAGTGGCAGCGGCCTTTTTGCGGGCTGCCGCAGTGGCGAGCAGGGTGCTTCTCTGCCCCTGGATCTCGGCCGTGGATTTTCCCAGGACTTCGTTCCGTGCGGCGATCGCGGCCACCGAGTCATCGCCGCGGATCCAGTCAGCCTCCTGCCTGATCCTGCCTCCGAGGCCCGTGGTCGACTGGGCCAGGACAGAGAGCCCGAGCTCCTCGTCGGCGAGGATCGCTGCCGCCTGGCTCGGGAAGGAATCAAGGCGGCCTTGGCGCTCAGGGACGGGAGATGGAGAGCCGGCCATCAGCGCCGCAGCCTTCCCTATCATGTCGAACCGTTCCTTGTACTCCTTCTCGAGGGCTGCCACCTCAAGATCGAAACCGAAGGCTACGAGGGCTACCTCATCGCCACGGGCCTGGCTCATGGAGGCTGCGAGCCGGCTGCTCCAGAGCTCGTGTTCGGCAGCAGGCCAGTCAGCCGGCTGCGAAAGCGAGGCGAGTACGGCCCCGGTCCTGTCGGCCAGTGCCTTGAGCTTTCCCGATCGCGTCCCTTCGGTCTCGAGGGCTGCTTCGAGGGAACGGATTCCTCCCCGGAACAAGGAGATGTTCCTGAGCGCGTCTGCGAGGAGCATCCCCGACGCCTCGCCTGTCTCGAATTCGGCGACCTTGCCCGTGAGGACGGTGAGGCTGTCCCTGAGCTCCGCCAGCTTTGAAAGCGCGGGGGAGATGCCGTTCTCGAAATCCAGCAGGCTCAGGTTGGCGGCCTTCCCCGCAATCAGCGTCGTCTCACGCGCTCCAAGGCCCGAGTCCCCGGCCCTGTCTCCCAGCCTTCCCCAGAGGGCTTCGATCCTCTGCGCGGCTGCGACCAGACCTCCAGCCCTGTCCTGTTCCCCCTTCGAGGCAGCCCAGAGGCCTTCGTCCCAGGCTGCTGCAGCCGCCTTCCATGCTTCCTCGATGGCGGGGGTCTGTCGCGACTCCACGCCTTCGATGCCTCGTGCCAGCTGGTAGAAGGCCAGTCCCGCGATTCCCTCGGAGAGATCGCGCTCGGCCTCGGGCCGCCAGAGCGGGTCGGTCTGCTCGTCGCGGGTAGCGTAGTCGGAGACCATCTGCCTTCCTCGCAGGAAGAACCCCGCGTAGGTAAGGTAGGAGAAATTGAGTGGCGATCGGGCCCGCCCGTCGCTGTGTTCCTTCGGCAGGGCCTGGAATATCTCGGAGAGCCTCGTATAGGTCCCAACCAGCGATCTACGGTCCACATCGAGGCGAGAGAAGGCTTCGAGGGCGACAGCAAGGGCCTGTGCCGTGAGCCCTGGATCGCCTTTAGAGAAGGCCTCCCCGAGGGCCGCCATGGCCGCTTCGAAGGCCGGCCCGCTTCCTCCCGGCTCCTCGAGCGCGCTCGACCGGGCCGTAGCCTCGTTCATGAGGCTGCGCATGAGGGTGACGATGCTCTTCGAGGATTCTATCTGCTTCTGGCCGCCGAAATCCTTGAGCACCAGGCTGCGGGCTGTCCCATTCGCCTCGGTTTCGTACTGCCAGCCGAAGAAGCCCCGCATGGGCTTCCCGTTCGCGTCGGTCCGTATGATCTTCCCCGCCTCGTCGAGGAACTTCGTGCCCACCGCGCCGTCAGCCCCAATTACGACAATCTGCCCCGCGTCGGCGTCCCTGCGGTCGAGGATATCGTAGCCCGCATCGACGAACTCCCGCCAGTACAGGGCAGGGAGCTCCGATTCCGGAGAGAAGGCTGCCACGTAATCGGCCACCGCGCCTGCGAGGTCCCCCGCTGCGGATTTCCCGAAGGCGGAGCTCATCGTCGACTTGAGGAGACCGAGGTTTTTCACCCTCGACTGGACCTCGAGGAGGACCGTCAGGATGTCCTTGTTGGCGTAGGGGTCAAGGGCCCTGAGCTTGTCGATTTTCGCCGCGATAGCCGGATCGGAGCCATTGCTGGCGAGGGCGCGATCCCTGATCTCCGTCGCGAGCTTGGTGTACTGCTCCCTGATCACGAAGATGTTCTTTACCTTCTCGTTGGCCTGGTCGAAGCGCTCGGGGTACTTGGCGCTGAAGGACTGGAGGGAGATGAGGGCCTGGTTGAAGTTCTTGCGCCTGATGTTCGCGTCTGCGTTGTTCATGTAGGCCTGCGACAGCAGGCGGTCGACAGTGTCGCGGTTCGACCGGTCGCCCGCCGCAAGCGTGTCGAGCAGGGGTTCAAGGAGGGCTATGGCCTTGTCGAAGGTTGCCGAGGCAGCTCCGTCGAGGTCATTGGCGTTCTGCATATGGGCATCGGTGGGATCCCGGGACAGCGAGCGTTCCTTGTTGGCTCCGCGGACCATCCCTGCAGCCTTGTCGAGGTAGGCCTGCCCCAGGATGATGGTTGCGTCTGTCTTGACTGTCTTGGTCAGCTCTGTCGCAAGGAGGGGCTCGAGGGCGGCTGTCACGAGGTCGTTCTTGTGGGCCTGGAGGTCTTTTTTCGCCTGGACGACCACGGGATTCTTCACGGCTGGTGCAGCCGCCAGGCCAGGAGGCTGCGCGAATGCGAAGACACACAGGAAGAAGGCCCCTAGTGGGCCTCTCAATTCCTGTGCCGCGCCTCTTTGGCGTTGTCCGCGTCGTATCGGGATCAGGGTCGTGCGCCTCGGGTGTTCGCGCTTCCTTCCGGTCGTGAAGGGTCTCGCGATCCGTACAGAAGATACTATACCGCCAAACAGGCGGTACGAACCGGGCACTCAGATGCCCACTCTGTAGTTTCGGTATTTTCTTTTGCCTATTTTAAGGAATATCACGTGCCGACAAGGAGCTACGAGGGCTGCCCTGAGCACCATAACTTGGATATCCAGCCTCTCCACGATACATTGATTGTGAGCACCACCATGATGTCCACGCAGCTCCGCGCCCTTCTTGGCGCCCTTGCCCTGCTCGCCCTGCCTCTCGCAGGCGCCGCCCAACCTACCTCGGACATCTATAGTTTTATTTCGAGTTACTTCAACCCCGATCCCAACGCCGGCCTCACCGCCTTCCGCTCCCTCCACATCCCCATGGGAGGCCTCGCCGAGGGCATGGGCATGGCGTACACGGCTGCTGCCAGGGATTCCTCCTACTTCGAGGCCAATCCCGCAGCCTCCGCCATCATCGACCAGACCGAACTCGGCGTCTTCCACAACAACTGGATCTCCGACACCAAGATCGAGAGCGCGGTCTACACGCTGCGGGCCGGGAACCTTGGTTTCGGCGTCATGGGAAAGTGGCTGTACCTCCCCTTTGTCGGCGTGGACGACTTCGCCAACAGCATGGGAACGGGTTACTACTCCGAGGCCATCGCTGCCTTCAACGCCTCGTATAATTTTTTCCAGGGTTACAATTTCACCGGGATAGCCCTCGGTGCCACCGGCAAGCTGGCCTACCGCTCCGTTCCTACGACCCTGGCCAAAGCCGCTGGCAACTCGGGCCTCGGGCTCATGGTCGATGGCGGAGCCCTCATCCGCTTCAACTTCCTGAAGCTCTACTCGTCCCGGACAAAGAACTTTGCTGTCGGCCTTGCCCTCAAGAACGTCGGGCCTCCAGTCCTCAACGAGCCACTCCCGACAGTCGCGAGCCTCGGCCTTTCCTGGTCCCCCTTCCGTTTCATTACCTTTTCCGGAGACGTGGCGAAGCCCGTCAATCTCATGGACCTCTCCAAATCGGAGCGGCCTATCTACGCCGCCGGCTTCGCGATCTCGATGACCGACGCCTTCGGGCTCCAGGGCGGCATTCTCATGAAGGGCAGCAATCCCAGGATCAGCGTGGGTTCGATGATCCTCCTCGACCTCGTAAAGTTGAACATCAACTACACCCTCGACCTCACAACCCAGTTCACCCCTCTCAACCGCATCTCGATCCAGACAGCCTTCGTGCTCGGAGACCTTGGCCGGTCTGCGCTTGCCAAGAAGGTGGACAGGCTCTATCTTGAGGGCCTGGGCGAGTACGGAAAGGGCAACGCCGACGCCGCGATTACGCTCTGGAACCAGGCCTTGGCAGCCGATCCGACCTTCGACCCCGCCCGCGAGAGCCTGCACGCGGCGGAGAACTCAAAGAAACTGAAGGCTGCCATGGATGCCATCGGTACCATGAACCTGAGTCCCAAGCCTGGCAATTGATCCTGGAGGTGGCTGTGTTGCTTTCGATTCTCGCCCGGGTGCTCGCCGCCACGGTCACTATCTACATGCTTGCCTGCTCGGTGCGCATTTTCCTTACCTGGGTTCCCGGCAACGGGGTCGGGCGGGCAGGGGAACTCCTGGCCAGCATCGTCGATCCCTACCTTCGCTTTTTCGCCCGCTTCAGGATCTTCCGCGTCGGGCACTTTGATTTCTCCCCGATAGCCGCCCTCTCGCTCCTGGCGGTTGCCAACCAGGTCTTCCTCTCCCTCGCCTTTTCCGGAACCATGACCCTGGGAGGGGTTTTCTCCCTGGCCATCGATGCCCTCTGGTCTGCCCTGGCCTTCATCATCACCTTCCTGGCCGTTGCCACCCTGGCGCGGCTCATAGCCTACTCGGCGCGCTGGAACTCCCTCCATCCCCTCTGGCGCGTCGTCGATGACATGCTCAATCCCCTCCTGTTCCGCATGAAGCGACTCATCTGGAGGGATCGCGTCATCAACTACCAGAAAGGCCTGATCGCGGGCTTTGCCATCCTCGTCGTCGTGAGGGTGGCCGGAGAGGCCCTGGTGGGCTTTCTCCTCAAGTTCCTGAGAAGCCTTCCAATCTAAGGGAAGCAGAGAAGGAAAAGGACAGCATGCTTACTTCCAGACAACGCAGCCGCCTTGCCGGCATCGCTCAGACAAGGGGTGACCTTGTCCAGCTCGGAAAGGGCGGAGCGAGCCCCGGCCTCCTCGCCCAGTTCTCGCGCCTCCTTGAAGAGCACGAGCTCGTCAAGCTGCGCTTTATCGGCCACAAGGGCGAAGTCGCGGAGCTGGTGCGCACGCTTGCGGAAGCGAGCTCGAGCGAGGTCGTCCGCATGATCGGACACACTGCCATCTTCTGGAAGCGGAACCCCGATCCCAAGAAGTGGAAAGTCGAGCTGGAATAAGAGCGGGGTTCGGCCCCGCCGGAATACCTTGGGTACTACAGCGCTGCGAGCGTTTCGGCCAGGGTCGGTATCGAGGGAGAGGCTCCCCTGCGCTGCACGCAGATCGACGCGGCCTTCTGGGCAACCCTGAGGCGGACCCGCGGGTCCCTCTCGCCTCGCGCTATGGCCGCCAGATAGAATCCCGCAAAGCAATCTCCCGCAGCGGTGGTATCGAGGGGGACGACGGGAAAGGCCGGTTCTACCCAGCGCTCGTGGCCCCTGCCTACCATGGCCCCATCGGCGCCCAGGGTCAGGACGATTTCAGCCCTGGGATAGCGTTCCAGCAAGAGGCTCACAAGCCCTTCCGGACCTTCCTTCGAATCGGCGATAGCCTCGGCTTCGTCGAGATTGAGGACAAGGCGGTCGACGCAGTGCAGGGGGTAGTCTGCGAGGCCGGGGCTGACCGGCGAGGGGTTGAAGCAGAGCTCCATGCCTCGGCGCCGCGATTCCTCCATGATGAAGGGGACCAGGTTGGTCTCGTTCTGGACCATGACCAGGTCGCCACCCGAAGCTCCCTCCAGGATTCTCCGGACATAGGCCTCGTCGAGACCCTGGTTGGCCCCACCGTGCACGATTATCGCGTTTTCGCCTGAATCGCTGACCTGGATGATCGCGTGCCCCGAGGGCAGCTCCCCTCTGGTTTCGATCGAGGATACATCGACACCAGCCTCGCGCAGCGATTCAAGGAGGAATCCGCCATCCAGTCCGACTCCCCCGGCGTGACGGACGGATGCGCCTCCCCGGGCAGCCGCGATGGACTGGTTCAATCCCTTTCCTCCAGCAAAGGTCTCGAGACCCTTTGCGGCGATCGTCCGACCAGGGATGACAAAATCAGCGACACGGTAGACCCTGTCCATGTTGAGCGAGCCAAAATTGATGATCTTCATGCCGATTGGTCCTTATCCATCCCGATTTACTGCAGGGGCGATCCTCAAGGTGACTGCTACTATTGCTGCCGGCTTTTCTGCCTGTCAACGCGCTTTTGGCGTATTGAATGCCTTGGCCTCAGCTGAATTTTCCGGGCACGATGATTTTTTCATTGACAGATGGAGACTCTAACCTCATCATGCCGCCTGTTGGTTCCTTGTTGAGTAAACGTTTACTCTAATTCAGCCCAGGCCTGCAAGCTGCGGAAAGGCGAAGGTGGAAGCCCATGATTCGTGCACATCTGGTCAGCGAGACGCATTGGGACAGGGAATGGTACCTCACCAAGGAAGAGTTTGGAGTCAAGCTCGCCAGGCTCATGGACGGGCTTCTGGACACCATAGACAGCGTTCCGGGCTTTGTTTCCTTCATGATGGACGGTCAAACCATCGCGCTCGAGGACTATCTGTGCATCCGCCCCGACAATCGGGAGCGTCTGCGCAAGGCTGTAGCCTCGGGCAAGATTGTCATCGGTCCCTGGTACATCCTGCCGGACGAACTCCTCGTAAGCGGCGAATCCCATATCCGTAATTATCTGGCAGGAGACAGGTTGGTCAGCCAGTTTGGCAGGAAGAACAACATCGGTTACCTTCCCGACAGCTTTGGGCACCCCGAGCAGATGCCGCAGATACTCAAGGGCCTCGGGATCGATTCGATCCTGTTCTGGAGAGGCACAGGCAAGGAAATCGGGAAGACCGAGTTCTGGTGGGAAGCCCCCTATGCAGCGGCTAAGGTCCTGGCTGTCCACATGCCCTACGGCTACGGCAATTCCGCCAGACTTAGTGCCGACATGGCCGAGACGGTACCGCGCCTGAACGCCATGATCGACAGCCTCCACCGGCGCTCGACTTCGGATGTCGTCCTCCTCATGAATGGTTCTGACCATGTCCTTCCCCAACAGGACATCGTCGAGATCCTCCATGCCTACGCACAGGCAGCGCCTTCGGACAGGGAAATCCTCTTTTCCACGATGGAGCACTTTCTCGGGGAGCTGAAGAAGGGCGGGCAGAGGCTTGCCAACTATCAAGGGGAGCTGCGCTCGGGCGACCGCGACATGGTGCTCGGCGGCACGCTCTCGACGCGCGTCTATCTCAAGCAGCGCAACCTCCGCGTCCAGCGGACAATGGAACGCTGCCTTGAGCCGCTCGCGGCAGCGGAACTCCTGTCCCTGCCCCAGGGGCAAAGGCGCAACGGGGATTTCCTCGACTACCAGAACCTCGTCTGGAAAAAGATCCTGGAAAACCATCCCCACGACAGCATCTGCGGCTGCAGCGTCGATGCGGTCCATGCGGAAATGCTGCAGCGCTACGACTGCATCGACCAGCTGCAGGCGACACTCCGTGGCGACATTTTCTACGGCCTCGAGCGCTCGCTTGTGCCAGGTCCCGAGCCCGCGAAGGGCCTCTGCGATGCCCAGATGCTCTACTTCGAGGGCAGCCAGGACTGCCTTCCCCATTATCAGGAATTCGAGGTCGACTTCGATGCGACCCTGGTCAACAAGGTCAATTTCGCCCGGTCCATGATCGAGGATTATGAGCCGGGCCTCGCGCATCCCGATCTTCCCCAGGCTGTCGCCGCTGTCGACCAGTACGGCCGCGACATACCCTGCACGCTGATCTCCTCCACAAAGGCCTATCACATGGACCTCCAGGACCAGACCCTCCCCGAGGTCTACAAGGTCAATCGCTGCCGCGTCGGCGTGCTGCTGCCGGGCTTCGACTATGGGCTCCACGTGCTGCGCCTCGGCCGCTCTACGGCGGCCCCCGGACTTCCGGACCGCCCCGACAGGGTTCGCATCGAGAACGAATTCTTCGTGGTCGAATATTGTGCCTCCGACGCCGGCTTTACCGTGGAAGAGAAGGCGACGGGGCGTCGGCACAGCGCTGTGGGAAGGATCTCGGACCTTGCCGACGCAGGCGACGAATACACCCACTCCTGGATCGGGAATGACAGGCCGTACAGGCTCGATCCCTCAGGCATGACCTGCCGCGGATCGGGACGCCACGGCCTGTACGAGGAGCTCACCGTCGACGGCAGCCTCTTCCTGCCCGAGGGTCTCGACGAAGATAGAAAGAGCCGTTCCCAAAGGCTTGTCGACTGTCCGCTTCGCATCGCAGTCCGTCTCTATCCCGGCATCGGCCGCATCGACTACTCCCTTGAAATCAATAACAATGCCAAGGATCATCGCCTCCAGGTGGAATTCCCCTCAGGCCTGCTGGCCGGCTCCTGCTCGGGTTCGACCGCCTTTGCTGTCACCAGCCGCCCGGTCACGCTGATTGTACCCGACACCTGGGTAGAGTATCCGCAGAACTGCCATCCGACCCATGGCTTTGTCCACGCAGGCACTGCGGAGCATGGGATTTCCATAGCCAGCGATTCGACCAACGAGTACGAAAGCCTCGACCAGGAAGGCCAGACCTGGATCCGCCTGACCCTGCTGCGCTGCGTCGGATGGCTTTCACGAGCCGACCTTTTCACGCGGAAGGGCAACGGCGGCTGGAACCTGCCCACGCCCGGCGCCCAGTGCCTGGGTCCGCAGCGCTTCGAGTACGGCGTGATCTATCACAGGGGCGGTTTTCTCGAGGCCGGGACCTTCGCAGAGGTCGACCGCAAGCAGCATCAGGTCCAGCCCTGCCAGCTCAGGAAGACGGGCAGGGCCGTGGAGGTCGCCGTCAATCCCCTCGCTTTCGTCACCAGCCTCCCTGACTGTGTCCGCCTGTCTGCCCTCAAGCTCCGCGAGAGGGGAGGGGGCCTTGTACTCAGGATCTACAGCATTGCACGAGAGACAAGGCGTTTTGCGCTCCAGCTGCCGGAAGCGGTAGTCTCGGCAAACAGCGTGACCCTCGACGAGCGTTTCATCGAGGCGCGGCAGCTCAGGGGCCAGGTCCTGGAAGTTGAAATCGCAGCGGGGGAGATACAGTCATATGAATTGCTTGTATAGTATCGGCAGGGCCGGGCCTGCCTGGCGCGGCCAAAGGGAGGGGGCATGACTTCCAAGGAACGCATGATGCTCGCCTTGAACCGCGAGAAGCCGGATCGCCTCCCTGTGACCATCCACCAATGGCAGCCCTACCATCTGGCCGAGCACATGGGTGGCGTCTCCGATATCGAAGCAAACCGCGCCACGGGCCTCGACGCCTCGATCACCTTTTTCGAGACCCTCGAAAGGCCCTCGCCCGACTGGCGCCTGTCCTCGGTGAGCTCGAAGGCCGATGGCTATGTTCTTATAGACCATACGATCGAGACTCCGGGTGGAACGCTCCACTACCAGCAGGGCCGGAATGCCATCACGACCTGGGTCAGCGAGCACCTGGTCAAGGGGGAGGCTGAACTCGAGCTCCTGCGGAAATACCGGCCCCTGCCCCTTCTCGACAGGGAAAGGGCCAGGAAGGTCCACGCCGAGCTCGGGGACGACGGCATCCTCCGGACCTTCCTTTGTGGCTTCCAGGGAGGCTGCTGGCAGGATGCCTGCGAGCTCTACGGGGCCGAGAATCTCATAATGGCCACCTTCGACAAACCGCACTTCGTCCACGATTTGCTGTCGGTATTGCAGGCAGAAAAGCTGCGCTACATCGAGGAAAGCCTTCCGGGCATGCCCTTCGACCTCATCGAGACCGGGGGCGGCGCTGCCTCCAATACCCTCATATCCCCCGCCATCCACGAGGAGTTCTGCCTCCCCTACGATCGCGTGCAGCACGATGCCTTGCGCGCCCTCGGCTTCAAGACCGTCTACCACACCTGCGGGGGAATGAGCCGGATCACCACCCTCATCAGGGACAACCACTGCGACGCCTCCGAAACCCTGTCCCCGACTGGAGTGGGCGGGGACATCGATACCGACGCCACTGCCCGGCAGGTCTACGCCGACCTGCATCCGACGCTCGCCCTCATCGGAGGCATGGACCAGAACAACATCCTCGAGCGCGGAGACGCGGCGATGATCGAAGGGGAGGTCGAGCGCCTCTTCGGCCTCTACGGCCAGGACGGGGGCTACATCATGAGCGCCTGCGACCATTTCTTCGCCGCTCCGAGGGAAAACATCCGGCATTTTGCCGAAGCCGCAAGAAAATATACCTATTAGGAGGAAAAGACATGAAATACTCCGAACAGGAAGGCATTGTCAGGAATCTCGCCCGCGAACTCGCCGAAATCGCGGCCCTGCCTGAAAACGATGTCAAGCGCCGGAAGTGGGCAGACCACAACGAACTGTGCGGGGATGCCGGTCCGCTGCTCTGGGTATGCATAGACGAGGACGGCGGCTGGCTCGAGCTGGTACCTGAGTCGGCCATCCTGAGCGAGGACGCGGAGCTGCGCGTCCTGGAGCGCAGGCTGCGCCACCAGATCTACCAGCACGCGCACTTCGATGACGACTTCGTCTACGAGGGCCTCGTCCGCTTCGACATGCCCGGAGAGTATACCGGCTACCTCTACGGCGATGCGTCACAGAAGAACGCCTGGGGCATCGATATCGAGGCCAAGGGCGTGGGCAAGGGTGCCTATCATCTTGACAATTACCTTTCCGACGAAGCCAACCTTGAGAAACTGCTCGCCCATGAGGTTGATTTCATTCCCGACCAGGAGGAAACCCGGCGCCTGCGCGAAAAATACGAGTCGGCCCTCGGGGGATTCCTCGGCCTCCAGCTCGTGCTCCCCTACTGTGCGCTTGTCCAGAGCCTCCTCATCGATCTGGTACATCTGCGTGGCATGTCGGAGCTGATGCTCGACCTCTACGACAATCCGGAAATGCTGCATCGCGTGATGGATCACATGTCGGCAAGCAAGGTGCGCCTGCTTGACCGGCTCGAGGCCAGGGGGCTTCTTTTCGACAACCACACGAATATCTATACGGGCTCGGGCGGCCTTGGCTATACCAATCGCCGCCTCGATCCCGGGCAGCTCAGGATCTCGGAGCTCTGGGGCTTTGCCGACTCGCAGGAGTTCAGCAATGTGTCCACTTCCATGTTCGAGGACTTTGCCCTCCAGTACCAGAAACGGGGACTCAACCGTTTCGGCCTTGCCTGCTATGGCTGCTGCGAGCCCCTGGATACCCGATACGAATCCATCTTCAGGGAGATTCCGAACATCAGGAGGCTCAGCGTGAGTCCCTGGTCCAGCGTCCCCCTGGCGGCCGAGGCGATCGGCGACCGTGCAATCCTTTCCTGGAAGCCCAATCCCGTCCTGTGCATGGGCTTTGACCGCGGGCAGATGGAAAGGGAACTTGCGGAGGTGGCGGCTGCTACCCGGAACAACACAACTGAGATCATCCTGAAGGATGTCCGGACCTGCGCAGGCACTCCGGCCCATGTCGAGGAATTCGTTGGCCTTGTACGGAAGCACTTTTCCTCATGACTCTCCCGACTTTTCCCCTTGACAGATCCGGAAAAGCGGTGATATTTGATGGATAGAGAAAACGTTTACTCTGGAGGGTGGCTACATAGGCCGGGCGTTGGTCCGAGCCAGGCAGAAGGATCGTTTTCCAAAAGGAGAAGGGCATGCTGAAGAAACTGGGTCTCATTCTCGTCGCTCTCTGCGCTCTGGCGGTTGCGCTGAGCGCGCAGTCGAAGAATCCACCGGTCACGATCGAATATTGGACGGTCTACGAGAAGGACAGCGCCCTTCTTGTGACCATGCAGAAAGCGGCTGACATCCTCAAGGCCAGGGACAACATCACGGTCGACATCGTCTCCAAGGGCGACGCTGGTTTCCGCGAACTCCTCACTGCCAGTGCGATGTCGCAGTCAGGACCCGACCTTGTGTTCAATTGGACGGGTCTGGCCGACATCGTCACCGGAGGCATGCAGGGCCTCCATTACCCGCTCAACAAGGGGAACCTCTTCTCCAAGGCCGAGCTTGCAAAGCTTCTCCTCCTTGACAGCTGCACCGACGTCAAGACAGGAAATGTCTACGGAACGGCCACTGGCAACAACTACATCGCCATCGCCTACAACAAGGACATGATGACGAAGGCTGGCATCGACTGGTCCAAGTTCCCCGCCAAGTGGACCTACGCCCAGTTCCTCGATGTCTGCAAGAAGCTGAAGGCCGCTGGCTTTGCACCCTTCGGCTACGCCAACAAGGAAGGCATCTTCGCCGACTGGTGGCACAGCTTCTCCTTCCCCTCCTATGTCGACAAGATTTCCGACGTCATCCCCTACTACGGGAAAAAGCCGATCTACAACAAGGTTTTCGACAAGTTCTGCAAGGACTGGAAGGCCTTCTATGACGCCGGCTACTTCGTCGAGGGCGGCAACACGATTTCCATCAACGACCTCTGGGGTCAGTTCACTGCCGAAAAATGCGCGATCATCCCCCTCTTCCCCGCCCTGTATTCCGTCTATGTAAACGCACTCGGCGAGGACAAGGTCGGCATCATGGAGTGGCCGAGCATGGGTGGCACTGGCAAGCTCGCGATGGCCAGCCCGATCTACGGCGATGCCATCGGCATCACCGCCTGGACCAAGCATCCCAAGGAGGCTGCGGCCTTCATCAAGGAGCTCGTGTTCAACAAGGAAATCGTCGCCGATTTCGTTTCCCAGGGCCTCTTCCCAGTCAACAAGGAATTCAAGCTCACCGATTTCGACATCCCTGGCACCGAGCTCAAGAGGTTCGCCGCCCTTCACGGCCAGCAGACCCTGTATCCCGAGGGCCACGCCTTCTGGGTCCGTGAATACTCTTCGGTTGTCGAGAAGTTCTGTAACTCCATGGTGCTCGGACAGATCACCCCGCAGCAGTACGCAGCCGAGATCGAAGCGGCGCTCAAGCTCAAGTAATCCTCTTGCAGGATACCCGCCGGAGCGCCTTGCCGCGCTCCGGCGGGACAGCCTGATTCTCACGATCGGGGAGGAAGACCTTGGCGAAGAACAAACTGACGTACCGGAACAACGGTTACTGGTTCCTGTTGCCGGCCCTCCTCGTCGTGGCTTTCATCTTCCTCAACCCGATCATACGGATGTTCCTGTTCAGCCTCGAGGGCTGGAAGTACCTGCGCCCGACCGGATTCAACAATTTCGAGAACTACCTCGCCCTTCTAACCGACCCGCATTTCTACGGGACACTCAGCAACAACGTCATAATCATCATCGGCGTCGTGCCGGCTGTCATCGTGATCTCCCTTACCTTTGCCCAGGCCATCTTCGGGAAAATACCCGGATATTCCCTGTATACCTTCCTTTTCTTCATTCCTGTCGTCCTTCCCGACATCGTCGTCGCGAAGATCCTCACGGAGGTGCTGAACAAGGCCGGCCCCCTTAATGATTTCTTCAACTGGTTGGGCCTGGGCTTTCTCGACCAGGACTGGCTCGGCGCTCCAGGGCTCTCGCTCTTCACGATCATCGTCTCCCTCATCTGGAAGAACATAGGCTTCGCGCTCCTTCTCTTCCTCGCCCGCCTGACGACCGTGGACATCTCGATCTACGAGGCTGCGGAGATCGACGGTGCCAGTGCAACCCAGAAATTCTTTTTCATCACTATTCCCATGCTTGCCTCCACGATATCGGTCTATGTCGTACTGCAGGTCATCGGCCTCATGTCCTTCCTCTTCAGCTACATCCATGTCATGACTGCCGGAGGTCCGGGCTACTCTTCCACGGTGCTCGAGTACTTCATCTACCTGAACACGTTCCGCCTGCAGGAAATCGGGGTGGGCAGCGCCGCAGGGATGATACTTATCGTTATTACCATGATTTTCATCTATAATTACCTCTTTGCCTCGCGGAAAAAGGCGGCGAAGGCCCAGGAGATACGGTAATGGGCAGGAAAAGACGGATCACCTGGCTCGAGCTTCTCCTGCAGATTCCCTTCATCGCCTATTCCGCTACGATCCTCGTCATCTGTTTCCTCCTGGTATTCACACCCTTCCGCTCGACCGCGGACCTGGCGAGGGGCATCCTGGTCAGTCCAAACTCTTTCACCTTCGACAATTTCGCCGACGCGTGGCGCAACGGCTTGGGTATCGCCATCAAGAACAGCATGACCCTGAGCCTCCTGACCTGCCTGTTTACGGCCCTCCTCGGGGGCTTTGCCGGATATGCCTTTTCCTTCCTCCGCTTCCGCCTCAGGAACGGTCTCTACATCTTCATGTACTCGGGCATCTATGTTTCCACGATGCTCATCGCCCTGCCGCTTTTTCTCCAGTACCGGCAGCTCGGCCTGGTGAACAGCATGTTCGGAGCCCTCCTGATCTTCCTCGGCCTTCGCCTTCCCTTCTCGGTCTACCTGTTCAAGAATTTCTTCGACGAATTCTCGATCGAGCTCATCGAGGCGGCGCGCATAGATGGCCTCGCAGACCTGCGCATATTCTTCTGGATCGTGATGCCCCTTTCCGTCGGCGTGCTCAGCACCGTGATCCTGTTCAACTTCACCGCGGTCTGGTCCGACTACCTCATCGGGCTCCTTTTCCTGCAGAAGGACAGCCTTATGACGATCATGCCGAGGATCATGAACATCTTCGGCTCGGGACCGATGGTGACCCAGGCGACGCCTCTTGGGCAGGGCTTCGCGGGGCTCCTCGTAAGCACGATTCCAATAATTGTAATTTACGCCCTTGCGAAAAAACACTACATTACCGGACTCACGCTCGGCAGCGTGAAAAGCTGAAGGGAGTCCATCAATGAAGCGGATCGGGATACTGAATTCGAGGATATCGGCAGTGGTTGCCGGGATGGGTCATACCGATACGATCGCGATCGTCGATGCAGGCTTTCCCATTCCTGCATCGGTTGAAAGGATAGATCTTGCGGTCAAGCCAGGCCTGCCAAACCTCTCCGAAGTCCTTGAAAGCCTCTTGTCCGAGCTCTGCGTCGAGGAAGTGACCATTGCCTCCGAGATGCGCTCGAAAAACCCCGGGCTTTACTCGAAGCTGGTGGAGGACTTCCACGATGTTCGCCTTCTCGAAGTCTCGCATGAGGAGCTGAAGCTTAGATCCGCCAGCTGCAAGGCGATAATCCGGACTGGTGAATGCAAGCCCTACGCCAACATCCTCCTTCGATCAGGCGTTACTTTCTAGGGGCTTCCGGAAGGAAATGTGACAGCATGCGCTTGACCATAAAGGATATCGCCCAGATTGCCGGGGTATCCAATGCGACCGTTTCGCGGGTCATCAACAACAGGGATGCGGGTGTCGGCGAAGATACCCGCGAACGGATCAAGCAGATAATCCGCGAACAGGGATACCGTACCAACGTAATCGCCAAGAGCATGATAACCAGGCGGACGAATTCCATTGGCCTCATCCTGCCTGATGTATCCAATCCTTTTTTTTCCGACATAGCCAAGAGCGTCGAGGCGACGGCCGAGGCTTCCGGCTATACGGTATTCCTGTGCAACAGTGACGATACGCTCGAACGCGAGCGCCGCTATATCAACGCCCTCGGAGACCGTGGAGTTGACGGGATCGTGCTGGTTCCTGCCTCGATCGGGAAGCGCGGACCCGAGGACCTGAGCTTCATCGTGCCAGTAGTGCTCATGGACCGGCCCCTTTCGGGCAAGAACGTCGGGGTCTACATCGACAATGCGCAGGGTGAATACATGGCGACGGAGATCCTGATCAAGGAAGGGCACAGGAAACTGGCCTTTGTGGGAGGACTTCGAAGCGACCACAACGTAGCAAGCCGCTTCAAGGGCTTCAGGAAAGCCTGCGCTGACTATGGCATCGAAGTCGATGAGGATCGCTGCCTTTTCGGAGAATTCACAGTCCAGGCTGGCATTGCGTATTCAGAGCGAATTGCGTGCATGGAAGTAAGCGCCTGCGTCTGCGCGAACGACCTCATCGCC
>CAIJMU010000144.1 GCA_903821875.1 uncultured Spirochaetota bacterium
ACACTAGTCAACGCTCGGCCTGTGGGCCTCGCTATAGCCAACAAGGCTTTCGCCCTGGGCTACCACCTGTAATGGGCAAAAGCCTTGTTTGGGGCCTCAAAAGCAGAAGGCCCGGAGTACCGGGCCTTCTGGGTGTACACTAGTCAACGCTCGGCCTGTGGGCCTCGCTATAGCCAACAAGGCTTTCGCCCTGGGCTACCACCTGTAATGGGCAAAAGCCTTGTTGGCTTCAGCCATCTTATGTGTGTCTTCCTTCTTCTTTACGGCGGTGCCGGTGTTGTTGAAGGCGTCGAGGAGTTCGTCGGCTAACTTGTCGGCCATGGCCTTGCCGGAGCGGTTCCGGGCGGCGGTGATGAGCCAGCGCATGGAAAGGGCCTCGCGGCGGCTGTCCCGGATTTCGATGGGCACCTGGTAGGTGGCACCACCGACGCGGCGGGACTTGACCTCGACCACTGGCTTCGCGTTCTCGAGCGCCTTCATGAAGACGTCGAGGGCGGGCGTGTTGGCCTTCTTTTGCATGATCTCCATCGCGTCGTACACAATGCGCGCGCAGATGGATTTCTTGCCCTGCCAGAGCATGCGGCAGACGAACTTGGTCAGGATGACGGAATTGTACTTGGTATCGGGCAAATGGCCGCGATCGATGGTCTTCTTTTTGCGTCCCATGGTTCTCCCCCTAGGCCTTCGGCCGCTTGGCGCCGTACTTGGATCGGCTCTGCTTGCGGTCTTCGACGCCGAGGGTATCCTTGGCTCCGCGGATGATGTGATAGCGCACACCAGGAAGATCCTTGACACGTCCACCACGCACGAGGACCACGGAGTGTTCCTGGAGGTTGTGGCCGACGCCGGGGATGTAGGCGGTGACCTCGGTCCCGTGGCTCAGTCGCACACGGGCGACCTTGCGGAGGGCCGAATTCGGCTTTTTCGGCGTCACGGTCATGACGCGGGTGCAAACGCCACGGCGCTGGGGGCATTCCAGAAGCGCCGGAGCCTTGGTCCGCCAAGAGTTGACCTTGCGGCCCAGGCGGATCAGTTGATTGATTGTCGGCATTACGCTTTCGACTCCCTTGTGGTGCCCGGCCTCAGCATGACCAGAGCGTAGTTATGGTACACGAGCCCGAACCTCAGGTTCGGGCAGTCCCAGAGTCGAACCCTTAGACTCCGGGATGGTGACTGTAGGCGGAAAGGGCGCTTGAGGTCAATAAGGGGAGGACCCTGTAACAGAATGGCAATCCTGAAGGGCGCCGGACTGTAGCTCAGGCGCCTTGTTCCCGGGAACTACCCCCGGCGCGGAGGACAAACATCGCGACATCGAATAGAGTGTGATCCTCATGGAAAGGAAAGGGACTGACGTATGACGGACTATTTCATGGGCATCGACAATGGGGGCACGACTACCAAGGTCTGCATCTTCGACGGCAATGGCAGGCAGGTCGGCAGTGCCTCTCGTTCCCTGCCCCTTTCCCTGCCTTTCAGCGGCCATACCGAGCGTGACATGGAAGTCCTCTGGAGAGCGAATTGCGAGGCGATCCGGGAAGCGATTGCAGGCTCCGGCATCGCGCCTGGCTCCCTCCGGGGACTCGCTTCGACCGGTCATGGCAAGGGACTCTATCTCTGGGGACGGAACGGCAAGCCCGCCCGTCCCGGCATCGTCTCCACCGACTCCCGGGCGACGGCGATCGTCGAGGCCTGGAAGCGCGACGGCACCGCGCAGAAAGCCTTCGAGAAGACCTGCCAGAGCGTGCTTGCCTGCCAGCCTGTGGCCCTCCTCCGCTGGATCAAGGAAAACGAGCCTGGCGTCCTCGAGGCCACACAGTGGATCTTCGAGGTCAAGGACTACATTCGATTCCGCCTGACGGGAGAGGCCTTCGCGGAAACAACCGACTACTCCGGCTCATCCCTGATGAATCTGCGGGAAGGCCGCTTCGACGAGGAACTCCTCGAGCTTTTCGGCATCGGAGGTCTGGCGGACCGCCTGCCACCCCTCCGCGGCTCGACTGAAGCCTGCGGAAACGTGACCAGGGAGGCGGCGGAAGCCACTGGCCTCCCTGTCGGTCTTCCTGTCGCGGGCGGCATGTTCGACATCGATGCCTGTGCGGCAGCGGTCGATGTCCTCGACGAGACGAATGTCTGCGTAATCGCGGGAACCTGGAGCATCAACGAATACGTCTCGCCGAAGCCCGTGCTCGATGGGTCCATCATGATGAACTCCATCTTCTGCGTTCCCGGTTACTTCCTCGTCGAGGAATGCAGCCCGACCTCGGCCGGCAACAACGAGTGGTTCACCTCTCTTTTCCTGGGCGAGGAGAGACGGGCTGCCGAGGCAGAGGGAGTGAGCATCTACGAATACGCTGGCCGCCTGGCCTCGGCGGTCCCTGCCGATGGCCAGGGCATCGTCTTCCTCCCCTACATTTTCGGCTCCCAGTATGATCCACGGGCGCGGGCCTGTTTTGTGGGGATGGAGCCTTCGACGACGAGGGCCGAACTCATCCGCGCAGTCTACGAAGGCATAGCCTTTGGCCACATGGTGCATCTTGAAAAGCTCCTTGCTTCCAGGAAGACGCCCAAGGCGATCCGCCTCGCCGGGGGAGCGGCCAAGTCGCCCCTCTGGTCACAGATCTTCGCAGACGTCATCGGGCTTCCAGTCGAGACAGTCGAGGCCGATGAACTCGGAACCCTCGGTTGCGCCATGGCTGCTGCGGTAGCCGCTGGGTTCCACCCCGACCTACGGACCGCAGCGACAAGCATGGTTCGGATAGGACGTCGCCACGAGCCAGACGCCGCCACGAGCACCATCTACGCGAAAAAGCTGGCCCGGCACAGGGCTGTGTCCGAGGCCCTGTCGGGCCTCTGGAAAGGGGAGGGTTCGTGAGTCCTCCAGCCTCACAAGGCATGACCCCTCAGGATCGCATGTATGCCGCAGTTTCCGGAGCCACTCCCGACCGTGTGCCCTACGCACCCAAGATCTGGATCGACCTCGCCGCCAACCTCCTTGGCGAGGATATGCTCGAGGTCATCGCGGACCCCAGGCGGGCCCTGGAGATAACCGCCCGGGCCGCTGTCGAGCTGGGCCTCGACGGAACGCGGATCTTCCAGCTCCCGCCACGCCGCCTCGAACGGGATGCGACGGGCCAGGCTGTAGAGCTGGACTCCAGGGGCAGGGTCCTGGGCCGAGTCGATGAGGCGGGAGGCTTTGCGACCCATCTCGACGACCCGCGGTCGGTAGATCCCGGCGACCCCTTCTTTTCCGCCTGGCCCTGGTTCCGCTGTTCACAGGAAGCATTTGTTCGTAATTACGATGATATAGCGGCTCTGGCCGTCCCCGATGCCTCCTTCTGGCAAGGCTCCGGCTTCCGCGACATCACGCTGGAGGCCATGCGGAAATACGGCGACAGGACTGCCCTCTTCGGTGACCTGGGATCGGCAACGGTTTCGTTCTGCATCGCGCTCCGGGGAATGGAGCGCACCCTCTATGACTTCATCGACGAACCCGCGCTCGTACACGCCCTGATGGACAAGGGCGCAGCCATCGCCATCGCCAAGGCCCGCTTCCTTTTGGGCCTCGGGCTCAGGGTACTGCGCCTGAACGATTCGGCCGGCACCATGACGCTGATATCCCCCGCCCTCTGGAGGGAGTTCGTGTTCCCGCGCTTCCGGGACGTGGCGGCCGCAGTCAAGTCGATCGATCCCGGAGCCCGGATCTACTGTCACATCTGCGGTGATCTACGACCAATTGCGAATGATCTCGTCGAGGCCGGCATCGACTGCATCGCCCCCCTCGATCCGCTGGGAGGCTCTACTGCTGGCGCCCTGCGCCGCCTCGTGGGGCCAAGGCAGGCCCTCATGGGCGGCATCGACACCATGAGTTTCCTCCGCTCGAGTGCAGAGGAGATCGCGCTTGAAGCCCGCAGCTGCATCCTGGAGGGCGGGGCGCAGGGGGCCTTCGTCCTCGGTTCGGGCTGTGCCCTGCCCCGAGGCAGCAAACGCGAAAACATAGAGGCTGCCCGCGACGTCGCGCTTTCCACCAGCTACAGCAAGGGCGGACTCGTATTCGCCGAAATACCTCCCAAGGAGACGCCATGAGCGCCACAAGCATTCCTGACGCTGACACTCAGACCGCGAGGACCACAGGCCAGGCAGCAACAAAAGCACAATTATTAGGACCGGGCGCGATGCTCCGGCTCAAGCGCTGGAACACTCCCACGATCTACAACGGCTGGGAAGCCTGCACGAAGCGCGACCGCCTCGAAGGCCTGTGGAACCGCCAGGAAACCCGCGATTTCATGCCTTCCCTCGGTACCATGGTCGGGAGGGCTGTCACCATCCGCATCGATCCCTGCAATCCTGCCCATCCCGGGAACAAGCCCGATGCCTGGGACCAGTGGTTCGCCCATGTCGCCTCGCTGCCGGGACCCAAGATCATCGTAATGCAGGATATCGGCAAGCCAGGAGCCCAGGGCTCATTCTGGGGAGAGGTGAGCGCCAATACCCACCGCAGCCTCGGCTGTGTGGGCACGATCGTGGATGGCTCCATCAGGGACCTCGATGAGATGACCAACGCCGGATTCAAGGCCCTCGCTCGGAGGCTCAGCGTTGGCCACCTTCACGCATGGCCGGTGGACTGGGGCGGGGCCGTGGAGGTCTTCGGCACCCGGATCGAGGAGGGCATGCTGGTCCACGCCGACAAGCACGGCTTCATCGCCATCCCCCCCGAGGACGAGGAAAACCTCCTTGCTGCCGTCCTGGCCCTCGACAATGCCGAGTGCGAGACGGTCATTCCGGTAGCCCGCTTTTCCACGGGCCTCGACCATGATGCCATCCTCGAACGGCGCAGGGACGCGGCGGCGCGCTACGGCGAACTTGCCTCCGAGGTCAGGCGTGGCGCGGGCGAATGGCGCTGAATCTGCATCCTTCATTGGGATGATGCGGCAGGGAAAACACCGGCTCTGAAGCTCCGAAAACAAGACGCGGCTCCCCGAGGGGAGCCGCGCCAGTTCTCATGATACGGATGATCTTCAGAGTTCTTCGGGCTCCACGGCCTCGAAACCCTCGTCGTGCTCGAAGACAGTGTCCTCCTCGAAGCGGCTGTCGCCGTGGTCCTCGAGGGCGGGCATGGGGGCCAGTTCCTTTTCGCGTTTCCTCTTCTCGATGATCTCGTTCACGAAGGCATCGAGGTCGTCGTTCTCGGCGTCGAAGAGCTTGATGTTCCGGTACTGCTTCATGCCGGTACCGGCAGGGATCAAGTGACCGATTATGACGTTTTCCTTCAGGCCGCGGAGGGTGTCCGTCGCACCGGCTATGGCTGCGTCGGTCAGGACCCTGGTCGTCTCCTGGAAGGAGGCGGCGGCAAAGAAGGAGTCGATCTTGAGCGATGCCCTCGTGATGCCAAGGAGGAGGGGCCGCGCGACGGAGGGCTGTCCGCCCTCGGCGATGACGCGGTGGTTCTCGTCGTGGAAGCGGTGCTTGTCGATCTGCTGGCCGTAGATGAACTTCGTGTCGCCGGGAGCCACGATCTCGACCTTCTTCATCATCTGGCGGATGATCACACCTATGTGCTTGTCGTTGATGGTGACGCCCTGGAGGCGGTAGACCTGCTGGACCTCGTCGACGAGGAAGCGCTGGCAGTACTGCTCTCCGAGGATGTTCATGATGTCGTGGGGGTTCTTGTTGCCGTCGCACAGGAGATCGCCCGCGTCGACGACGTCGCCGTCGCGCACGAGGAGCCTGCGGCCCATGGGCACCAGGTGCTTGAACTCCTTGCCGAATATGTCACGTACCAGGATGACCCGCTTGCCCTTCACGATGCCACGGAACACCACGGTACCCGCGACCATCGACAGGACGGTCGGAGTCTTGGGCTTGCGCGCCTCGAAGAGCTCTCCGACGCGCGGCAGGCCTCCCGTGATATCCATGGCCTTGGCTGACTCTTTCAGCGTACGAGCCAGGGTGCGGCCGGCCTTGACGTGGTCACCGTCCTCGACGTTGAGGTAGGCGCCACCCGGCAGGAAGTAGGACACGATCTCGGAGCCCGATTCCTCGGTGATTATGATCTTGGGCTGCTTCTGGTCACGCTCTGCGGCGAACTCCGTGATCTTCTTCTCGACGTTGCCTGTCTCCTCGTTGATCTCTTCCTTGAGGGTCGAGCCGGGGATGATGTCCTCGTACCGGACATAGCCGTCGTGTTCCGAGATGATCGGGTCGGAGAAGGGGTCGAAGGTCGCAATTGCACCATTGGCGGGCACGATGTCGCCGACACGGACGACGACCTCGGAACCGTTGCGCACGTCTATCTTCATCTCCTGGGCAATGAGGAGGAGGTGGTCGTTCGCGCCCTTTACGGGCACGACCTTCGCGTAGGAGATGTCGTGGGCGACCTCGATGCTTCCATCCTTGTGCTGGAGGAGGTTCTCGCCCTTGAGGATGCGCTGGCCATCCTCGATGAGGATCTTGTCGCCCTTCTTGATCTCGTGGTCCGAGAAGATCTTGCAGATATGGAGGGCGCCCTTCCTCGTGAAGAGGGAGGATCCGCCAGCCAGGCTGACGAAGGTGCCGACGATATCCCTGATCAGGACCGGATACTTGAGGTAGATGCGGTTCTCTTCCGAGGCCTTGGTCGCCGCGCCGCCGATGTGGAAAGTACGCATCGTCAGCTGCGTTCCCGGCTGGCCGATGGACTGGGCGGCGATGATGCCGACCGCCTCCCCTATCTCGACGGTTCGCCCCGTGGCGAGGTTGCGTCCGTAGCACTTCCGGCAGACGCCGCGTTCGGCCTCGCAGGTGAGGACCGTGCGCAAGGACACTTCCTCGATGCCTGCCTCGTCGATCTGCTCCGCGATGGCTTCGGTGATCTCATCGTTGGAATCAACTATGATTTCCATCGTGATCGGATGGCGGACGGGGTCGAGGGCATAGCGACCGACGATGCGCTCGCGCAGCGCCTCGACGACTTCCTCGCCGTCCTTGATGGCTGCGTGCACGACGCCATTTATGGTGCCGCAATCGTCGACGTTGATGACCACGTCCTGCGCGATGTCGACGAGGCGCCTTGTGAGGTAGCCGGCGTCGGCCGTCTTGAGCGCGGTATCCGCGAGACCCTTGCGCGCGCCGTTGGTCGAGATGAAGAACTCGATGACCGACAGCCCCTCGCGGAAGTTGGAACGGATCGGAAGTTCGATGATGTCGCCCGAGGGCTTGGCCATGAGGCCGCGCATTCCCGCAAGCTGGCGGATCTGGTTGCGGCTGCCTCGAGCTCCGGAGTTGGCCATCATGTAGATGTTGTTGAAGCCGGCGCGGTCCTTCTCGAGGGTCTTCATCATCACCGCTGTCAGGTCCTCGTTCGTCCTGGACCAGACCTCGACGACACGGTTGTAGCGCTCTTCCTGGGTGATATGGCCCTTGAGGTACTGGTTCTGGATCTCGTCGACGAGCTTGTTGGCGCCCTCGATCATCTCCGCCTTTTCGTGGGGGATGACGATGTCGTCCATGCCGATGGTCGCACCGAAGAAGGTCGCGTACTTGAAGCCGTTTTCCTTGATCGCGTCGAGCATCCGTACCGTGATGTAGGGGCCCTTTTCGCGGTACACCGTCTCGATGAGGGCCCGGAGGTCCTTGTCGCCGAGGGCATAGTTGACGAAAGGAACCTCAAGGGGCATCGCCTCGTTGAAGAGGAGGCGCCCCACCGTCGTCTCGATGACGTCACCTGAGGCGACTTCCACCTCGGTGGAACCGGCCACGGCCTTGAACATGACCTTCTCGACCTTGGACCAGACCGGCCCCTTGGGCACGGGCACCCTCACTATGGACTGATAGTCACAACTACCGCTTTCGCAGGCCATGAGGGCCTCCTCCGGCGTGCTGAAGCGATGCCCCTCGCCCTTGGCGGCGGGCTTGTGCCTCGAGAGGAAGTTGATGCCCAGGACCATGTCCTGGGAGGGATAGACGATGGTCTTTCCGTTGGCGGGATCGAGGAGGTTTCGGCTCGAGAGCATGAGGGTCCAGCACTCGGTCTGGGCCGCGTTCGTGAGGGGCACGTGGACGGCCATCTGGTCACCGTCAAAGTCAGCGTTGTACGCCTTGCACACAAGCGGGTGGAGCTTGATGGCCTTGCCCTCGACCAGGACGGGCTCGAAGGCCTGGATGCCGAGTCTGTGCAGGGTCGGCGCGCGGTTCAAGAGGACAGGATGTTCCTTGACGACCTCGTCGAGCACTGCGAAGACCTCGGGGGTCTCCGACTCGACGAGCATCTTGGCCTTCTTGATGTTGTAGACGACATCCTTTTCCACCAGCTTCTTCATGATGAAGGGCTTGAAGAGCTCGAGGGCCATCTTGGTCGGTAGTCCGCATTGCCACATCTTGAGTTCCGGACCGACGACGATGACGGAACGGCCAGAATAGTCAACGCGCTTTCCGAGGAGGTTCTGGCGGAAACGGCCCTGCTTGCCCTTGAGCATGTCGGACAGCGACTTGAGCGGCCTGTTTGAAGCGCCTTTGACTACACGCTTTTTCTTGGAATTGTCGAAGAGGGCATCCACCGCTTCCTGGAGCATGCGCTTTTCGTTGCGTATGATGATGTCAGGGGCATTGAGCGCCTGCAGCCGCTTCAGGCGGTTGTTGCGGTTGATGACGCGGCGGTAGAGATCGTTGAGATCCGAGGTCGCGAAGCGGCCGCCGTCGAGCTGGACCATCGGCCTGAGTTCCGGAGGAATGACCGGCACGACATCGAGGATCATCCACTCTGGCTTGTTGCCGGAGGCGCGGAAGGACTCGACTATCTCGATGCGCTTCAACAGGCGCTTGTCGGACTTCGCGCCCTTGTCGATCATCTTCTGACGGAGCTCGGTGGCCATCTCGTCGAGGTTTATCGCCTCGAGGAGGGAGCGGATCGCCTCGGCGCCCATGCCGGCCGAGAAAGCGCCGCCGTAACGGTCCTGTGCCTCGTAGTACTCCTCCTCGGAGAGGAGCTGCTGCTTCTTGAGGTCGGTGTCACCGGCGTCGATGACTATGAACTTCTCATAGTACAGAACACTTCGGAGGGCCGCCACCGGCAGGTCCAGGAGGAGGCCCATGCGGCTCGGCACGGAGCGGTAGAACCAGATGTGGGAGACGGGGCTGGCCAGCTCGATATGGCCCATGCGCTCCCTGCGCACCTTGAAATGCGTGACCTCGACGCCGCAGCGGTCGCAGATGACACCCTTGTAGCGGATGGACTTGAACTTGCCGCAGTAGCACTCCCATTCCTTGGTAGTACCGAAGATCCGCTCGCAGAACAGGCCGTCCTTCTCGGGGCGGAGCGTGCGGTAGTTTATCGTCTCGGGCTTTTTCACCTCGCCGTAGGACCAGAGCCTGATCATCTCAGGGCTGGCCAGGCGAATCGTTATGCTATCGAAATCCTGTATGTCTCTCATGTCAAATCCCCCCCGGTAGCCGGGCTGACGCAAGGCTACCCAGCAGTTCGCGCTGCGAACCGCGAATTTGAGATCCCTCGCAGCGGAAGCTCAAAACGCACCCTGCTTGTTGATGATGTCCTCATCCCTCTCGGTGAGGGCGATCTGCTTGCCCTTGGCGTCGAAGACCCTGATGTCGAGGGCCAGGCCTCTGAGCTCCTGGACCATGACATTGAAGGCCTCCGGGATGCCGGCCGCCGTCTGCGGCTCTCCCTTGACGATGGCCTCGTAGACCTTGGCGCGACCCGTCATGTCATCAGATTTAATTGTGAGGAGTTCCTGCAGCGTGTTGGCGGCGCCATAGGCCTCGAGGGCCCAGACTTCCATTTCTCCCAGGCGCTGGCCGCCGAACTGGGCCTTTCCGCCCAGGGGCTGCTGGGTGACCAGCGAGTAGGGACCGGTAGAGCGCGCGTGCATCTTGTCGTCGACAAGGTGGTGCAGCTTCATGAAATAGATGATGCCGACCGTGATCGGATTCTTGAAGGGTTCTCCGGTCCTGCCGTCGCGCACCTGGGCCTTGGAGTTGACCGGAAGTCCTGCTTCCTTGAGCTTTCCCTCGATCTGTTCCTGCGAGGGTGACTGGAATATGTGGCAGGCGTACCACTCGTTGAGCGTGGATCCAGCCCAGCCGAGCTCCGTCTCCATGATCTGCCCGATGTTCATCCGGGAAGGGACGCCGAGGGGGTTCAGGCAGATGTCGAGCGGGGTTCCGTCCTCGAGGTAGGGCATTTCCTCGATGGGCAGGACACGGGCAACTACACCCTTGTTTCCGTGACGCCCGGCCATCTTGTCGCCTTCCTTAAGCTTGCGCTTGGCGGCGATGAGGACCTTCACCACTTCTTCGACTCCGGGAGACAGGTCGTCGTTCGCGCTGCGCTTCAGGCGCTGCACGTCGATGATCGTGCCTTCGATGCCGTGCGGGACACGCAGCGAGGAATCGCGGACGTCCTTGGCCTTCTCTCCGAAGATGGAGTTGAGGAGCTTGAACTCGGGCGTCGTCTCGGTCTCGCTCTTGGGCGTGACCTTGCCGACCAGGATGTCCCCGGCCTTGACCTTGGCGCCTACCCGGATGATGCCCTCTGCGTCGAGGTTGTCGAGGCTCTTCTCGCTGGTGTTCGGGATGTCGCGGGTGATGCGCTCGGGCCCCAGCTTGGTCTCGCGGACCTCGGTCTGGAACTCCTTGATGTGGATGGAGGTGAACATGTCCTCCTTGACCACCCGTTCGGAGATGAGGATGGCATCCTCATAATTGTAACCATTCCATGGAACGAAGCCGGCCAGGATGTTGCGTCCCAGGGCAAGTTCGCCGTCACGGGTCGCCGGTCCGTCCGCCAGGACCTGGCCCTTCAGGACCTTGTCGCCCTTGTGGACGATGGGACGCTGCGTGTAGCAGGTATCCTGGTTGGTCCTCTGGTACTTCACCAGGGGATACTCGTCGCGGACCTTCTTGTCCTTCTCTCCCTCGGGGATGACCAGGACCTTGTAGGCGTCGACGAATTCGACGACACCGTCGCGGCGAGCCTTTACGAGGACGCCTGAATCGTAGGCGCACTTCTCCTCCATGCCCGTGCCCACGCGGGGCGGCTCGGGGAAGACGAGGGGAACTGCCTGCCTCTGCATGTTGGAGCCCATGAGGGCGCGGTTGGCGTCATCGTGCTCGAGGAAGGGAACCAATGCCGCTGAAACGGAGATGATCTGCTTCGGGGACACGTCCATGTACTGGAGTTCCTTGGCAGGCCTGGTCGTATAGTCGCCCTGGTGGCGGCAGGAGACCTGGTCGTCGAGGAACTCGCCCTTCTTGTCGATGCGGGCGGAGGCCTGGGCGATGTAGTACTTGTCCTCGTCCATGGCGGAGAGGTACTCGATGTGCTTGCTGGCCTTCCCCTCCTCCACCTTGCGATAGGGAGTCTCGAGGAATCCGTACTCGTTGACCGCCGTGTAGGTTGCCAAAGATACAATGAGTCCGATGTTCGGACCTTCCGGAGTCTCGATGGGGCACATCCGGCCATAGTGCGTGTAATGGACATCGCGCACTTCGAAGCCGGCACGGTCGCGGGACAGGCCGCCGGGACCGAGTGCGTTGAGCCTGCGCTTGTGGGTCAGTTCCGCCAGCGGGTTGACCTGGTCCATGAACTGTGACAATTGGGAAGAACCGAAGAATTCCTTGATCGCCGCGACGATGGGCTTGATCGACACGAGGTCCTGGGGACGGATCGTGTCCGTCTCCTTGAGGCTCATGCGCTCCTTGGCGATACGCTCCATGCGGCCGAAGGCGCTCTTCATCACGTTGGCCAGGAGTTCGCCGACCGAGCGCACGCGGCGGTTGCCGAGGTGGTCGATGTCGTCGACGTTGGACTCGCCGTAGTAGACGCACATCAGGTACTTCATCGTGGCGATGACGTCGTCGCGCATGAGGGTGAAGTCCTTGGAGGGCACCGCGTAGTCGAATTTCTTGTTGAGCTTGTAGCGGCCGACCTTGCCGAGGTCGTAGCGCCGCGCGGAGAAGAACATACCCGCGAGGTCGCGCTCGGCGTTCTCCACCGTGATGGGCTCACCAGGCATGAGGGTCGAATAGACCGCCGACAGGGCGTCGGCCTTGGAGGGCTCGTCCTGGCTCGGGTCTTCCTTGACGAGCTTGATGTCCTCCCGCTCGAAGCAGTTGAGGATCATGTCGAAGTGGAGGGAATCCGGGTGGCCGAAATCGATGAGCTCGAGGTCGCGGACGCCGATGTTGAAGAGTTCCTCGACATCGTGGAGGTGGAGCTTGTCGCCGGCGCGATAGAGCTTGCGGGTCTCCCCGTTGACCTCGGCGCGGACGGCCTTTGCCAGCACGCGGTTGACGGCACGGTCCTTCTCGGCACGGGTCTCGCCTATCGTCACCTTCTCGGCGACGTAGAAGGCCTTGACTATGTCCTCCCGGGTCTCGAAGCCGAGGGCGCGGAGGAACATCGTACCAAGTATGCGCTTTTTCCGGTCGATCTTCGCGTAGATGAGCTCTTTCTTCTGGTCGATCTCGAACTCGAGCCAGGAGCCCCTGTAGGGGATGATGCGCGCGGAATAGATGCCCTTCTCGTGGGAGAAGATGACGCCCGGGGAGCGGTGGATCTGGGAGACCACGACGCGCTCGGCGCCGTTGATGATGAAGGTGCCGCGGTCCGTCATCAGGGGGATGTCCCCGAGATAGATCTCCTTCTGCCGGATCTCGCCCGTCTTCTGGAAGACGAGGTTGATCTTGGCCTTCAGCGGAACGGCGAAGGTAAGGCCCTTCTGCTTGCACTCGATCTCCGAGTACTTCATCGCGCCTTCGTCGAGGTGGTAGTTCTCGTACTCCAGGAGCATGTCACCGTTCGGGCTTTCGATCGGGAAGGTTGTGCGGAACACTTCCTCGATGCCCGCCTCGAGGAGGGCCTCGCCTTTGCGGAGCGTGTCACGCTGCAGGAATTTCTCGTAGCTCGACAGCTGGATATCGATAAGGTCCGGAAGTCCCATGACTTCCATGTACTCCTTGCCGATGTACTGCCGCGATACCTTGTTCTCGGTATAGGCCATCATCTCTCCCTTGGCCCCCGCTTGGCGGCGGAGGCCCGTTCAGGTGTGGCTGTAACCATCGATCGGGCCTCCAACCGCGCGCGATGCCATACACGCGCGGACTACCGGCCCCTCGATGACACTGGAGGCTTCTTCATCGGCCACCGACAATCGTCGGGAGCCGGTAAAGAAGCCCTGGATCAGGCCGCCCCATGCGCGGTCCCCTGGTCATTCCCGAATGCCGACAACACCGGTAAGGCAGGGGTCGTGGATGAAACGCGCCCTGCGGGCCTCATCCACGACTGCCTTCCCGGCATCGTCGTCGATTACTTGATTTCGACGGAGCCGCCCGCAGCGGTGATCTGGCCCTTGATCTTCTCGGCGTCGGCCTTGGAAATGCCTTCCTTGAGAGCCTTGTCGCCGGCCTCGACGAGGTCCTTGGCTTCCTTGAGTCCGAGGCCAGTGATGGCGCGGACTTCCTTGATGATGGAGATCTTCTTGTCGGCCGGGACACCGCCCTTGAGGACGACGGTGAACTCGGTCTGCTCCTCGACGGCTGCGGCCGCAGGACCGGCGCCGGCTGCTGCCATGGGGGCTGCCGCAGTGACGCCGAACTTGGTCTCCATCGCCTTGATGAGGTCGGAGATCTCGGTGACTTTCATCTCGCCGATTGCATCGATGATCTGGTCGTGGGTAAGGGCTGCCATATTATCTTCTCCTGGGAAAAAATGACTAATTCATACGAACTAGCCGCGGCTCGGAAGCCGCCTGGTCGGAACCGCGACAGGTACGGCAGCTACTCCGAAGCCTGAAGCGGAAAAAAGGAAACTGGTCAGGCCTGGGCTGGAGCCTCTGCCGGGGCAGCAGCCTCCGCTGGGGCAGCAGTCTCGGCCGGGGCCGGCTCTGCGGGTGGCGACCCTGCGGGCTCAGCGGCAGCCGGAGTACCGGCGGCCAGCTTCTCCTGCAAGGCGATGAGCGTGTACACGAGGTTCTGGACCGGGGCGCGCATGGTGGCCATGAGCATGGCCAGGAGCACGTTGCGACCAGGAAGCCTCGAGAAGGCGGCGATCGCCGCCTGGTCGAAGAACTCCTTGTCCACGACGCCGGCCTTCACCTTGAGCGCCGGGACTTCCTTGGCGAAGTCGACGAGGATCTTGGCGACCTCGTTGGGTTCGCCCCTGGCGAAGGCAACGGCGGTCGGACCGGCGAGCATGGGCTCGACAGCCTTGGGAAAACCAAGCTGGTCGAAGGCGATGCGCGCGAAATTGTTCTTCACGACATGGAACTCCGCGTTCTTCGCGCGGAGCTGCTTGCGCAGGTTCGTGATCTGCTCGACGGTGAGACCTCGGTACTCGGCGAAGACGAAGTCCGTCGACGCGCCGATCTTGGTCTTGAGCTCGCCGATGGCGTCTGCCTTGGCGCTCTGGATCTTGGAAGCTCTCATGGCCATGGTTTACTTCTCCATCTTCGCGATCGCGACGCGGACGCCGGGACCCATCGTCGAGGTGAGGAACACTGAGCCGACGAAATCGCCCTTCGCGTCAGCGGGCTTTTTCCGCTGCACTTCGTGGATCAGGGTATCGACGTTCTCGGCTATCTGGGTGGCTTCCATGGACACCTTGCCGATGGCGAGGTGGATGATGCCTGACTTGTCGGTGCGGAACTCGGTACGGCCCTTCTTGAGCTCGGCTACCGCCGCCTTGAGGTCGTGGGTGACAGTACCGGTCTTTGGATTGGGCATGAGGCCCTTGCGTCCGAGAACCATACCGAGCTTGCCGACGTCCTTCATCATGTCCGGGGTGGCGACCGCAACATCGAAGTCGAGCCATCCGCCCTTGATCTTTTCGATAAGCTCGTCGGAGCCCGCATAGGCTGCGCCAGCTTCCATGGCTTCCTTTTCCTTCTCGCCCTTGCAGAACACGAGGATCTTCTTCTCGCCCCGGAACTGGTGCGGTAGGACGACCGTGTCGCGCACGGACTGGCTTTTCTTGAGGTTGAGCCTGACGTGCACCTCGACGGTCTCGTCGAACTTGGCGAAATGCGCGTCCTTGACGAGGGCGGCAGCGGCCGGTATTTCGAGCGCAACCTCGCGGTCGACCTTCTTCACTGCCTCGTTGTACTTCTTGCCATGCTTCATTTCGAGTACTCCGTCTCCACGCCCATCGAGCGCGCGGTGCCGGCGATGATCTTCTTCGCGGCTTCGAGGTCATTGGCCGAAAGATCGGACATCTTCTGCTTTGCGATCGCCTCGAGCTTGTCCGTAGGGAGCCTGCCGACCTTGGTCTTGTGCGGGATCGGCGAGCCCTTTTCGAGCCCCATCGCCTTCCTGATCAACACGGACGCGGGAGGCGTCTTCGTGATGAAGGTGAAGGTCTTGTCCTTGTAGACCGTGACGATGCACGGAATCGTGAGTCCTGCCTCCATTCCCTTGGTCCTGTCGTTGAACTGCTGACAGAACTGCGGGGCGGAGACGCCGTGCGGACCGAGCGCGGGTCCGACCGGGGGAGCTGGAGTCGCTTTCCCGGCGGGGCACTGCAGCTTGATGACCGCGGTGACTACTTTTTTCGCCATCCTTACACTCCTTTCGTGGTGTACCTGGTGCATCTCTGGAATGCTCCCCGCCATGGCTCTCGCCACGCGAAGTTTGCACGCCTTCGTTCGTTGACCAGGGTAGCGCTTGCACTATCGTGCAAACTCCCATCTAGGAGAGGTAACACCTCTCTATTGAGAAGCGCCGGTCATCGCTGGCCGGACGCCGCTTTTAAAAAGAACGCCGGCTGTCGCAGAGGACAGCCGAGGCCACCTTGAGGCGGCCGAGAACCTGCTAAATCTTTTCGACCTGGAGGATATCGACCTCCATCGGCGTGGCACGGCCGAAAATGCCGACCATGACCTTGAGCTTGTTCTTCTCGAGGTTTACTTCCTCGATCGCCCCGGTGAAGGACTCGAAGGGCCCCTCGATGATCTTGACCTGCTCGCCCTGGGCAAAGGCCTGGCGGTTCCTGACCGGACGCTCGCCCTTGATCTCACCAGCCCTCTGGAGGATGGACCTGGCTTCTTCGCCCGAGATCGGTGCGGGCTTCTTATGCTGCGTGGCACCCACAAAGCCCGTGACTCCGGTGATTTTCTTGATGGTGGAGCAGGAAGCCTTCCAGTTGTCATCGGGGAGGTCCATCTCGATCAGGATATAGCCCGGAAGGATCTTCCGGGATGTCGAGCGCTTCTTTCCGTCGCGGACATCCACCACATCCTCGGAGGGCACCTTGATATCGGTCACGACATCCTTGGAGAGGTCTCCATTGTCGATGTGCATGCGGATCGTGCGCTCGATCTTGTTCTCGTAGCCCGAATAGACATGGAGTACGTACCAGGCCTTGGCCATTGCGGTACCTCTCCTACCTGAAGATGAAGTCTATGCCGGCGACCAGGACGAAGTCGACAAAGCCAAGGACGAAGGCCATCACGACCGTTGAGATCACGACGACTTTGACGGAAGCACCCACATCCTCGCGGTTGGGCCATACAACTTTCCTGAGTTCGGCATAGCATTCCTTGATGAACTGGATGATCTTTTTCATGGCGGCTCCTTTCGTCGCAAACGGCATCTTTTGGACCCTGGAACCCTCCGACCACGAGGTCTTCGGGCTCCCTACGGCCAGCATTGGTCCTCAAGGACCGCTAACCGATGTCGTTGGCCGCAATTTTCTCCAGGCCAGGAAGGATTCGAACCCTCAACATCCGGTTTTGGAGACCGGCGCTCTACCATTAGAGCTACTGGCCTTCGCGAAGGGAAAAGGCTCGTGAACCTTTTCCCTTCGCGAGAGGATTTCGCTTCGCGAAATCCTCTGCTCTTCACCAACATCGCTGTCGTACACGTACAATCCGCGTCCGCTTTATAAATTCAGCACAGGGAGCGCCTCCCAAAGGCGCCTCAAAGCCTACTTGACCTTGGTTTCCTTGTGCAGGGTGTGCTTCCTGTCCCACTTGCAGTACTTCATGAGCTCGAGCTTTTCCTGCATGGTCTTGCGGTTCTTGCTCGTGGTGTAGTTCCTGCGCTTGCACTCGGTGCAGGCGAGAGCGATGATTTCGACGGTCTGTTTCTTGGCAGCCATGGCCCATTCCTTTCATCGACAGGGTTCCGAGGCCTGCTGCCTCGATCGACAAACCCACCCATGCTGAAAATCGAAGCCAACGGCGCGCAGGGCCCCGTCGGCTTGAATCCCGCATTGTCTGGATTGTTGAGCCCTCGAACGGAATCGAACCGTTGACCTTATCCTTACCATGGATATGCTCTGCCAACTGAGCTACAAGGGCATGCGGAAAGCCCGCGAAATCTAGCACCGCCCCCCTGTCTTGTCAAGATACCCGGAGGATGGCATGGAACCACGCGGGCATCATGCAGGCCGGCGGCTGAGCATCATGCAGGCTGGCGCCTGAACCTCCGGGCAAGCGCCCGAGCGAGGGACCTGACGATTTCATCCTTGCCAATCCAGAGGATACCCAAAGCCAGCGCGCAGAAAACCAGGGCTCCGATGGCCATCGGCAGGCCTGAAGCCAGGAAGCGGTTGCCCGAATCCGACCACAGGAGGGCCAGTCGGGGTTCGAGGAACCAGACTGGTAGCACGGCTACCGCCGAAACAGCCACGATCTTAAATCCATAACGGGCTGCGCCTGCCAAGGCCCCTCCCATCCCCTCAAAGTTCTTTCGGCCAAGATACCAGAGCAGGACTCCGGTATTGACCGCAGCCGCGAAAGACAGGGCCAGGGCGATGCCTGCCCCGTGGAGGGGGCCGACAAAGAGGAAGGCGGCCGCGATGTTGACAGCGAAGGAGATCAAGCCTGCCTTGGTCGGGGTCTTTGTATCCCCACAGGCATAGAAGGCAGGGGCCATGACCCTGTTCATGGCTACAAAGACCAGCCCGAGCATGTGAAAGGAAAAGGCGGCTGTTGTCATGCGAACTGACTCATCACCAAACTCCCGGGCCTTGAACAGGAGGGAGACGATGTCCTTGCCTGCGACCAGGGAAAAGGCGGCCACCGGAAGGGTCACGAGGAGCATCGCCTTGAGTCCCTTCCCGAGATTCAGGGAGAACTCACCATGCCTGCCGGAAGCGAAGGATCCGGCGAGATTGGGCAGGAGGACGGTACCGGCCGAGACCACGAAGATGCCAAGGACGAATTCCTGGAGGCGGAGCGAGTACTGGAGACTCGAGACAGCTCCGGTCCCGGCATTGGAAGCGAGGGAGGTCGAGACGAGGATGTTCACCTGGTAGGCGGCCATGCCGAGGATGGTAGGCCCGATCAGGCTCATGACCTTGCGCATTCCAGGATTTGCAAGGGCGCGGCGGAGCCCGATGAAGCCGAAGCCCCAGCCTGCCTTGAGTACGGCCGGGAGCTGGATGAGGGCCTGGAGGAGACCACCGATGATGACCCCGATGGCCATGGCACGAGCGGCGTTTCCAGCGGGCCCGGCAATCAGGTAGGGAAGCACGATGAAAACAACGTTGAAGGCGACCGGTGCGGCACCTGAAGGAGCAAAGATCCCGATCGAGTTGAGGATGCCCTGGAGGAAGGCCGAGATGGAAACGAGGGCCAGGAAGGGGAACATGATCCGGGTGAGGACCGCTGTCTCCACGGGCTCGGAACCGAAGAGCTTCACGATGAGGGGTGTGCAGGCGATGCCCAAGGCAACAGTGAGGGACACTGCGACGACGAGGATGGTAAAGGTGGCGGAGAGGAATTCCCGAGTCTTCTTGTCGTCCCCCTCGGCGAGATGGGCGGAAAAGGTCGGGATAAAGGCTGCCGACATCGAGTTTTCGGCGAAAAGGCGGCGCAGGAAGTTCGGGAGGTTGAAGGCAACAGTGAAGGCGTCCGCCAGGGCTCCCGTGCCCAGGAAGGCCGCACGGGTCATCTCCCTGACAAGGCCCAGGACCCGTGAGGCGAGCGTCAGGAGGGAGAGCTTGCCGCCCTCACGGACCATGGTGCCCATTCCGCTGGCTGGCTGGGGGGAGGGTCCGGGGGAATCTGACATGGCGGGAAGGTACCGTCGGAAGGGCCCGGAGCGCAAGCGAGCGGCGGGCCTGCGGACCCGGAAGGTTCCGCGCCCGCCTTCTGGCTTGCCCCCAGGGCTACGCACGGGTCCGCTGGCTGGCCGGCTCCGGCTCACTTCCCCGCGGAAATCGTCGTAATTGTCAGGGATTTCTCGGCGAGGGGGACCACGGGAGCTCCAGCGGTGGCTCCGGTTCCGCCGGAGGCGCCTGCGGCTGGCTTCTTGGCACCCAGGCCGCGCGTGCGTGTCACGAAGGAATCGAAGCCCTCGGACAGGAGGGGATAGTCCACACCCTCGATGTTCCGCATCACGAAGGGCAGGGGCAGCTCGGCATCGGAGAAGAAGAACTGCGCGGTCTCGCTCCCGAAGGGGGGCTGGGCGGAAAGCTGCCCGAGAAAACTGACCACCTCGACAGGGATGCCTATGTTGGACTCGGTGATCCTGTAGTTCCTGATCAGTGTGGCCCGGAGGCGTTCGCTACCCGCGAGGTGGTAGACCATCGAGACAAAGCCCGGACGGTCGACCTGCACGTAGAAGTGGACTTCCTCATCCTGCCTGAACACGAGTCCATCGGCGCCTTTCTGGGTGTATACCGAGAAAAAGACATCCCTGGGAGCCGGAACCGCCACAAAACGGTCGTGATCGGCTGCGGCTATGGCTATGTTTTCCGGCAGGAATCGCAGCTTCTGCCCGTCGACAAAGCGTTTCCCCAGATCGACTTCGTGGGTAGCGAGTACCTTTCCGGTTTTTGTATCGTTCAGCTTGTACACAAGACGGTAACCATCCTTGATCTCAAAGAAGGAGCCCTTCAGGACAAAGCGGGCGTCGCTCGCTCCTGCATCTGCGAGCGCGATTCCAAAGTCGGAGGAGACGCGGTCCTCGAGACGGCCCTTCAGATAGAAGAAGTATTCCCCCGAGATGTCAGTCGTCTTCCAAAGTGCAGGCATGATGGCAAGCCTCGCGCCCGCGATGTCAGACCAAGTGAAGGCCCCGACGAGATCGGAGACGAGGTCGGAATCCGAGAGGACTTCCTTTGAGCGGACCATCGACCGAAGGTCGTCCTGCGAACGGTACCAGGCCTTCAGGGAATCCTCGAGGCCGGCGGACCCTCCCAGGACAAGGTCGATGCTCGCGTTGGCTGAAAGATCCGTCAGCGTCAGCGACATCGCGTCGAGGGTAGCCGCCAGGAGATCCTGGCGCCCCTTGCCCAGATAGTCCCTGGCTTCGCGGAGCTGGGACTCGAGCCGGCTTGTCAGCTGGCTCCGCTGCGTGGACAGGTACTTCTGCTCCTGGGCCTTGTTGAGAACGCATAAGGCAAGCTGGCGACGCTGCTTCGGATCGTAGCGCGTCTCGTAGCTCTCCACGCCGCTGAGGTCGAGGCGGACGGTCGCGGTCACGTCACTTTGATAGGAGGAAAAATTCTCCTTGCCGAACTCGGAGGTCGTGATGCGCGAGGAACTGTCGATGGAGGTCTTCAGCTTTGATCCGAGATCGGCCAGGGCAGCCGACCTTGCCGAGGCGGCGCCTTCGGGAGTGTTGCCCTCCACGGCAGCAGTCCCGAAGCCGGTCATGTAGAGCGTGCCGTCATAGCCGGTCACGCGTCCCTGGCTATCGTACCAACTCTTTGCTTCACCGGAGGCAGCCGACATGGGTGCCGTAAGGGCCACGGCAGCGAGAACCCACGCAAGAACCTGCCTTCTCATCATTTTCCCCTTGTGAAGCTGTCAATCGCCTCGCGCCAGGCTGCGTTTTCCTTTATCAGGAAGCGCCACAGCGAATCGATCTCCTCGAGTTCGAACAGGCGCCTGTCCTCGAGGTCGGCGGCGGTGAAGTCGGCGAAAAGCCGGTCCTGGCCCGCCTTCCAGTGGTCATACAGCGTGTCGGGCGATTTCCCCGCAGCCATCGCGTCGAGGGCGGCGAAATCGAAGTAGGCTTCATCGCCTGCGTCGAGCCGGACAGGCGGCTGGGGCGTCCCGCCAAAGCCGCTCTGGCGCTTGCTCCCCATCGGCACGATGAAGGGTTCCGGCTCGGCCCCCGGGATATCCTTGTCGACGCTCAGCACCTGTCCGTCCTTGACTGCCAACAGGGCTTCCCCGCCCGAGCCCGCAATCACGGCGAACTGGGTACCCCGGACTCCCATGAGCGATTCCTGGGTCCTGACCTGGAAACCCTTCCCTGCCGGCATGACCTCAGACAGGATCTTGCCGGTAAGGATGGTCACATGGTCGGGACTGGAGGATGCCCTGGACGAAGGCATGGCGGCTTCGAGCCGCAGCAGGCTGTTGGAAGAAACGAGGAGCCGGTAGGCATCCCGCCGGGTCAATTCGACACTTGAGCCCGGCCCTGTCCTGACGAAACCCAGGGCTCCGATGGATTGACCTGTCTCAAGGGTCTTCCATTGAGCGCTGAGCCCTGTCCTGAACGAGGCCTTTCCCGAGACGAAAACCACGGTCAACTGGGCTGAAAGCAGGACAGCAGCGACAAGGCAGAGCGACGCCGCGAGGGTCAGTCGACGTGGCATCGGGTTACCTGAGATACTTGATGGCGCCATTGGCGATCTTGAATATCGTCACCATCCGGTCTTTCACCTCGGGAATCAGGACAATGTGGTTGAGCGCTCCATTGATGTAGACGCTCACCTTCACCTTCTTCATCGGAGAGCCTCCGGAGTAATTTTGTACATAGTACGTATATTCAGCTTCGGGAATTATGCCGGTGATCGTAATCGTCTCGGGGCCGTAGCCCGAGGTGGCGTCGCGGTCGAGCCTGGCCTTCCCGGCCATGGCCTTCGAGTCCCGGTAGGAGACATGGAAACCGGGGCCCAAAAGGTGGGCGTCGAGATCGGAGGGACTGCGATCCCATTCGAGGATGATCCGGGCGTCGCGGGGATCGATGATCTTGGACATGAGGAAGCGCTTACCCGTGGAGAGTATGCTTCCGTCGGCGATCATGACGCTGTCCGTGAGGGCCAGGAAGCCTGGGGCTGTGGCGCTCAACGCGAGAATGCTGTCCCCGATGGAACTGAGCTCGTCCGAGGGGAAGCGGGCAATGCCCCGCGCATCGGTCACCTTTGGAGCGAGGCCCTGGAGGGTAACAGTCACCTTCGGAATCGAATCGCCTGAAACGGCGTCCTTGAAGCGGAGCATGATGACTCCGTCGAGTTCGCCCTCTTCGAGCTCCGACATCTCCTGGGGGGTCCACATCGACTCGGCCCAGGCGCCGAAGACCGATGAAGCCAGCATCACAAGCACCATGAAAAGCGATTTGATCGGGTTGGTCATTTGAAACTCCGTATTGAGGATTCAGGGGCGCTGACAAGGACCATGCAGGTATCGCTCGAGGTATCGATCCAGCGCTCGAGGACCCGGAGGCCTCCAAGCTGGTACTTGAGGCGCACCCAGTCGATCTTGAGCATCGAATCATCCACCGCCCTGTCGTTTTCATTTTTCTCGACTTCGGTAATGGACCCGATCTGGATGCTGTAGGTTGTCACGAGGTTGAAAATGGCGTTGTCCTCGCATTTGACCCACGCGTCGGAGGAACGCCCCATGATGGAGAAAAGCCCGACTCCGTACACGAAGCCGTCCTTGATGAATCCCCCACGCCTGGTCCAATCGGGCCGGGAAAGGCTGGCAACGGCTATCTCAGCCTTGTCAGCAGCACTCAGCGACTGGCTCCTGCCCACCAGGAAGACATACTCTCCCGAAAGGAGTCGTATGGCCCAGGATGATAGCACCTTGACCTTGTTGCGCCATAGGGCGATATCCCTGTCCGTCGCGTAATAATAATATGCAGTATTGTTGTATGACTCATCCCGCAGGGCCGTGGAATAAAAGCGCTGGAAATCACCTTCTAGCCTGCATTGCTGATATGTCGCCAGGACCACCGCTCCGGAATCCAGGGCCTCCGCATCGCTTCGTGCAAATACGGCAACACTGTCTCCGGCCGGTGGGTGGAAGAACCAGGCAGGGTAGCTGATCTGCCCCGCAAGGGGCGAGGCAAGGAATCCGAGTCCTGCGACCATTGCGCACACCCAGACCTTCCCCGCCTTCATCCCCAGTCCTTTTTATTACTTGCCGGCTGTCGAGGCTTCGATTTCCTTCTGGAGTTCATCGTAGGCCTGGGTCGCCCTGAAGCGCTCGTAAAGATTCGGAACCTTCTGCACCTCGCCGATGATGGAGGTGTTCACGGCCTTGGGATCGACGCCAAGGATGACATAGGCTACATAGCTCTTCTTGCCATCCTTGCTGGTCTCGAGGGTAACAATCGGATCGCCGAGGGACACGATGCCGGTAAGGGTCTTGGAGGTCGTGCTCTTGGTGACACTCGAGAAAGCCTCGTTGACCTCGGAGGTGGCGGCGGAGCCGATTTCCTCGACGAATTTCTTGGTGAGGTTGTCAATCTTGGTCTGCATCGCCTGGGCGACCTTGAGACGGGCCTCGGTTTCAGCCTTCTGCATCGCGATGTCCTGGCGGGTGGAACTGCCCATACCGATGCCGGCAATACCGCCAGCAGCGATGATATTGCGCTCGATTACCCTGAGCGCGGCAGCGGGATCGGCGATGACCTGCGGTCCTGTGGGAGCAGGGGGAGCGGAGGCACAGGAGGCCAGCACTGACATCACGACCAGCGTGACAACGAGAAGGACAGCATGAAATCGCTTCATAATGGGCCTTTCGCGAGGCACGAGCCCCGCTTTTGAAAAATGTCGGGAAAGCCAGCCTTCGCTGACCAGGCGGGGCCTGTCCGACGGACAGATCCCGACCCTCCCATTGAATAGTACGCAAAGCACTGACAGATCGCAAGGTGGATGCTCGGTATTCCTCTTCAAGGGTCCACAGACAGACCACTCCAGGCCGCGCCTATTCACGTGCTAAAACCTCCCCTACAATGATGGCACATAATGTGTCCTTTTCAGGTCTGGAGCCGCAAAATGCGGACCTCGCCAGGAAAGGAGATGGATGGTGAAGGGCGACCGGAGTCGGCATGCCTGCTTGATCGCTGCACATGCAGGGCAGATGCTCCGTCCTGTCGGAGCCGAGGAACGAGGCGGGAAATGAAGGAACTGTTTGAGCATCTCAAGGAGGGTCAGTCGGACGGCCTCGTGCCCTGGCAGGTTGAACTACAGGTGGCAGAGGCCACCGGGGCGGGATTCCGCGAGATCGAAGGCGCTGCACTGCGGGGCGGACTCCGCCTCGAGCGTTATGCGCGCAATTTCAGGACTATCGACATCGAGGGGCAGCTCCGGCTCCACGAGGGCAGTGTCGCAGTCATCGGGTGCGGCGGCCTCGGGGGCTACCTCATCGAGGAACTCGCGCGGCTCGGCATCGGCACCCTGATCGCCGTCGACCCCGACAGCTTCGAGGCAAGCAACCTCAACCGGCAGATCCTCGCCACAGTCGCTGATCTCGGCAGGCCCAAGGTACAGGTCGCCGCAGAGCGGGTCCGGTCCATCAACCCGGCTACCGCTGTCATTCAGCGGCAGATCCGCTTTGACACAGGAAGCGCAGACCTCATCCTGGCCGGGGTCGATGTCGTCGCCGACGCCCTCGATTCCATACCCTCGCGGCTCGAGCTCGCCGCCGCCGCCGCCCGCCTGGGACTTCCCCTCGTGCACGGTGCGATCGCGGGCTGGTACATCCAGGCGACCACCGCCCTCCCCGGATCCGCTGCCATCGAGACGCTCTTCGGCAGCGCAACGACGAGCCGTGGCATAGAGACCGAGACCGGAAACCCGGCCTTCGCCCCAGCGGTCGCCGCTTCGATCCAGGCGGCGGAGATCACGAAGCTCCTCCTCGGCAGGCCGGCAGCCCTCGCAGGAAGGCTCCTCCACCTCGACCTCGAGCGCATGACGGCCATCACGCTGCCGCTCTAGGCAAGGGCCTCGCGTCGTCCATGACGTGCCGGAGCTCCGCTCAGACGCCCCTGTGGCGCGACATCCATGTCGCGCAGCTCTCAATACCTCCCGCGCGGGGTGTACTTTGTATGCAAGAGCTCGTGGGCCTTGTGGGAGTTCGGGGCGCCGAGGAAGTCCGCGTAGAGTTTCATGACAGCCGCGTTCTCGTGGGACTTCCGGATCTTGAAGCCCGAGTCCTCGGCGTAGATAGCCCTGGCGCGGGCCTCGCGTTTTTCAGGGGTGATCGGGAGGGGTTGGCCTCCCCCGCCGAGGCAGCCGCCCGGACAGGTCATTATCTCGATGAAGTGCGGGGCGAGGGTGCCTGCCTTGACGGCCTCCATGACCGTCTTGGCATTGGCGGTGCCGTGCGCTATGAGGACCTTGAGCGTGACACCCTCGAGCCAGGAAAATTCCGGCTTGACGCCCGTGATGGTGAGGGCAGCCTCACGCACGCCCTCGAAGCCGCGCAATGGCGTGATGTCGAGGTGCTCGAAGGGGACTTCGCGGCCAGTGATGATTTCCCAGGCGCTGCGCAGGGCCGCCTCCATCACACCTCCGGTCGCAGCAAAGATCGTGGCGGCCCCCGTCGATTCGCCCAAGGGGCTGTCGAATTCGGAATCGGGAAGGGACTTGAGGTCGATGCCGGCCTGCTTGATCATCGCGGCGAGCTCGCGGGTGGTGAGGGCGAAGTCGACATCCTGGATGCCGTCGCGCCCCATCTCCGGCCGGCCGGCCTCGAATTTCTTCGCCGTGCAGGGCATCACCGAGGCGCAGTAGATATCCTGGGCCTTCAGCTTCATCCTGTCCGCCCAGTAGGTCTTCAGTAGTGCACCGAACATCTGCTGCGGTGACTTGCAGGTGGAAACATTGGGAAGGAGTTCGGGGAAAAAATGCTCCTGGAACTTGATCCAGCCCGGGGAGCAGGAGGTCGTCATCGGAAGGTTGGTACTCTTGCCTTCGACGAGGGCTCCCTTGAGGCGGGCGAGGAGCTCGTGGGCCTCCTCGAGGATCGTGAGGTCGGCGGTGAACTGCGTGTCGAAAACATAGTCAAAGCCCATCATCCGGAGGGCTGTCACCATCTTGCCGGTGACTCGTGTGCCGGGAGGATAGCCGAATTCCTCGCCGAGGGCGGCGCGGATGGCGGGCGCAGTCTGGATTGCGACGACCTTTCCGGGCTCGTCGATGGCCTTCCAGACCTCCTCGACGGAGTACCTTTCATGGAGGGCTCCCGTGGGACAATGGGCGACGCATTGGCCACAATTGATACAGACGATTTCCGAGATCGGCTTGTTGAAGGCCGAACCGATGATCGTGCGGTCGCCCTTCCAGAGGTTCGCGAGGGCGCCGACACCCTGGAGGTCCTGGCAGGCCCGTATGCAGCGCTGGCAGAGGATGCACTTGTTGTTGTCGCGGACGAAGACCGGCGAGGACAGGTCGCGCGGGATGATCCTCTCGCGTCGCTCCTTCCAGCGCAGTTCCGTCAGTCCGTACTCGTTGGCGAGGCTCTGGAGCTCGCAGGAGAGGTTCTTCGGGCAGACCGTACAGTCGGTGTAATGGTTGGCCAGGAGGAGCTCGACGACGGTCTTCCTGGTGCGCCTCACCTTGTCGCCGGTCGTCATGACCTCCATCCCCTCCACCAGGGGCGTCGAGCAGGAGGCCTGGAGGGTCTTCGATCCCTTTACCTCGACGACGCAGATGCGACAGATTCCCTTGGTCCTGAGGTCGGGGTGGTCGCAGAGGGTCGGGACGTGGATGCCTTCGCGGCGGCAGAGCTCGAGGATGGTCATGCCCTCGGGGGCCTCGTGGTCGATCCCGTTTATCGTGACGTGGAGCATGTTTTCGCCTCCCCTATGCCGAAAGGATCTCGTCCCGGAACTTCGAGACGATCGTGCGGAAGGAGTTGGGAACCGACTGGCCGAAGCCGCATTTCGAGGCGAGGCTCATCGTGTCCGCGAGCTCGAGGAGATCCGTGATGGTCCTGGAGTTGCCGTTGCCGGCCTCGAATTTCAGTATTCCCTCGGGCATGCGCGAGCAGCCCGCCCTGCAGGGCGTGCACTGCCCGCAGGACTCCTCCTGGAAGAACATGACGAAGTTCTTGAGCATCTTGAACATCGAGCGGGACTTGTTAAGTATGATGATCGATCCCCCGGTCGGGATGCCTTCGAAGGCAAGGTGCTTGTCGAAATCGTCAGCGCTCGCGCAGAAGCCCGAGGCTCCACCGATCTGCACTGCCTTGGTGTCGCCGTCGGCCTCCACCTCACGGAGGAGCTGCCTGATGGTGACGCCGTATTCGAACTCGTAGATGCCCGGCTTGGCACAGTCTCCGGACACAGAGAAGAGCTTTGAACCGGTTGAAACCGCGGTCCCGATCTGCCTGAACCAGTCCGAACCGTTGAGGATGATATGGGGTATGAAGGCCAGGGTCTCGACGTTGTTGACGACGGTGGGCATGCCGAGAAAGCCGTGCTCCACGGGGAAGGGCGGCTTGTTGCGCGGCTCGCCACGCCGTCCTTCGAGGGACTCCATGAGGGCCGTCTCCTCGCCGCAGACATAGGCGCCTGAGCCGAGGCGGAGCTCGAAGTCGAAGCAGAAGCCCTTGGAGTCGCAGATATTGTCGCCAAGGAGGCCGAGATTCCGCAGCTCCTCGATCTTCTGTGTTATGAGGGGTCTCATGTAGTCATACTCGCCGCGGAGATAGAGGAATCCCCGCGTTGCCCCTACGGCGCGGGCACCGATCACCATGCCCTCGACAACCTTGGCCGTGCGCTGCTCGAGGATCTTCTTGTCCTTGAAGGTACCCGGCTCGCCTTCGTCGGCGTTGCAGATGAAGCAGGCATCGTTCCCGGGCCGTGCGAGCATGTTCGCACGGGCGAATTTCCACTTGAGCCCCGTCGGGAAACCGGCCCCTCCCCTCCCCCGGAGGTTGGAGTCGGTCACGATCTTGATGATCTCGTCCTGACCCATCCCGAGGGCCTTCCGCAGGGCCAGCCCGGGTTCCAGCTCCGAGAACACGACGTCTATCTTTCGTGCCATGGTCCTTCCTCCTACCTGTAGCCGCGGACGATGTCGACCGCCTTCGAGGGGGTGAGCCCGGCGTAGAGGTCTTCGTTCACCATCATCGAGGGCCCCTGGTCGCACATACCCATGCAATTGGCATAATCGAGGCTGTATCTGCCATCGGAGGTTGTTTCCCCGAGCTTGATGCCGAGCTCCGCCTCGAGGGCACGCTGCACCTTGTCCTTGTCCTTGAGGTCACAGGAGATCGTCCGGCAGATCCTGATGACGAAACGCCCCCGCTTCTGGAGGTTGAGGAAGTGGTAGAAGGAAGCAACGGAAAATACCTCGGTCTGCGAAAGGCTGAATTTTCGGGCGACCTCGTTCACGACCTCCTCGCCGATGAAGCCATATTCACGCTGGAGGCCCTGAAGGACGGGGAGCAGGGCCTCGCGGCCGTCCCCATGCTTGCGTTCGAGCTCCTCGATCTTCATGAGGAGCGACTCTCTCAACATGCCTTCCTCCTTTTCCGTCCACGCCAGGGTTCCAGCTCACGAAAGGATTCTCCCATGCAGAGGACAACGGGTATTCGATAATTTGTAATCGAATGGATGCGGAAAAGCAAAATATATATTAAAGAATCGTGATTGTTAATTTTGTATCAGGGGTTCCCCGAAGAGCCTGCAGTAGCTATGTACTTATATAAAATGATATTAGCAAAACGCCGCGTCAGAAACCCCGAAGCCAAGGCAAGAGTGGCAAACAAAAAGACCCAGGCTGCGGGGAGCCTCGCCGGCAGACCGGGATCGGAGGGCCAGGAATCGGGATCCCAGGGAAGCCCATAGGAGGCAGAGAGATCCTTCACGTCGATGAGCCGGATGACGGGAATCCCCTCGGCAAGAAAGGACTGGACAAGCCCCCTTCCAGGCGCCTTCCCGGCAGGGAAGTCCCGCGGCCAGAGGATGCCCGACCGCCCGGCCAGGACGTCTCCAGGGCCTGTCGAGGCCAGGTTTCCGCCAATTGACACAATCGCGGCAAGGCGGCTGTCGCCTCTGAGCCCATCGATGAAGGCGCGCCGCAGGCCAATGGCCTCGTCGAGCGTGCCGGAGGACAGGAGCCTTGCCCCTCCCGCGACGGCTCGGTCGAGGACCCTGGCGAGGGCGTCTGGCTCGAGGTCGAGGCCACGGTCGAGGGCCCCTCCCGGGCTTACTGCATCGACCCTTCCATCGAGGATCCCGCGCCGGGACAGGGCGCCAACCATGTCGGCTAAGGAAAATTCCGGCCTGTTGGCGCCCCAGGTGGATGAGCCTGCCGAGGCGATAAAAATCGTCGTAATGCCCAATTCCTTGGCTGCAATAAGGCTGGCGATGGCGAAGCCCGGGAAGGAGGCAGAGCTGTCTATGGCCACGGTGTCGCCAGGCCTTGCACCAGCCCGGACGAGGAGGCGCACCAGGAGGGCGGCCGTAGCAGGTTGTGCGGCACTGCGCTTGGCCTCGAGGCTGCCGAGCGTGCTGGTGAGCCCTGACCAGCTGAGGCCGATGAGTCCCGAGCCCAGCGGATCGGAGGTGGGGTCGATGGAAAGGCCCCGGGCAGCGAGCTCTTCGGCGATGGCCGCCATGGCTGTCCGCATCCCTGCCGCAGCCTGGAGCTCCGCCTGAGCGGTCGGACCCGCCACGGAGAGGCCTGGCAGGACGAGGAAGGCTATAATGATAACTAGTACGAAAGCCCCGAGTCCCGCCAGCTCTCCGGCCTCCCCTGTGCGGGAGGCTGCGCCCGCCTGCAGGCGCGGGGCCAGGGACTTCCGCAAAGCGCCTCCCCTGCGCAGCTCCCTCATGCCCCGAGCCCCATCCACAGGAGGCGGACAAAGGCCGCCCCCGCAGCGAGCGCAAACAGCGTTCGCAGCGGGCCCTGGCGATCGGCTTCTGCGGCGATGATGCCGGGAACCAGCCAGCCCACGGCGGCAAACAGCGGAGCCTCGGGTGCCAGGCCGGGCAGGACCCGCTCGAGAAGGAAGCGCGCGATGAAGCCAGCCAGCAGGAAGGAGGCGTAGCGCCGCCTTCCGAAGAGGATGAGCTGTCCGCCAAGGAGCCTCACGGCAAGGAGGGCGAAGGCAGCATCGGCCAGGGTTGCGGCGAGCCTGAGCGGGGAGTCCGCATAGAGGGCGATAAAGCCCGGGACGATGACCCCTCCGGGCGACAGGCCGATGAGTTCGGTCATGAGGAGGCTCGTGACGACTCCGAGCACCAGGATATATTCAGAATTCATGGGATCCTTCCGCCAGCAGTGGTCCGACACCCTTCCAGTTGCCGACAGCCACGACGATGCTGCCACCCGCCAGCGTCGCAAGCCTGTCGGACAGCTGACGTCGGGCAACGTGGCGGACGCGTTGGTGCCCAGGGCCAGGGGGGAGGGCCGAGCGGAGACAGAGCCAGGAGGCCAGTGAGGGGAATCCCGAGAGCAGCACTTCATCCCAATTAGCTGCATTGGCGGCTGCCCAGCGGGCGAAGGCCTGGCTGCGGTCGGGACGGTCGGCGCGGCAGGCGATGAGGAGGACGCGCCGTGCGGAAGGCGCATCGCCTTCGGACCGCGGGCTGGCTGGCCGCCACCCGGCTGGCCCGATGAGGGCCTCGGTAGAGGCGACATCGTTGGCGGCGAGGGCATTGAGGATGGTGAGCTCGCCTCCGTCGCGGGTTGGCAGGCGACGGATGGAGAAGGCGCCAGGATCCGGGAGGAAGTTCCGCATTGCGACAATCGAGGCTTCGTTGGATGCACCTACAGCACGCGCTACGGCGAGGGCCAGGCCGGCATTGTCAGGAACGACGGCACTGCTGCCTTCGAGGGGAACCGTGAGCATGAGCTCAGCGCCTGCGGCGGCTGCTGGCCCTGCGAAGGCCTTGGCCACAGCAGGATCGGAGGTCAGTACCTGACCACCGACAGGGATGCCTCGGGAAAACACCTCCATCGTAGTGGCGACATCCCCGAGCTCAAGACGGTGGTCGGCCCGGACGTTGGTGACCGCGAGGATGGAAGGCGAGAGGAAGGCATCGGAAGCGTACTGCGCGTCGGCCCTGACGGCCATGCACTCGGCCACAAGGGCTTTTGCTCCGAGCCTCCGTGCCTCGAAGAGGAGCCAGCGCTGCTCGCGCACATCCGCTGCACCCCTTCTCCGCAGACGGATCTCATTCCCATCGGGAAGGATCAGCCTCGGCTCGGTGCCCGTGGTCTTGGCCAGGGTCCTGATGCCCGAAGCCCTGAGCGCGGCGGCGATGAGGCGCGTCGTCTCGGACTTGCCCCGTGTTCCATTGACGTGGATGACGACAGGGACTCTGGCGCGGGCACGGGCCAGAAGGAAGCGCTCCCCGAAAAGGAAGACGAACCACCCAATTGCCAGAATAAAGGCGAGCCACCCGATCATGGGGAAAGGAGCCCGAGGGCGGAAAGGAGGGCAGTGACTGCCATGGTCTGGAGCTCCAGCCGTTCCGGGAGAGGCAGGCGCGCAGGGACCTCTATGGTCACGGCCGCCGTCCCGACCTGTCCAAGCTCATGATTAAGACTGCCATGGGGTGCGCCGCCGGTGAAGGCGAAGCCCGCCTCCGAAAGCCCCTTCCCTTCCCCATCGGAGCCTTCAAGCGCCGCGAGGGCGATAGCCGCCGACTGGGCATTGGTGACAAGGGTGGGCCTGTCGGACTCGAGCCAGGCGAGGCCCTCCTCGTGGAGGTCCAGGACGAGGTCATAGCCGCGCAGTGCCGCAAACAGATCCCTGGCTCGGACAGCCTCGGGGCTGGAACTTCCCTCCCCTCCCGGGAAAAGGCGGTTCAAGTCGAGCCCCGAGGGACCGCTCCTCGAGGCAGCGGCGAGCGGATTTGCGACAGCAACGACCATGACGGTGCCGCAAGCCAGGCGGCCCGAAAGCCAGGCAGGCAGGGCCTCTGCCGCAGCGATGCCCGAGGACTCATCCCAATGGATGCCACCGACGATGGCTACCCTCGGTCCGGGCTTCCCCGACTCGATCTGGACCGCGTCTGCGAGGGCCGGCAGCAGGTCTGCCGCCGGCGCGCTCTTCGGCGAAACGCGTGCAGCCGAATTGCCCATAGCCGGCAAACCTGCGCAGGCGGTGAAAAACACGAGCACGAGGGCCAGCGCCACTGTTGCCCTGGACAGCTGCGCCGCGTCCGGGCGCCTCATCCCGCTCTCACAGTAGCTTGCCGAGGCCCCCGGCGACGAACTCGTCGTAACTGGGAATACCCTCGTAGGTGATGGGTCGATCGGGGTGCTGCTCCGACCAGGCAGCGAATATCGCCGCGAGTCCCGCCGCATGGCGCCCGACCCGCGTTTCCAGGGGCCAGCCCTTCGCGTCGTAGGGCACAAAGAGGCGGCCGAGGGCCTTGGCCTTGAGATAGAAGGGGTCCTGACCCTTGAGGATGAGGGCCTCGTCAGTAACGCCCCGCAGCCTGCCCTGGGAGGGATTGGCAGCCTCCATGAGGATGGCGAGGGTATCGGTCGCGTCCCCGAGCTCTCGGTGCGACAGCCCGTGGAGTTTCACCGGGGAGGGTTCGAGGCCCATCGTAACCCCGTCGAATTCGAGGTTGAGCACTGCCACCGAGGCGACCTTCATCGCCCTGTCGTGGGCGACGATGGCGTTGATGACCGGATACTCGGGGGAGGCCTCGTGGAGGTCGACCGTCACGTCGATCCTCTCGGCCAGTATCATGCTAGTTATGGCAAACGTCACCTTTTCGGTGAAGGTACCGTCGGGCCTTCCGGGGTAGGCCCGGTTGAGGTTGCGCGTCTCCGAGCCGGAGAGCCTCTGGCCAGAGGCAGCATGGACGTAGATGTCGGGATCCGGCCACTGGTCGACGGGACTCGTTGCCCTCGAGCCGAAGCGGAACTTCCTCGGGCCCGAGGCCCCCAGGATGGTGAAGTGCCGGGGTTCACCCTCCATGTAGTCGGTATGCGTAAAGCCGGATGCATTGGCATTCGTAATTATGAAGAGTTTTCCCGATTCTGGCTTCGCGTTCTCGACGAGGATGATGGCCGTCATCCAGCCGGCGGGCTCGTTGGGGTGGGTGCCGCCGATGACGAGGGCCGAGCCGCCCGGCTTCCCCGAGTCCAGGACATAGACCTCCGAGTCACCGGCAGAGCCCTTGAGGCCAGGAAACCAGTCGGAAAGCCGCTTCACTTCGGTGACGCCAGGACCCTTCCTGATCGTATCGGGCTTCCGCATCTCGAGGTCGGAGGGGATCACGAGTCCCAGCACGAGGCATACCGCCGCGACCAGGCCGAGGGAAAGGGGAAGCCTGGGGAATTTCTTCACAGTGCTGTCCATCCTGCCCCCCCTACGCGATCATGAGGGCGCGGAGCGCCAGCGGCACCAGGATGATCGCCGCATTGATCTTGAGTTTTGCGCTCTTCTGGCTGAAGAGCTCGGCCATCACAAGGACGGCCGCGAGGACGACGATGAGCCTGTAAATAATGGTGATCATGGTCACACTCCCAGGAACTTCGCGATGGGATTGGCCCACACGAGCATGGCAACTCCCACCAGGACGGCGAGGACCGCGGGCAGGAGCGCCAGCTTCACGATGCGCCCGTATCGCGGCTCGCAAATGAGCTGTGCAGTGACTACCGGCGTGAGCGCGACCGGCGGCATGTAGCTGCCCATGGCGCCGATCAGCGAGAGGGCGGAAAGCACGACGATCTGGTTCTGCCCCAGGAGGGCGAGCGCGAAGGGTACACCGAGGACGCTCGCTCCGCCGTAGACGGAGATGCCGCCAAAGAGGGGCAGCGATACGGCGATGACAGCGAGCATGAGGGCCGGTGGTACGGAGAGGGCTCCCACCACGATGGCGCCACGGATCCCGGTCATCGTCATCATCTCGATGAGCATGCCGACACCAAAGAGGATGCCCACCACGGGGAGGATCTCGCTCACGCCAGCGCGAGCGGCCCTGACCACGTCGAAGCGCCTCCCTACGAGGAGCCCCGAGGCGGCCGAGATCATGAAGGTGAGGGGCATCCGGGGATCGGGGAACCAGGTGGGAAAGGCCTTAGGCCCCACCATGAGGATGACTGCGACCAGGAGGGGCAGGTAGGCGGCCAGGCCGACGGAACCTGTCTCCGCCCGCTTCGATTCGATCACATTCGCGAGGGCAGTGCGGTCGACGTGCCTGTATCCGATGATCAGCGTCGTGAGGATCGCCAAAGGAAAGGAGACCAGGGCCAGGACGCCGTCGAAGCCTATGTAGGGCAGGTCGATGCCCCCACCGATTATCATGATTGGTATGTTTACCGGAGGGGCGATCATGCCGTAGACGGCTGCGCTCGAGATCACTGCACCGACCACAGGCAGGGGCATCCCCATGGCCAGGAGGATGGGCGATACCAGCGTCCCGGTCCCCAGGACGCTGGCAGTGCAGGAACCGGTGATCATGCCGGGAAACATGATGACGATCGTGAGCGCCACCAGCAACAGGAGGGGGGAGCTGCCGAAGCGCAGCGTGATGGAACGCGTGAGCCCGGCCAGAAGTCCGTTCCCCTCGATCACCTTGAGGAAGATCATGGCAGTTATGAGGACCAGCCCGGTATCGAGGTAGCCGAACATCCCTTCGACGAGCTGGTCGAGGGGAATGCCCCTCCCCGCCAGGAGTGGAAGCGCCACGGCGGTGATCACGAGGCTGAGCGATACCGGCAGCTTCGCGACGAGCACGAGGCCGACAAAGGCCAGCACCATGAAGGCGAGGAGGAGGAACTGGGTCGTCATGTCACATCCCTACTTGAAGGCCTTGAAGAGTGGATCACCAGCCTTCGTGATCTTCTCCACAGAGTCGAGGGGGATCTTCGCGGCCGCGCAGAGCTTTGTGAACAGCCCGTCGGCATTGCCCTCGGCCACGACGATCACATAGTCGCAGGAGGCAACCGTAGCCAGGATGAACTTGTCGGAGAGTTCGCCACGGCGGGCCTCACCGCCGACATGGATGCCGATGATCTTAAGACCTAGTTTTTTTGCCTCGGCCAGGAGGACCTTGGCCCGGTCGAGCTCGGCGTCGGCGGAGATGCCCGCGGCACCGAGGCCCTTGGAGGAGCCACCTATCGCAATTATGAGGGTCTTTGCCCCGGAGGCCGCAAGGCCACCTGCCTTGACCTGCGGATCGGCCTTGTAGTCGAGCTTGGAGCGGTCGAGGAGGACCTTCACCATCTCGACATCCGCGCTCTGGCCTATGGATATGAGGAGGGCGGGCTTCGAGGCGATGGGCGCCTTCAGCGTGTAGGTCTGGGCCGACAGCGATGCTGATAGAAGGAGGAGTGCCGGGAGGAAGGTCAGGGAGCGGGATGGCAAACGCATGCTTTCACCTTGTACGGAAAGGATGGCACCGAGGCGGCTCGTCGCCGCCCTGGCGCCGTGAAGCGGCAGCAGAGTGCCGCTTCACAGTGGGTCAGTAGGCAACTCCCTGTCCGTCGCGGCGGGGGTCGGCGCCGGCGTAGAGGGTCTTGGTCGCATAGTCATAGAGACAGCCCTGGGATACGCCCTGAGAGGGCGAGTAGTCGTCCTGGAAGAGGAGCTTGTGCCCGAGCGCTGTCAGGCCGTTGGTGGTCGACACGGGAATCCGGCCTTCGACGTTGTAGTCGGAGGTATTGGTACGATATATGCGCGGGGCGCTGATGGCAGCCTGGATGGACATGCCATGGTCGACGACGTCGGAGATGATCTGGGCGACTGCGGTGATGATGCGCGTAGCGCCGGCAGCGCCGAGGGTCATGAAGGAGCGGCCCTGGGGATCGAGCACGAGGGTCGGGCTCATCGAGGACAGGGGGCGCTTCTTGGGTTCGACGGAGTTGACCGAACCGGGCTTGAGGACGAAGTCGTCCATGTGGTTGTTCATCACGATGCCGGTGCCGGGAATGACGACGCCTGAACCGAAGAAATAATTGATCGACTTGGTGCAGGCGACCATGTTGCCGTCCTTGTCCATGACGGAGAAGGAGGTCGTCGAGCCACTCTCATACTTGGAAGGATCGCCGGGCGCGACGGGGGTCGGCATTACCTTGTCGAGGGCGATGAGGGCCGCAAGGTCCTTGGCGTAGGCCTTGGAAGTGAGTCCCGTAAGGGGCACCTTCACGAAGGCGGTATCGGCCATGAACTGCGCACGGTCCGCGTAGACGAGCCGCATCGCCTCGCCCCAAAGCTGGAGGGACTTGGCGGTGTTCTGCCCGTAGGACTTCATGTCGAAGTTCTCGAGGATGTTGAGGAGCTGGATGATGTGCGTGCCACCCGAGGAGGCAGGAGGCGTCGATATGATGGTGTAATTGCGATAGGTTCCGGTAACGGGCTTGCGGGCCTCGACCTTGTATCCGCGCATGTCGGCCAGGCTCAGGATGCCACCCTGGGCAAGGACCTCGGAAACGACGGCAGCCGCGATCGGCCCCTCGTAGAAGGCCTTGGCGCCGTCGGCCTGGATGGCCTTCAGTGTGGCCTGGAGATCGGGGTTCTGGATCGTGTCGCCGATGTCGTAGGGAAGGCCGTCCTTCAGGTAGAGGGAGGCTGCGGCGGGGAACTGCTTGATCTTGTCGAAGTTGTCCTTGATGGCCCCTGCGAGGTTGGAGGTCACGGGAACCTTCATCGCCCAGTCGACGGCGGGCTGCATGACAGCCTGGCGAGTCATGGTCTTCCCGGTCTTCTGCGCCACCGAACCATAGTTCTCAAGGGCATAGAGGAGGCCGGCCACATCTCCAGGTACACCGGAGGCGAGTCCTCCGACCTGGGAGCCTGGCCCGACGATCGCGCTGGCGGTGGAGTCGGTCCGCTTGGCGGGCAGCTGGGTCTTGCCATCCTCGCTATACTTGAACATATCTGGTTTCGAGGCGATGGGAGCCATCTCGCGGAAGTCGATGACGATGGGATCCTTGCCGACGAGCTTGATGGTAATGAAACCGCCGCCGCCGAGGCCGTTGGCGTTGGGCTCAAGGACGCCCTGGGCGAAGCCGATGGCCACTGCCGCATCGACGGCGTTCCCGCCCTTCTTGAGGATATCGATTCCTACCTGGGCTGAATCGGGTTTCGCCGTGGCGACGACACCGTTGGCGCCCTGCGCCCCCCGCGTATGGAGATTTGCGGGCACGGCCTGTCCGAAGGCGACCGAGACGGCACCGGACAACGCTATCCCGATCACAATGATTCTATTCATGGAAGCCTCCTGGGGAAATTTGTGAGACCGCTAAATATCAAGCCCCGGGCCCACGCCTGTCAACACGCATGGCGACGGCTTTGGAGGCCTAGGCCAGACTCTATCGACGATCAGGGGATCGACGCTTCGAGCGCTGCTCCGATTTCCGGAAACCTGAATGAGTAGCCTGAGTCGAGGAGCCGGCGCGGTTCAGCGCGCACGCCCAGAAGGAGGGTGTCGGCCATCCCACCGAAGGCCAGGCGAAGGGCAAAGGAAGGGAGCGGCAGCCAGGAGGGACGGTGGAGGACCCGGCCAAGGGCCGCCGACAATTCAGCATTGCGAAGACTTCCGGGAGCCACGAGGTTGAAGGCCCCGCGAGCCTGGCTATCCATTGCAAGATGGCGAAGGCCGCCCACCAGGTCGGCGAGCGCCACCCAGGACATCCACTGCCTGCCCGAGCCCACAGGGCCGCCGGCGCAGAGCCGGTGCTGGAGGAGGAGGGGAGAAAGGACGGGGCTCCCGGAGCCGAGGACGGGACCGAGCCGAGCGACGATCCTCCGTACTCCAAGGGATTCGACTGCTTCGGTGGAAGACTCCCAGTCCTCGGCGACGAGGCGCGAGAGGAAGCCTGTGCCAGGCGCGTCCCCTTCTCGGGCAAGGCCCTCGCCTGGGGGGTAGTAGTCGATCCCTGAAGCCTGGATAAAGACGCCTGGCCTCACCGAGGCGGCCATGATGGCCTCCACCAGGGCGCAGCCCGCATCACGCCGACTTTCCTGAAGGAGACGCCTCCGGGCGGGAGTCCATCGGTAGGCAGGCGAGGGTCCGGCGACGCGCTCGCCGGCGAGGTTCACCACGAGGTCTGCGCCATCGACGGCATGCGACCACAGGCCCTGCGTCTTTCCGTCCCAGAGCAGGACCTGCGGTCCCTGCTCCACCCCTGCGCGTGCCTCCGCGCTGGCTCCGCCCCGCGACAGGACGAGGACCTCGTCCCCTGTTGCCAGAAAGGAAGCTGCCAAGGCACGCCCCACATAGCCGGTCCCGCCGGCGATGATAATCTTCATAGTACCTTCTTTCCCGCAGATGCCACCCGGCCCGCGGCAGCGGCGCGCTCCACGGCATTCCCGACCAGCGCCCCTGCGCCAGAGGGGAGGAACCCGAAGTCCGGGGTGCCGGCCGCGTCCCGCGCTGCGCGGAAGGCCGCGAGGAAGGCGGCACGGTCGACAGTGACGGATCCGAGCGCTGCCTTGTACCCGAGCGGCATGCCGAGGTCCCAGAGGCGGATCCCCGCACCCGCGAGGGCGGATGCCAATGCAACTAATTGCACCGTTCCGGAGCCGTCCTCGGAGCGGAAGCCCGAATAGCTCGTCCAGGATGCCCCCACGAGGGCGCCTAACTCTCCCGCCACGAGGGTTCCCCCGCGCAGGAGCTCGAAGGACGCGAGCCTGACCCCGGCGCCCTGTCCGCGCGCGGCGAGTTCCCGCAAGGCAGCCACCAGCGGCGGCCTCAGCCATCCGTCGCCGTGGGTCGCGAGGCAGCGGTCGAGGACCTCGTCGAAGGCGCTGTTGAAATGGAGGGTGTAGGCCCTGGCCGAACGCATCGCGCTTTTCGTCATGTGAACCGCCGCCGGGTCGAGGATCGCACGCTCGGTGTGGAGCTTAGGGGTCAAAAGATCGATGCCCTCATGCTCGAAGGCCATCGGGATGAATCCCTCGCGGACCAGGCCGGCAATGAGGCCGGGTTCGAAGCTCGCGCAGGCACAGAATTCGTGGGGATAGCCGCGCTCGAAGGCCCGCACGAGGGCGAGGGGATCGACCGAATCGGGGACAAGGGCGATCGCAGGGCCACCGGAAAGACGCATCGATACCATCCTAAGCGTCTTGCACCTTCGAGGCAACCGCCCCTATCCTCCCTGCATGGAGGCACCATGATCACGCTCATTGTCCGCATCAGGGTCAGGGAGGAAGCCCTCGAAGCATGGGTCGCAGCCACCCTCGCCAACGCCGCTGAAAGCCGCAAGGAAGCAGGCATCCTGTCCTTCGAGCTCCTCGCAGACAGGGACGACCCGATGCGCTTCGCCCTCGTCGAGCGCTACCGCGACGAGGCTGCCATTACCGCACACAAGCAGACGAAACACTACGCGCACTGGGTCGAGTTCACCGAGCCTCTCCAGGCCGAGCCCCGGACACGCGCCTTCTATACGAGCCTCGAACATGCTGGGCCCAGACCCGGAAATCCGGCATGAACTTTGAATTTGCTACAGCCTCCCGCATCCGCTTCGGGCCCGGCACGCTCGCGGAGGCGGGGACCATCGCAGCGGGCATCGGGCGTCGGGCCTTCGTAATTGGAGGCCGGGACCTCGGGCGCCTCACTTCCCTGATTGCGCGGCTTAAGGCAGCCGGTGTCAGCTGCGCGACCGCTTCGACCCCGCCCGAGCCGGACTTTGATTCGCTCCGTAGCCTTGCGGAGGCTGCACGGGCCTTTGGCCCCGACCTCGTGATCGGCATGGGTGGAGGCTCGGCTATGGATGCGGCCAAGGCTGTCGCAGCCCTGGTCACGAACGGGGGAGATCCCCTCGACTATGCGGAAACCGTCGGGAAGGGACTTCCCCTGGCCAGGCCCTCCCTGCCCTGCATCGCGATTCCGACTACGGCAGGCACGGGCTCAGAGGTCACGCGCAATGCGGTGTTCACCTCCCATGTCGCCGGAGGGCCCTCCCTCAAGTTCAGCCTCCGTTCGCCGACCATGCTGCCTGTCGTCGCCCTCGTCGATCCAGAGCTGACCCTGGGACTGCCCTGGAAGCTGACCCTCGGGCCCGGCCTCGACGCGATCGCACAACTCGTCGAGCCCCTGGTTTCGGCCAGGGCCAACCCCCTCGTCGACTCCTTCTGCCGCGAGGGCCTGTCGCGCGCGCTTCCGGCCCTCCTCAGGATGGCGGCAGGGAAGGACGCTGCATCGTTCGGGGACGAAATCGGCGCACGGGAGGAACTGTCCTTCGCGAGCCTCCTCGGAGGCCTGGCCCTCGCCAACGCGGGCCTCGGCGCGGTCCACGGCATAGCCGGCCCCCTTGGGGGCGCCAGCGGCGCTGCCCACGGCGCCCTCTGCGGCGCCCTTCTCGGAGCAGTGGTGGACGGCAACGTGGCGGCCCTCCTCAGCCGCGCCCCTGGCTCTCCGGCCCTCGCCAGGTACGCAGAGGTCGCGGCTATCTTCGCCCGGGCTCTCGGGGAGCCCGAGCTGCCCGGGGCGCCAGCGGCGGCCGCGGCCGTGCAGCTCGTCACGCGTTACACGAAACAACTACATGCTCCGAGCCTGCGGGACCTGGGCATCGATGCCTCGACCTTCGCGGTGCTGGCTCCCCGTGCCCTCGCTGCGAACTCCATGAAGGGCAATCCCATTCCGCTCACCGAATCGGAGGTCAGGGCCATCCTCGAGGCTGCCTACTGACCTGTCGCGCCTGTGCCTGTGATCACAGCCCCGGCAGGTCTGATTCCTCGATGGTCGACAGCATTTCCGCAGTGAGCTCCGGGAAGGGGGCGAGGCGGTCCGCCTGCCGCTCGAGGGCGCGTTCGAAATAATTGCGAACAAAGCGGCCATTGCCGAAATTGGTATCCCTGGAGTCGTAGGCCACCCTGAGGAAGACGCGGAGCTTGCCCTGCGCGCCCCCGGTCAGGCTCATGCCCGTCCCCTCGACAAAGCGGTAGAAGATCTCCTCAAGCTCCTCGGGCGGGAAATCGTCGAAGGCGAAGCGCCTGCCGAAGCGGCTGGCGAGGCCGGGGTTGGAGTCCAGGAAGCGCGTCATCTCCTGGGGATAGCCGGCAACTACGACGACCAGGCGCTCGCGGAAATCCTCCATGCGCTTGAGCAGGGTATCGACGGCCTCGGAACCAAAATCGTTGCCGCCCTCCTCGGGTACGAGGGAGTAGGCCTCGTCGATGAAGAGCACGCCATCGAGGGCCTTGCCGACGATCTCGTCTACCTTCATCGCCGTCTGTCCGACAAAGCCGGCGACAAGCCCGGAGCGGTCCGTTTCGATGAGATGCCCTTTTGAGAGAAAGCCCTGGGCGCGGAAGATCTCGCCGAGGAGCCTGGCCACAGTTGTCTTGCCGGTGCCCGGGCCTCCGGTGAACACGGCGTGGAGCGTGATGCCTGGCACCTTCATGCCGAGGTCGAGCCTGCGTTTATGAACACGCATGAGGTTCGACAGGCTCTTCACCTGCTCCTTGATGGGCTTCATGCCGGTGAGTGCGTCAAGGCGGGCGATGGCCTCGGCCAAGGCCCTTCCTGGGTCGGGGGCTCCTGCGTCGCCGGCGGCTGCCCCAGCCGCAGCGCCCGAGGCTGAGGAGTTAGCTGACATGGATGCTGCCGGCGCCTCGGCCGGGTTCAGGATCCGGCGGTTGAGGCTGCGGATGAAGTCGGCGTCGCCCTCCCCCATCCCGCCTGCGGTGACGTAGACGTCAGCCCACTGTACGAAGGCTTCGGCAGCGCGATGGAAGCCCGCCCTGCCTTCCTTTTCCTCGCGCTCGCGGAGCCGGGCGAGGCCCCCTCCCCAGGGCGTCATGCGCCTGGCCGCGATGAGCGATTCGACCGCAGCAGCGTGGCCAAGGAGGATGGAGCGCTCCTCGTCGCCCAGGATCTCGTCGCGGAAAAAGCGGTTCATGCCGTCAGGGCCGGGACCGTAGTCCTTCATAAATGGGAGAAAGCTGAGGGCTGCGAGGATCCTCCGCTCCGGGGCCTCCATGCCGACGCGGTCGAAGCAGGAAGCTGCCAGTCCCCATGCGTCGCCCTGGAGGATGGAATAGTCGGCGACCACAGCCTCCATGAGCCTGCGCGCAGCCGGGACGAGGGGGGATTTTCCACTGCTGGACGTGGCACTGGAAATTGGACCTGCAGGCTTCGCGGTCGCCGCGCCGGTCGCTTGGACAGGAGCCGCAACTGGATTGTCGAGCTTCCAGGAGAGGGCAGCCTGGGACCATGAACAGCCAGGCGAAAGCGGAAGGGAGGGCCCGCCTGCTGCAAGGCCGCTGACCGACCACACGCGTATCGGCCCTGTTGGGACGCCTACAAAGGAGAGGTTCCCTCCCGCGAGCACGAGGACGCCGTTCTCGCCGCCGAGGCTGCCCCAGGCAGCTCCAGCAACCTGGGTGCCTTCAGGGAGCACGAGCTCTTCAAGGCGGGCATGGACTGCTTCGGGCTGAGGACCCAGATCGAGGCTGCCAAGGAGGGAAAAAGCCCGTTTCCAGCTGTCGCGTTTCATGGGAAGGATAGTAGCGGGGGGTCGGGACAGAGGCAAGGCGGCGCCGACGGGCGCGGCGGCCGAGTTTCTCGTTTTGCCATTTTGTCATTCCGGCTTTTTGTGATACTATTCCAACAGGAGGCGTATAATGCTTGTTACCATCGATAAGCGAGGCAGCGTCGGCATTCCCCAATCCGTCCGAAAGGCCCTCGAACTCGAAGCAGGAAGTACCCTCAACCTCGAAGTCGAAGCCGGAGGCACGATCACCCTGAGTCCCACCGTGGTTTTCGGAACCGTTCGACTTTCCGAAACGGGGCTTAATAAGCTAGCTGAAGCTCGAGACAGCGGGACCGCTCCCCTGCCAGGCTGGCTGCGAGAAGCGATGAACAATGCCGAAGCTGATCCCGTCGAATAAGTTTCTCGCCGACGCCCAGCGATTCGCAAGGAATTCCGTCCTCCGTGGCACACTCGCAAAGGTCCTCCTTCAATTGGAAGCAAATCCCGCTCAGCCTGGGCTCCACATAGAACGCATTGTCAACGATCCCTCCGCCTGGTCGGCGCGCGTCGACAGCCGCTACAGACTATCCTTCGAGCCCGGCGCCCGGCACGAAAACGGCTTCCCCGACTGGAGATCGCCCATCCTCCTCCTTCGCGTCCTCGATCACGATGACCTGTACAGGATGCCGAGGTGATAAGTATGGAACATGGTCCTGGCGTACGAGTAAGTCAATGCTGAAACGTTTCAACTCGTTGAACCCACCTGCGTTTTCTTCGAGGTACTGAGGGTACCGAAAACCCCCAGCATGGACAGGTCATCCGCGATCTTGTTCTTACCGATCCCTTTCGCTAAGTCAACACGTCGCCCCTTGACCGGGAGTCGCCAGGTCGCGATGGCTGGCTAGCAATCACCCGGCGAATCCCACAAGTTTGATTCTATTCGAGCGGGGGAATGATCTTCGAGGGCAGGTCGTTCCTGGCCCGGTTACTGAAGAGCCTCGACTTCCTCCTCCGTAAGGCCGGTAGCCTGGCAGAGTTGCGACAAAGGCATCCCAAGCTTCCTAAGCCGCTTCGCAATAGCCAGCTTTTCTGCGAGTTCACCTTCTGCCTTACCCTGGGAGATGCCTTGGGAAATACCCTGGGAAATACCCTGGGAAATACCCTGGGAGATACCCTGGGAAATACCCTGGGAGATTCCTTCAGCCTTTCCCTCTTCCTTACCCTGGGCCTTGCCGCGGGCTATCAGCATTTCGGCGGTGCTCATGATGTCCTCCTTGAGCCAATTGTCAGTCAGTAGTTGATTGATGGTATTGATCAGTTCCTCTGGCGTAAGGCTGGAACTGGCCAACAGGTACAGCTCGATCTC
>CAIJMU010000145.1 GCA_903821875.1 uncultured Spirochaetota bacterium
GTCTACGATTGGGCCCAGAAGGGCGAGATCCCCTCAGGCAAGATCGGGACGGTGTGGCGCTTCAAGAAGAGCGAGATCGAGCGCTGGGTCAACGAGCGCCTCTCCTCCGGGAAATCGAGCCAGATTTCCTCGATCGTGCAGCTTCAGAACATCATCTCTCCGGACCGGGTCTTGATCCTCAACCATGCAAAGAAACGCGATGCCCTCGTAGCCCTCGCGGAAAACATTTCTACTGCCCCACAGATCAAGAACCGGCAGGAACTCCTGTCCGAACTCCTCCGCCGCGAGGAACTCATGAGCACGGCCATCGGTCGTGGAATCGCCATCCCCCACGTCCGGCTCTCCTCGGTGACCGACCTTGTCGTCTCCGTAGGTGTGTCCCGCTGTGACATCATTGATTTCCAGAGCCTCGACGATGTGCCGGTTCGCCTCCTGTTCATGATCGCGGCAGCCTACAACCAGCACGCCTACTACCTGCAAACCCTCTCCTTCTTCTCCTCGCGGCTCAAGGCGACTGAGATCAGGGAGGCCCTCCTGGCTGCGACAAACCCTGACATGGCCTATCGCGCCCTGCTCAACCAGCACCCGGATTAACCGCAGCGCCGGCAGCCGGCAGCTGGCAGCCGGCAGCTGGCGCCGGCCCAGGGCGGTGTCAGCGTGAAGGGTCCGGGAAGGTCCGGGAATCCCGTTGCTTGTACCGCTCTCCGGCGACGTGCTAGACTCCCTGTACACCCGTCGAGCGAGGACCATGCGTGTTCCTGAAAAGCATAGAAATCTTCGGCTTCAAGTCCTTTGCGGACCGCACCACCATACCTTTCTCGGATGGCATCACGGCCCTCCTCGGGCCCAACGGCTGCGGTAAGTCGAACGTTGTCGATGCCATCAAGTGGGTTGTCGGCGAGCAATCGGCCAAGAGCCTCCGGGCCGACACCATGGAAGACATCATCTTCAACGGCAGCGAGACCCGGAAGGCCCTCGGCATCGCCGAGGTCACCCTTACCATTTCCAACGAGCGTTCACTCCTTCCCATCGACGCCCCCGAAGTCTCCATCCGGCGCCGCCTGTACCGCTCGGGCGAGGGTGAATACGCCATCAACGGGCAGGTCGCCAAGCTCAAGGAAGTCCGCGAGCTGTTCTGGGATACCGGTATCGGCAAGTCTGCCTACTCGGTCATGGAGCAGGGCAAGATCGACCAGATCCTCTCCTCGAAGCCAGAAGAGAGGCGCTACCTCTTCGAAGAGGCCGCCGGGATAACCAAGCACAAGGTCCGCTCCCGCGAGGCTGAGATCAAGCTCAACCACACCGAAGAAAACATGCGGCAGGTAGCCGGCATCCTCGGCGAGGTCAAGCGGAGCCACGACACCCTCAAGTCACAGTCGGAGAAGACCCTGAAATACCGGGCCTGGCGCGAACAGACCTTCCAGGCGGAGCTCGACCTCCACCTCCTCCGCCTCAGGCAGTTCGTCCAGGAAAAGGACCGCAGGGACACTGACATCGCCGCCAAGACCAAGGCCCGGGACAGTCTCAAGGCAGAGATCGACGGCATCAACCTCTCCCTCGAAGAGAACCTCGACATCGTCAACGGGATGGAGTCTGCCTTAGTCGACCACCAGAAGGAAGTCATCAGGCTCGCCACCGAGAAGATCGGGATGGAAAAGCAGCGCAGGCTCCTGTCGGAGCGGGTGCTCGAGGCACGGGGCAAGATGGCCCAGGCAGAACTCCGCGCCACGTCGGTGCGTGGCAAGATCGAGGGTTTCCGGGAAGAAGAAGCCGAGAAGGAGGGCGAGCTCGCCTCCCTCAAGGCCCGCCTCCGCGAGATCCAGGCCAACATCAGCGAGTTCGAGGCCAACGTGGTCGCAGCCGAGCGGCGCGTGGCCGAAAATGAAGGACTAATCAGGAAGGCCGAGGAGGAAATCCTCGGTCTCGAAGAGGGCAGGGCCGATGCCCGCAGGCGCCTCGACGCCATCACCGACGACATCGTGGGCCAGCTCGACCAGCGCCTCAAGGAATCGGGCTACTCCGCAAGCGAGCGCGCCCGCGCCGAGGCTTCCATCGAGGGCCTCCTGGGCCTCCTGGAAACACGGCTGTCGGGAAAGGCGGCCATCCTCGAGGACCTCGCGCGCCTGGCCGATTTCCGCGCCGACGAGGCCCGGGCCCGCATCGAGGGCGCCCGCGACGCGGTCGCGGAGGCGCTGGCCACCGCGCTCGAGCTCAGGGACCGCTTCGGCGAGTACCGCCGCACCACGCCCTCCTTCATCGACGAGTTCCTCTCCCCGGAAGGCATAATTACCAAGAAGCGCGCCATTGACCGCGAGATCGCCGCCTGCGACGAGGGCGTAGGCGCGCGCCGGACCCGCATCAGCTCGCTCCGCGGCGAGAACCTCGCGCTCTCCGGAAAGATCTCCGAGTACCGGGCGACCCTCGAGGAGCTTCGTGGCAACCGCATCCGCGTCGAGACCCAGGCCCAGGCAGGAGCCGAGTCCCTCTCCATGCTGCGACGCGAGATCTCCTCGCAGGAGGCCTACCTCAAGGAACTCGAGAACGAGATCTTCCTCGAGGGCAAGCGCCTCGCCGAATCCGAGGAGGAGCTCGGCGACCTCGACGGCGAGCTCGTCGACATCGAGAAGAAGGGGAAGGCGCTCCAGGAGGAGGTCGCCCGTCTCGAGCGCGACATCTCGGTCAAGAACTCCGACCTCTCCAAGCGCCAGGACGATCTCAAGAAAAAGATGGAACGACTTGGTTCCTTTGCGATGGATCTCGAGCGCCTCCATCTCGGCCTCGCCCAGACCGAGACCGAGATCCGCAACGTCAAGGAGAACTTCACCGAGCAGTACTCGCGCGACCTCATGGAGTTCGAGACGCGCATGTTCGAGATACGCACGCCGGTCTCCGAGCTCCGCGACGCGCTGGCCGAGCTTCGCCAGAAGCTCAAGGACCTCGGTTCAGTCAACCTGATGGCGCCCGAGGAGTACGGCGAGGTCAAGGAGCGCTACGATTTCCTGTCGGGGCAGCTTGCAGACCTCGAGGCCGCCAAGGCTGACCTGAAGCGCATAACCGACGAGATACGGAACGAGAGCGCCGAATTGTTCCTGAATACCTACAACCGCATCAAGAAGAACTTCCACAACATGTTCAGGCGGCTCTTCGGCGGCGGTCGCGGTGAGCTCCGCCTCGTCGATACCGATCACGTCCTTGAGTCTGGCATCGAGATCTACGCCCAGCCCCCTGGCAAGAAGCTCGAGGCGATATCGCTCCTGTCGGGTGGGGAGAAGACCATGACGGCCATCGCCATGCTCTTCGCGACCTACATGGTACGGCCCTCGCCCTTCTGCTTCCTCGACGAGATCGACGCCGCCCTCGACGAGCCCAACGTCATCCGCTTCGTCAACCTCCTCCGCGAGTTCGGCACCGCGAGCCAGTTCGTCGTAATTACCCACAACAAGAAGACCGTCACCGGCGCGGACGCCCTCCTGGGCGTCACGATGGAGGAGTCCGGCGTCACCAAGGCCATAGCCATCAGGCTCAAGGCCGAAAGCGACGATGCAGGAGCGGCACGCGTCGGGGAGTTCGATCCCGACATGGGGGACGAGGAGGTGGAGTACGAGGAGGGCCGGGAGCTCCCGCCCGGCGAGGAGAGGGCAGCCGCGCGAGGTGGCCGCTCAGCCGCGAAGCGGGCCGGCGATCCAGTGGTCGCTGCAGGACCGGCCGTGCCAGCCGAGCCAGCGGTTCCTGCTCCGGATATCGGGGGAGGCGTGATGGCCTCTTCCCCCGAGGGTTGAGGCGATGGCCCTTCCCGTCCTTCCTCCCGACCTCGTCTCAAAGCTCGGCGGTCTTGTTGGAAAACTGCCCTTCCTGCCAAAGAAGAAGTCGGCGCCCAAGGGAGGAGCCGAACCCTTCTACTCCCTCGAGGACGGGAGCCCCGACGCTGACGAGAGCCTCAACGCCAACGCGCTTGGCCCCCACATCAGCGGGGTTTCCGAAAAGACCTCGATCGATTTCCGGGGTCTTCTCGCGAACCTCGTCTCGAACAAACTTGTAGTCGGTTCCATTGCCGCATCCCTCATAATTGGTATAGCAGTGGCTGTAGCCTCCCTCGTTTCCCAGGCCGAGCCCCCGAAGCTGGTCGACGCCCTGCCCGCGATCACTGCTGAGGGGAGGGAGGCGGCGGCCCGCTTCATGCTTCCCCCCGACCCGGCCCTCGATCTCACCCCTCCCGTGGAAAGGGAGTCCAGGAGTCCGTATACTGAGGCGGACATGAAGCGCCTGGCGCCAACCCACGATCCACGCTTCCTCTCTGCCATCGAAAGGCGCAACGACGAGGCTGTAGACCTCCTCTTCGGGACGGTCCGATGAGGGTCGGGATTTCACCCAGAGGCTTCCTCGCAGCCAGTACGGCGCTTTTTCTTGCTGCCCGGCTGGCAGCCCTTCCTGGGGACCTTCCAGGCGCGGCCGACCTCGCTGACTTCGGCCTGGCTCCGAGGCTGGAGCCCTCCTCGAGGGTTGTCCTCGTCCTGAGCCTCCCCGAGCCTGTAATCCTGCCTCTGGCCCTCCACCCCGATCTCCCCGAATTCCTTTCGACCTTTCGCCAGTCGGCAGCCCCTCTGTCGGCCCCGCCTCAGGCGCTTGCGGAGCCAGCGCCGATAGCCTCCCTGGCAGTCGTTCCCCCTGCAGCCACTCCCGCCACGGCGACTATTCCTACAGCGGCGGGAGTAGCCGCAGCCCCTGGTCCCGCAGGCATGGCAGCGGCCAAGGTCGCCATTCCCGCAGCAGCAGCCCTCGCTGCAGCAGGCACGGCTGCCGCTCCTCCTCCCGCGGCCGCTAAAAAGCCCACCAAGGTCGCCCCGGCCGCCCCGCCTTCCCTCGCTGTCCCTCAGAAGAAGGCCGAGGTAGCCGCCCTGGTCGAGGTCGTACCCTCGAGTCCAGCCTCCCTGGCTCCAGTGGTCAAGGCCAGCGAGCCGGTCGCCCCGACGCGAAGCCTCGCCGCCGAGGTCGGACAACAGGTCGAGGTTCCCTTCGTGGGAACAGGCTGGGTCTATCTCGGGGAGCGCGATGCCAAGGATGGCGTGCAGTATGTGTCGAGGCGCTTCGAGGGAAGCGGCGCCCTCTTTGCCGTCGCCGCCCTCAAGGTTGGCGAATACAATCTCCGCTTCATGAAGCAGGATCTCGAGCGCGGCACCTCGAGCGACGAGGTCGTGCGTCTCAGCATTGCTCCCAAGGGCAGCGGAGCCGCGGCCCCTGCCCCTGCCCCCGTGAACGTCCTAACTGGTACTTCTGGAGCCAGGGCTGCCGGCGGATCGAATGTCATGGCTTCCACGCCAGAAGCGAACGCAGCGAACGCAGCGGCTGCTGCGCCAGGCGCAGCCAGGGCCGTGGCGGCAGACAGCCCCGAAGGCCTTCTGGCGACAGCCCGCGCGGAACTCGCCGCCAACAAGGGCGAAACCGCCCTGGCCGCCCTCGAGCGCCTCCTCGTCCTTCTTCCCGGTGGCAGCGACGAGCTGTACTGGCTCCTGGGCCAGGCCCTGGAAATCAACGGACCGAAGCGCGACGTAAAGGCTGCCTTCGCCGCCTATTCGAAGCTCCTCGACTTCTGGCCCCGCTCGACCTGGTACAGGCAGGCCAAGGACCGTGCTGCCTACATCGAACGCTACTACCTCGAAATCCGCTAGGCATGATCCGCTCCGTTCCGAGGCCTGCCCGCTACATCCTGCGAAGGCGGCCCTGGTGGCCTTGGGATTTTGCCTCTGCCAGGGTCGCTCGCGCGCTTGAGCTGAGCCTGGCTGAAGGCCTTTCCGGTCTGGAGCTGCCCGGAGCCCTTGTCCCCGCCGCTGGAACCGCCGCTCCCTCCGCCCGACGCGCCCCTCCTCTCCCTCTCCGCATCCTCCGCACGGCCTTGTACCTATTCATTGGATTCCATCTCGCCTGGATATCCTTCACGACCCTCCTGGTCATTTCCTTCACGAGGGTCGACCCCCCCGCCACGGTCCTGATGGCCTACAGGGCCTGGACAGACGGCTGGAAGCTCGCGCCTCCGCAGCCACTCCACCTCCGCTCCATCCCTCCCTGGCTGACGACGATGCTGATTGCCGTCGAGGACCACCGTTTCCGCGAGCACCACGGCTTCGATCTCGAAGCCATCAAGCGTGCCATGGAGATCAACAGGAGCCTGTCGGAACCCCTCTACGGGGGATCCACCCTCTCGATGCAGACCGCCAGGACCCTCTTCCTCGTGCCGGAAAAGAGCTACCTGCGGAAATATCTCGAGGCAATTGTCACGATCGAGCTCGAGGCCATCCTGGGGAAGGACCGCATCCTCGAGCTCTACTTCGGCTACGCCGAGTGGGGCAAGGGCATCTTCGGCATCGAGGCCGCGGCGCGGCACTGGTACGGAAAGGGGACGGGTTCCCTGACTCGCGACGAGGGCGCGAGGCTGCTTGCCATCCTGTCCTCTCCCATAAAATACAGACCCAATTGGTATGGAAAATCCAGGATACTGGCGGAGCGCTACGCCTTCCTGTCCAGGCGCTACGGCAGGGGCGGGGCTGTCGCGCCAGGTGCGCCCGCCGAGCCACCTGATTCACCTGCGCCTGCCGCAGCAGCCACGGCAGCCACAGCAGCTACGGAGCCTTCAGCTTCCACAATGCATCCCTACCTAGCTGCGCCTACGGCCGCCCAGGCAGCTTCTGACCTGCCGCCTTCTGAAGAACCCATGGAAAGCCTGCCTCCGGAAGCTTCCACGCTTGAGTGATCGATGCCGGGCTACCCCGATGCGGGGACAAGCCCCGGCCCCCGACATCCGCTGCCCCACACCAGCCCAAGCCCCGCACCAGCCCAAGCCCCGCACCAGCCCAACCCCCGCACCAGCCCAAAACCCAAA